>NZ_JBQUZA010000017.1:0-533 GCF_056314085.1 Methylophilus sp. DMC14 | reverse complement strand
GTAGCATCTCTTGCTATGTTGATTAGTTCGCCCACAATCTCTGCATTTTACGGCGTAGCATTTGTCGCAGCTTGCCTGCTCGCAATGGTTACGTATTGGCGCCTAGCACTGGTAACTGCACTTCAACGACCATACACCTTTGGTCCAATGTTTTGGCTAGCTACTCTGTGTGCTTTCTACGTTGCTGTTGAAGTTAGTGGCTGGTTCAGTGGCATCCAATCACTGTTGTTGCTAATCGGTCCTCCGGTAGGTTCCGCTATCTATTTTTCTATATTGCAGTGCAGAGGGTTCACCGGAGAAGAGCATGCCTGCTAACAACTCATTCCACTGGACTGCCTTCGGCAGCCAGTGAATTCAAACGTTAGGCAATATTGAGTCAATGAATATGCAGAACTCTCACCCACGTCATATCTGGTTAGCTGTAATTGCTGCTCTCATTACGGAAATTGGTGTATGTATCATTCTCGAAAATATAGTTTTTGTTATCGCTGGTATAACTCATATTATTATTAATTGGCTAGCCTCAGGTGGTT
>NZ_JBQUZA010000016.1:0-619 GCF_056314085.1 Methylophilus sp. DMC14 | reverse complement strand
AAAGGCCAATGCCGGTGCCAGCCAAGCGAGAAGGAGATGATTTGGCATTCGCATGCGGGTAGAGCCCTAACGTTTGAAGTAAGGGGCTGGCGACATTGGCGGCTCAACCCTCGTTATTAATAAAAATTTCATAAAAGCTCTTTTTCGCCAGTCCCGCTTGACTGATGGGTTAGGTCTTTCGACAATAGCTTGCAACAGACTCACTGGCACCATGATGAAGAAAACCAACCAGCACCGCATGCAACTGAATTGATAACCAAGAAAAACGTAGGTACACCAACGAACCAAGACAAGACCAAATTCCTTAGAGGCTCCTTCTTTAAAGTACCAGCACCTATGAGCAGTACGATAGCTGAAGATAGGGGGATGAGAATAAGAGCTTGAGCGCCATTAGCTTGAAGCTCGCCTTGACTCCAAACATGGGCTGAGATAAACAAGAGAACAATGCCGATAATGGTGCAGCACACTTTAAGTGACCGTTCGGATAGCAAGTAGATTGAGCCCCAAGACATATGTGACCTAACGTTTGAATTAAGGGGCGCGCTTTAGCGCGTGATCTTGCCTGTAAAAAGTGGACATCATCTAACCGATCATTTCCACCGAAATCGGTGATTGATAC
>NZ_JBQUZA010000015.1:0-677 GCF_056314085.1 Methylophilus sp. DMC14 | reverse complement strand
TCAAACGTTAGGGCTCTACCCGCATGCGAATGCCAAATCATCTCCTTCTCGCTTGGCTGGCACCGGCATTGGCCTTTTCTCTCATGTTCGTCGCCTGGATGTTTGTAACTGTCACGCTTGAAGGTGCTGTTCCTCCACTCAAAGGATATTTCCGGGTAGGTCTGCTCGCTTTTGGTTCCGGGCTAATTATTCAGTTGATCTACGGCGGTTTCCTGTACATCACGTTGTTTCGTGCGGGGCTACTCCAGTGGTGGGCTGTGCTTATTGCATATGTTCTCCCCGTATTGCTGTTCAGTTGGTGGGCTAGCGACACCATGCAAGACATTCTTGGCACTCTACCGTGGTTGGTTTTCACAACCGTGGTAGCGCTCTTATCGTGGTTTCTCGTTTCGCCACGCTGGTTTTCCTGGGGACCGGCATGACCACCCGAGCCCTAACCCGCCGGTCGAGAGGGACCGCCGAGAAGCTGCGCTTCTCGGTTCCCTACGCGGCTTCGCCGCTCTGGCGGCCCCTCACCTAGCACGTTAGCAGTCAAGCATGCGAAAAACACCGAACCCTCGTGAACTATTGATAGCATTGTTATGCGGTTTGCCCGTGAGCTTTATGGTTGCTTGCGGCCTCCCATGGATGTTAGTAGCATCTCTTGCTATGTTGATTAGTTCGCCCACAATCTCTGC
>NZ_JBQUZA010000014.1:0-869 GCF_056314085.1 Methylophilus sp. DMC14 | reverse complement strand
GCCTAACGTTTGAATTAAGGGGCGCCGTTAGGCGTCCCGCTTGAATTATGGGTTAGAGCCAGCCATATTTGCTCTGCTTGGCTATTTATAAGAGATGTTACTTCAGTAGCAATGTTTTGATAAACAACATCTGGTTCTATTTTTTCGTGACCAGTTTCATATTTTTTCTTTCCATATACGAACCAATGGTCACTACCTTTTGTTTTGGAACCCAACCTCTGGCGAGAGTTAATGTCCTGAGCTGTAACATTATTGAATGTAAGGTCAGCCCGCCAATGGTTTTCAACGTCTGCGGCAGTGCAAACAGCCAACTCAACCACAAAGCCACTACCTGATGAATTAAATTGAAAAGTTAACAAATCTGCTTTTGATTCACCAATGCGGCGAAAATGAGGCATTGAGCCTTTGAAACCCATTTCACGAAGGTTAGGCACTATGAAAGATTTAATTGCTGTTTCCATTTTTTCACGTACTGAATGCATATTAGCTCTAACGTCTGAAGTAAGGGGCTGGCGACAACACTGGCTCAACCCTCGTTATAAATAAATATTTCATAAAAGCTACTTTTCGCCAGTCCCGATTGACTGATGGGTTAGGCTTCACGCTCAAGCCACCATAGTAAACGCACTCCAAGAAGAATGCCGAAAGGCGCAGCGACGTACCAAATCACTATATATGTAGAGGGAAGCTGGTCAAAAAACGTAGCCAAAATAGATAACAAAATAAGCACAACAAGAGATAGCCGCGAATGTCTTGGCGCAAACCAAGCGCCGATAAAACCCGCAACAGCAAAGCCCAAAGCACGAACAATTATGAGCAGTTGTGCGCTTGTAGAATCAGAAATGTAAGATGTTCCTGACCAATTGGCC
>NZ_JBQUZA010000013.1:0-1256 GCF_056314085.1 Methylophilus sp. DMC14 | reverse complement strand
TGGACTTGCCTTAGAAAAGTAGACACATCGACCTAACTTTTTAGGAGATGTGAAATGGCAAGAACAATCAAACGGATATACGCTCGATATACGGAATCATTTAAAGCTGAGGCAGTTCGATTAGCCTCCCAACCTGGTGTATTGGTGCAAGACGTAGCCCATTCTCTAGACATTCATCCCTTTATGCTGTCACGATGGAAAAAACAATCTCGTGAAGGGCTGATTATGGCAAATCTACCAAGCGATAAACCTGAGCTGGTTAATGAAGCTGAGCTACTGCGCCTTCGCGAGGTAGAAAAAGCCTACGCCCAGCTGAAGCTGGAGCATGACCTTTTAAAAAAAGCCATCAAATTCACTTCAGAGGCAAAACGGACATCTTCCGTTTCATTGCCCAAAATAGCCAAGATTTCTCGATCCAAATGATGTGCGAGAAATACAAGGTATCGCGCAGTGGATTCTATGCATGGCAGAGGCGTCCAGTATCAGCACGTACAGTGTCAGATGGGCAATTGTGTGAACAGATTAAAGCAATACACAAAAGCAGCCACGAAGCTTATGGCAGCCCGCGTATTCATGCCGCGCTTAGGCAACAAGGGCTCCACTGTGGGCGTAACAAGGTTGCACAGTTGATGCGCCAGATGGGCCTTGCAGGCAGAGCAAGTCGACTGTACTGGCGGAATGCAGGGAGTCACGCATTCTTTCAGCGTCATGGTAATGAGAAGCTTGGCATGACAGAACCTACCAGCATCAATCAATTGTGGGTGGGCGATGTGACCTTTATTAAAACGGGCAATGGTTGGCAATTTTTAGCCGTGGTGATGGATATGTTCTCACGTCGCATTGTTGGCTGGGCATTGGACAATCATCGTAAGGCGAGCTTAACCTGTACGGCACTGAAGATGGCCATCAAGCAAAGAAAACCTACAGCTGGCCTATGGTTTCATTCAGACCGAGGGATTGAGTATGCCGCGCTTGAATATCAGGCCTTGTTAAGGCAACATGGCATTCAGCCAAGTATGAACCGACCAAGGCAGTGTACCGATAATGCACACATGGAGTCATTCTTCCATTCGTTTAAAAGTGAGTGGATACATGGCAATCGTTTTAAAGGGGGCGAGGATTTGAAAGTGGCAATTAAGCAATATATTGATGACTTTTATAACCCGGTACGGTTGCATTCGGGTATTGGGTATCAATCACCGATTTCGGTGGAAATGATCGGTTAGATGATGTCCACTTTTTACAGGCAAGATCAC
>NZ_JBQUZA010000012.1:0-2825 GCF_056314085.1 Methylophilus sp. DMC14 | reverse complement strand
TTGTCTGCTTTTATTGACGGTATTCGTATTAATGAGCCATTTGGGGATGTAGTTAACTGGGACATGATTCCATTAAATGCGCTTGCCAGTTTCGATGTGTTTCCTGGCTCGAACCCCATCTTCGGGTTAGGGACCTTAGGTGGTGCGCTTTCTATGAAAACCAAGGATGGATTTAATCACTCAGGGTTTAATGCAGACGTACTAACGGGTTCTTTTGGACGCAAACAACTTCAGGTAGATGGAGGCTGGAACAATGGTACGGTTGGTTTATTTGCAGCGGGAAACTTCTTTTTAGAGGATGGCTGGCGGGAGAACTCCCCAAGCCGAGTCAATCAGCTTTTTACCAAGGCTAGTTATCGCGGAGATAAGCTAGATCTTAATCTTGGGGTATTAAACGTTTGGAACGATTTGGTTGGTAATGGCCTAATCCCGAATGAAATGTACGCACAAGATAGAGATGGCGTATTTACCTCGCCCGATAAGACTAAAAACAAGTTACTCCAGTTTCAGCTCTCAGGTAGCTATTTCGTTAATGATAATTTTTCTGTCACTGCCCAAGCCTATCGCAGGAAAAGTAATCGGAACCAATATGGCGCAGATGTATATACGCAATATGGTGCGCAGACAGTCAAAAGAAACTTGCGGCCAGGTGAGCAGTTTACGTGCTTGTTTGATAGCACCAATAGCTATGGTCTGCCTGATTATTATGTGCTTGATATGGACACGGATGTAAATGACCCATTTGCCAATCAGGACTTTATAGATTTTATTTCCGGCACTCCACCTGCTGGTTCGTTCAACCAAGCAATTCCTGATGAGGCGAGGGCATTCTTGACTGGAGCGCAAAATAATTTTAATGGGGTATTTAAGAACTATCGAGAACAATTAATCTTTCGCGCGCAAAATGGTTCTTCAGCAGTTATTGGTTCTGGGGAAGTTACAAGCTACAGTAATGGCGAGCCATCATGGGTATACGATACATCAACACTCATACAGCTTCGTACGGTAGTCGGTGACCCCGTTACTCAGGCTTTTTTTGGCCTGCAGAATTTCTATTATTACACGGCGGATGGTGTAAAACACATGGTGGTGCCTGTAGCCCCTAACAATGCCGCCGATTGTGCTGGGTATAAGTCTGGACCGGATGGAACTGATGCTACTGGGCTGCCTCCTCTAGAGGTTCCATATGGCAGTACAGGGCAACCTACTTATGTAGATGGCGCAGCACAAGGAGGGGGGCAAGCGCCGGGTGTAGTAGAAGGTACACCGACCTCTGTGCTTACCAATACTCAAATCGATCAAATCACAGATGGTGCTTCTGTTCAACTGAACTGGAACTTTGAGAAGCACAAACTCATGGTAGGCGCTTCTATTGATATGCCTTCTGCAGACTATACCAGTAGCCAGATGCTGGGATTACTGGACGCTAATCGTAAAGCCTATTTGGCTCCGGATGAAATACGGGATCAATATGCGTTGGCTGATCAGCCAATCAGTAATAATAATTTTAAAGGTAGTCAGGTGACCAAAAGCTTGTATTTTAGCGAGACGTGGAGCCCTATTGAAACTCTACATTTTACCGGTTCAGCACGTTATAACACCACTAAAGGCCATAACAAAATAGCCTCACGTACATTTGGATTTACAGTTTTTGATCTCTCGCAATTTGAAGCTTTTCCTGATGAGTACGGTGCTTGTATAAATGGTAATTGTCCTACGACAGGCTATATAGTCCCGGATGCTTCTAATGTGTTGAATGCTCCTGAAAAAGAGAAATTCTCGTATCAATCGCTTAACCCATCTTTGGGCTTAAGCTGGCAAGCAAAAGATGATCTGAATATCTACGCGAATATCTCGCAGGGTACTCGAGTTCCTTCTGTCATTGAGTTAGGGTGTGCTTTTGATCCAACTCCAGTACAGATTGGTATAAATCAGTTTCTTGCTCGTAGTTTGGCAGAGAATCGTTCTTGCTCATTGCCAACAACGCTCTCAGGAGACCCTTATCTACCTCAGATTAAATCAACTTCCATGGACATCGGTTTAAGAGGTCGTTGGGGTGACAATATTGAGTGGAATTTGGGCGCTTACCAGACAGATTTGCGGGATGATATCTATCTAGTCACTTACCCTGGCAACAGAAGTTTCTTTAATACGATCGGTGATACCCGTCGGCAAGGGATTGAGGCTGGGATGACTGCGTCATTAGACAAGTGGAAATTACGCTTGAACTATGCGCTGACATCAGCAACGTTTGAAAATACCTTCATGATGGCCGCGAACGACAATAGTAGCTCGGTTGAGACGGTTTTTGGTAATAATGACTATGGTCGACAAATTCAGGTCAATCCAGGTGACAGGATGCCTGGTGTGCCACTTCATAATCTGAATGCCACGGTCAGTTATGCGGTGACACCTAAATGGCAATTAGGTCTCACCGCGATTGCGCACTCCATGGCGTACGTGCGTGGTAATGAGAACAACAAACACCAAACAGGTGTGACTTTAGTCGATAGTTATGAGGACCCAACCACAGGAACCATCAGGCAGGTTAGGCGTTCACCAACCACCTCCCCCGGTTTTGTCCCTGGCTACATGACAATTAACTTCCAAACCAGCTACAAGATTAATTCAGAGTGGACATTAGGGTTGCGTATTAACAACATTTTTGACAAGGAATATTTCTCAGCAGGTCGTTTAGGTAGAAATCCATTCTCACCATCAATATATGGTGCGATTGGACCTGATGGCTACAACCATAACTCTAGTGATTGGCAAACAACTAACTTTATTGCACCGGGGGCACCAAGAGGGGCTTGGGTGAGTTT
>NZ_JBQUZA010000011.1:0-5382 GCF_056314085.1 Methylophilus sp. DMC14 | reverse complement strand
GATGAAACCACCCAGCAGAACGCTGCACTGGTTGAAGAGGCCGCTGCTGCGGCTGAATCCCTGGTCGATCAGGCCAACCAGCTGGCTGATGTGATTAGCCAGTTCAAGCTGGAAGGTAAAGTCAACACAGGGTTCACTGCAACGCTCAAATCCTCTTCTGGTAGTGGCGGATATTCAGCGCCAAGACCAAGTGCAGATTCGCGTTCGGGCCGAGCTGTGCCAGCCCCTTCAGGCTATGTCGATAAACCGCAGTTTTCAAAATCTCCGCCGAGCACGTCAAGGCCGTCCGCCAAAACAGGCACTGACGATTCGGATTGGGAAGAGTTCTAACCATTCGTCTAAATAAAAAGCCGGCTGTTTAACAGCCGGCTTTTTTTATGCGCTCGGTTTGGGAGCTATTTGCATTTTAAGGACATCCCTTCAAAGACATTAAAAGGATAGGTTTTAAGCCTTTCTTTAATCGATGCTTGATGGATGACTAATTGCAAGATAGCAAAGTATTAAGGAAAAAAGTGTTTGTGTTGGCAAGACACGTCAGAAGACAGTCATGTCTTTGACTTTTGTAATCTTAAACAAGCATTTGGCATAGGCGTAAGCAAATACTGAGGATGGATAAATGTTCGGAAACATGAGAGTAAAGAAAAGCCTGATGGTCGGGTTTGGTAGCATGATTCTGCTGATGGCAGGATTAACTGTTATTGGGATTGACCGTGTGCGTGAAATCGACGATACGCTAACCGAAATCAATGATGTGAACAGCGTTAAGCAGCGCTATGCCATTAACTTTCGCGGCAGCGTGCATGACCGAGCGATTAGTTTACGTGATGTGACCCTGGAGGCATCCAGTGCTGAAGTGGACAAGTCCATCAGTGATATCCGTCGATTGGCGGTTGCTTATGAAGAGAGTGCGGCCAAGCTGGATGCTATTTTTAAAGAGGATGCGGCTGTTACGGCAGATGAAAAAGAAATTCTCACGCACATCAAGTCTATCGAAGTCAAAACATTACCGGTGATTGAGCGTGTGATTGCATTACGCCATGCAGGTGATGAGGAGCAAGCGAAAAGTCTGTTAATGAGTGAAGCCAAGCCCTTGTTTGTAGAATGGCTCAAAAGCATTAACCAGTTTATTGATTATCAGGAGGCATTAAACAAAACGGCTTCAGCGCAAGCCAAGTCTGTCGCTTCCGGGTTTTCCATACTGATGCAAATTGCATTGGGGATTGCCATTCTTATCGCTGGATGGATGGCTATTGCAATCTCTAAATCCCTGCTTAACCGGTTAGGTGCAGATCCGTTGGAACTCACTGAGTTTGCCAAAAAAATTGGTGAAGGGGATTCTGACTTTGCCGTACCGCTGGCTGAACATGACCAAGGCAGTGTTGCCTACCAGCTACAACGCATGCGGCAACATGTGCTAAAAGTCATCAGCGAAATGAAAGATGTCGCGCATGCGCAAGCCAACGGTGAGATTGATCGCCGTATCCACAGTACCCAGCATCAAGGTATGTTTAAAGACATGGCCGAAGGGGTCAATCAAATGCTGGATGACCAACATACGTCGACCCGCAAGGTGATGGCTGTAATCAACGGCTTTGGCAATGGCGACTTTGGCATTCCGCTTGAGACATTCAAAGGGAAAAAAGCCGAGATCAACCGCGATATTGAGCAAGTCAGAGCCAATTTGACCAATATCATATCCGACTTAAACCAGATGTCTGCTGCCCATCGTCAGGGCAATATCAGCTATTTTATTGACCCTGCCAAATATAATGGCCACTTCAGCGCCTTGGCTGAAGGGGTGAACGGCATGGTGCAGGAATATATCGAAGAAAATAAAACGGTAACCGATTGTATTTTGCAATTTGGTGAAGGTAACTTCTCCGCCACCATCAAGGAATTCCCCGGCGAAAAAGCATTTATCAACAAGAGCGTCAAGAAAATTGGCGGCAACCTCAAAGGCTTGATTGATTCGGTTAACTGGGTCAGTAATGCGCATGAGCAAGGTGAAATTGATGCCATGCTACGTGATGACATGTTTAAAGGCGATTTCAGTACGCTGGCCAAGTCTGTCAACAATATGGTGACGGGCTTGTTGGAAATGAACCAGCAATCCATGCAGGTCGTGAAGGGCTTTGGTGAAGGTAACTTCGACATTCCGCTTCAGCGCTGGCCAGGTAAAAAGGGCGAGATCAACGACACGGTTGAGCAAGTTCGCGCAAACCTGAAAGGGTTGATTGGTGACATCAACGGCTTAACAGAAGCTGCAGGCGAAGGCCGCATTTCAGTGCGGGCTGACGCTTCCCAGCATAAAGGCGATTTCCGCAAAATTGTTGAAGGCGTTAACCACACGCTGGACATGATCGTAGAACCGATCATTGCAGTGACTGAAGCCGTCGAAACCATCACCACGGCTGCCAATGAAATCTCCAGCGGTAACTCAGACCTGTCTGCGCGTACCGAGCAGCAAGCCTCCAGTCTGGAAGAGACTGCCGCCAGCATGGAACAACTGGCTTCGACCGTGAAACAGAACGCTGATAACGCCAAACAGGCCAACCAGCTGGCGCTGACCGCCTCAGGCGTTGCCGTCAAAGGTGGCCAGGTGGTGAACGAAGTGGTTGCCACCATGAGTGCGATCAACGAAAGTGCCAAGAAGATCGAAGACATTATTTCGGTGATTGACGGCATTGCCTTCCAGACCAACATCCTGGCGCTGAACGCAGCGGTAGAAGCGGCGCGTGCAGGTGAGCAGGGCAGAGGCTTCGCCGTGGTCGCAGGTGAGGTGCGTAACCTGGCCCAGCGTTCAGCCAGTGCTGCGAAAGAGATTAAAGAGCTGATTGCAGACTCTGTGAATAAAACCACTGAAGGCACCAAGCTGGTCGAAAATGCCGGTAGCACCATGGACGAGGTGGTCTCCTCTGTGCAACGCGTGGCTGACATTATCAGTGAAATCTCTGCTGCCTCTATTGAGCAAACCACCGGCATTGATCAGGTAAACCAGGCAGTGACCAGCATGGATGAAACCACGCAACAGAATGCAGCATTGGTTGAAGAAGCGGCCGCTGCGGCAGAATCCCTGGTTGATCAGGCCAATCAGCTGGCGGATGTGGTCAGCCAGTTCAAGCTGGAGAGGGGCGCGGGATCAGGCTTTACCGCCTCACCTAAGTCTCAAGCCAAGGGAAGTGTTTCTTCAACACCGCGAACCATGCCTCAGCATGGCTCGGGACGACCGGTTCCAGCCCCCTCCGGCTATGTGGATAAACCCCAGCGTGCTCAAGCGACGGCCAGTCCACCTAGGGTCAGTGCCAAAACCGGCACGGATAATTCGGATTGGGAAGAGTTTTGACCTAAGTCATCTTCAGAAACGGCTGCTTTGGCAGCCGTTTTTTGTGTCTACACATCATTGGGCAGGGTTTGTAAAACTTCATGCCTGAATGACTTTAAACAGAACCATAAAAATACGTTTTACATTCAATTTGGATCTTTATCTTTAGCGGGATAATGATTACATAAACAGTGAATAAAAAATCTTATAAACGGATTTTATTATTCATATAAAAATTGGCTTTACGGTCATTGATTGACTTCAAGCTAGAAATAACTCGGAAGAGCAGTGTGTCAGCAATGCACGCCCCCTATTTATTTTTATGCAAAGGAAGTCAATATGCAGTTGTCTCAGCGCTTTCAATCTATTCAGGGCAAAATCGTCCTGATGGCAGGGCTGTCCATTCTGGTGAGCGGCAGCATTCTCGTCGGATCCTCTTATCTCTCAGCTAAAAACAATCAGCAACTGGTGTCTGAAAACGTATCGTTGTTAGTCAACGAAGGCACCAAAAACAGCTTGAAGAATCTGGCTGGCTCTGAAGCAGGAAAAATCCAGGCCAAGTTTGATGTCGCACTGGATGCGGCACGCACGATGGCAAATACTTTTGTGTTGAGTAAAGAGGGTTCCGTGGCACTGGGGCGTGACCAGATTAATGCCATCTTGCTCAATGTGCTGAAACAAAACCCAGAGTTCAATGGCACTTATAGTTGTTGGGAGCCGGATGCGCTTGATGGTAAAGATGACACTTTTAAAACGGGCAGGGATGGCAACAATAGCCTCACCGGCCGTTTTACGCCTTATTGGAACCGTGATGAAAGCGGACGGATTGCGGTGCAACCACTGGTGGAGTATGACACGCTGGACAAGCACCCCAATGGTGTCATGAAAGGCGGCTGGTATCTTGGCCCCAAAACAAACCATACCGAAAGTGTATTGGACCCATTTCCTTATATTGTGCAGGGCAAATCTGTATGGCTGACCACGCTGTCGGCGCCCATTATCAAGAACGGCAAGTTTTATGGGGTCGCCGGGACTGACTACAATCTGGACTTTGTGCAAAAAACCGCTGAAGGTGCCAGCAAGAATCTGTTTGACGGCAAGGGCGAAGTGGTTATCGTCAGTAATATGGGGCTTATCGTGGCCGATAGCCGTAATCCAGGCTTGATTGGCCAGCCCTTTGGCAAAATTGTGGGCGACAGTAGCGCAAAGTATCTCCAAGAGATCCAGTCTGGTCATGATTTAGCCGCGATTGACCAGCAAGCCGGTCAAATGATGGCGCTCGCCCCCATTATGTTGGGCCGCACTGGCAAACCTTGGTCTGTCCTGATTAAAGTACCAACCGCCGTCGTGCTGGCAGAAGCGCAAGCGCTTGATCAACGATTGTCTAGCGGTGCGAATCAAGCCGCTTTATGGCAGTTATTGTTAGGCTTGATGGTGACGGCAACCGGGATTGCGGTCATCTGGTTTTCAGCCGCAAAAATTGCAAAACCCATACGTGAAGCCGCCCAGGTTGCACAGGACTTATCACTGGGTAGAACAGATGTCGTGATTGAGGTGCATAGCCAGGATGAAACCGGCCAGTTAATGACGGCCATGCAAAGCATGGTCAAGTCGATTAAGTTACTCATTCATGATACCCATGGCCTGGCACAATCTGCGGTACAAGGCAATCTCTCTACACGGGCAGACATTCAGCCGCATCAAGGCGATTTCCGCAAAGTGGTTGAGGGGATAAACGAGACACTGGATGCAGTTGTAACGCCTTTGGGTGTGGCTGCGAGCTATGTGGAACAGATCGCCAAAGGTGAAATTCCAGAAAAGATTACGGCTGACTATAAAGGCGATTTTAACGCCATTAAAAACAACCTGAACCAGTGTATAGAGACCATTAATAGTATGGTGTATGACACTGAAGAATTGGTGCACGCAGCGGTAGAAGGCCGTTTATCCACCCGTGCGGATGCCAGCAAGCATCAAGGTGACTTCCGCAAGATTGTCCAGGGCGTGAACGAGACGCTGGATGCGGTGATTGACCCCCTCAACGTGGCGGCCCAATATGT
>NZ_JBQUZA010000010.1:0-5440 GCF_056314085.1 Methylophilus sp. DMC14 | reverse complement strand
TAGCCTGCTTTAACAAATTGGAAGAAGTAAAGGATTTAAGCTCGCAGGCTTAAGTATTTCAATGGGATTAGGGTATGAAACAACTTGTGTTTCTTATTTCTAGATGATTGCCAAATCATATTGCTTTGAACTACACCTGGCTTAGATTTTAGTCTAAGTTTTAAGGTTATAGGATCAAGCCTCACGAGCAATTAGTATCAGTTAGCTTAATGCATTACTGCACTTCCACACCTGACCTATCAACGTCCTGGTCTTGAACGACTCTTTAGCTGGCTTAAAGCCAGAGGCAAGTCTCATCTCGAGGCGAGTTTCACGCTTAGATGCTTTCAGCGTTTATCTCTTCCGCACTTAGCTACCCAGCTATACCATTGGCATGATAACTGGTCCACCAGAGGTGCGTCCACTCCGGTCCTCTCGTACTAGGAGCAGGTCCCCTCAAACTTGCAGCGCCCACGGCAGATAGGGACCAAACTGTCTCACGACGTTTTAAACCCAGCTCACGTACCACTTTAAATGGCGAACAGCCATACCCTTGGGACCGGCTACAGCCCCAGGATGTGATGAGCCGACATCGAGGTGCCAAACTCCCCCGTCGATATGAACTCTTGGGAGGAATCAGCCTGTTATCCCCAGAGTACCTTTTATCCGTTGAGCGATGGCCCTTCCATACAGAACCACCGGATCACTATGACCTGCTTTCGCACCTGCTCGACCTGTCCGTCTCGCAGTCAAGCAACCTTTTGCCATTGCACTATCAGTACGATTTCCGACCGTACCTAGGTTACCTTCGCACTCCTCCGTTACTCTTTGGGAGGAGACCGCCCCAGTCAAACTGCCTACCATACACGGTCCCCAGTCCGGATTACGGACCTAGGTTAGAACCTCAACAACATCAGGGTGGTATTTCAAGGATGACTCCACGATATCTGGCGACACCGCTTCATAGTCTCCCACCTATCCTACACAAATCTTGTCAAAGTCCAATGTAAAGCTGCAGTAAAGGTTCATGGGGTCTTTCCGTCTAGCCGCGGGGAGATTGCATCTTCACAAACATTTCAACTTCGCTGAGTCCCGAGAGGAGACAGTGTGGCCATCGTTACGCCATTCGTGCGGGTCGGAACTTACCCGACAAGGAATTTCGCTACCTTAGGACCGTTATAGTTACGGCCGCCGTTTACTGGGACTTCAATCAAGAGCTTGCACCCCATCATTTAATCTTCCAGCACCGGGCAGGCGTCACACCCTATACGTCCACTTTCGTGTTTGCAGAGTGCTGTGTTTTTATTAAACAGTCGCAGCCACCTTTTCACTGCAACCCCATCACGCTTCTAGAGCAAGTCTATACACGTTACCGGGGCGCACCTTCTCCCGAAGTTACGGTGCTAATTTGCCGAGTTCCTTCTCCCGGGTTCTCTCAAGCGCCTTAGAATTCTCATCCTGCCCACCTGTGTCGGTTTGCGGTACGGTCTTATACAACTGAAGCTTAGTGGCTTTTCTTGGAAGCATGGTATCAATCACTTCGTCTGCAAGCAGACTCGTTATCACGTCTCAGTCTTAGCTCTCCGGATTTGCCTAAAGAACCAACCTACACGCTTGAACCGGGACATCCAACACCCGGCTGACCTAACCTTCTCCGTCCCCACATCGCATTGTATATAGGTACAGGAATATTAACCTGTTTCCCATCAGCTACGCATCTCTGCCTCACCTTAGGGGCCGACTCACCCTGCGCCGATGAACGTTGCGCAGGAAACCTTGGGCTTTCGGCGAGGGAGCTTTTCACTCCCTTTATCGCTACTCATGTCAGCATTCGCACTTCTGATACCTCCAGCATACCTCACAGTACACCTTCGCAGGCCTACAGAACGCTCTCCTACCATACTAGTAAACTAGTATCCGCAGCTTCGGTTACGTGCTTAGCCCCGTTACATCTTCCGCGCAGGACGACTCGACCAGTGAGCTATTACGCTTTCTTTAAATGATGGCTGCTTCTAAGCCAACATCCTGGCTGTCTATGCCTTCCCACTTCGTTTTCCACTTAGCACGTCATTTGGGACCTTAGCTGGCGGTCTGGGTTGTTTCCCTCTTGTCCACGGACGTTAGCACCCATGGACTGTCTCCCGTAATTGAACTTCTCAGTATTCGGAGTTTGCAATGGTTTGGTAAGTTCTTATGAACCCCCTAGCCATAACAGTGCTCTACCCCCGAGAGTTATATACGAGGCACTACCTAAATAGTTTTCGGAGAGAACCAGCTATCTCCAAGTTTGTTTAGCCTTTCACCCCTATCCACAGCTCATCCCCAAATTTTTCAACATTTGTGGGTTCGGACCTCCAGTACCTGTTACGGCACCTTCATCCTGGCCATGGATAGATCACTTGGTTTCGGGTCTACACCCAGCGACTAATTCGCCCTATTCGGACTCGATTTCTCTACGCCTCCCCTATCGGTTAAGCTTGCCACTGAATGTAAGTCGCTGACCCATTATACAAAAGGTACGCAGTCACCCCTTACGAGGCTCCCACTGTTTGTATGCATACGGTTTCAGGATCTATTTCACTCCCCTCCCGGGGTTCTTTTCGCCTTTCCCTCACGGTACTGGTTCACTATCGGTCGATATCGAGTATTTAGCCTTGGAGGATGGTCCCCCCATGTTCAGACAGGGTTTCTCGTGCCCCGCCCTACTTGTCGTTACCCTAGTTCCACAAACGGGATTTCGTATACGGGACTATCACCCACTACGGTCGGACTTTCCATTCCGTTCTACTATCGCGTCTGCTAAAAGTAACAGGCTGTTCCATGTTCGCTCGCCACTACTTACGGAATCTCGGTTGATTTCTTTTCCTCTGGGTACTTAGATGTTTCAGTTCTCCAGGTTCGCTTTACTCTTCCTATATATTCAGAAGAGAATGACCTTACGGCCGGGTTTCCCCATTCGGACATCTCCGGATCAAAGCTTATTTGCCAGCTCCCCGAAGCTTTTCGCAGGCTATCACGTCCTTCATCGCCTGATATCGCCAAGGCATCCACCATATGCACTTATTCACTTGACCCTATAACGTTAAAACCTAAACCCTTTTAAATCTAGATTTCGTCGTGCATGAGACACGCGTTACAGGTAATTCTAAAGCACTATCAAACCTCGTTAGATTTGCTTAAATTATTGATTACTCAACAATCCAAACGTCTCAACTTGCGTTTAATATATTTATGATTTTGCAATCAATCGATATTATTTCCGGTTAAAAAATAATATCGCCCATTGAATATAAGTTGTCATCACACAACCTATATTCCTTTACTTCTTCCATTTTGTTAAAGAGCAGTCTTAGTTTTTTAAACTAACGTTTAAAAACCAGAAGCAATCATTTAATCAAACATCAATTAATAACGCTTGCTTCTAATCTCTAAACCGCAACAAAGACACCAAGTCGTTGGTGGAGGATGACGGGATCGAACCGACGACCCCCTGCTTGCAAAGCAGGTGCTCTCCCAGCTGAGCTAATCCCCCAATATTCGGTGGTGGGTCTGGTTGGGCTCGAACCAACGACCCCCGCCTTATCAAGACGGTGCTCTAACCAGCTGAGCTACAGACCCTAAGGCGGTTTGCCTAAATCTTTGTTGCTGCTTATTTTTAAGATGACCGATAAGAGTGAATGCTTGTAGACAGGTGATCTTCTCTAGAAAGGAGGTGATCCAGCCGCACCTTCCGATACGGCTACCTTGTTACGACTTCACCCCAGTCATGAATACTACCGTGGTAATCGTCCCCCTTGCGGTTAGACTAACTACTTCTGGTAAAACCCACTCCCATGGTGTGACGGGCGGTGTGTACAAGGCCCGGGAACGTATTCACCGCGACATGCTGATCCGCGATTACTAGCGATTCCGACTTCATGCTCTCGAGTTGCAGAGAACAATCCGGACTACGATCGGCTTTCTGAGATTAGCTCCCCCTCGCGGGTTGGCAACTCTCTGTACCGACCATTGTATTACGTGTGAAGCCCTGGCCATAAGGGCCATGAGGACTTGACGTCATCCCCACCTTCCTCCGGTTTGTCACCGGCAGTCCCATTAAAGTGCCCAACTAAATGATGGCAATTAATGGCAAGGGTTGCGCTCGTTGCGGGACTTAACCCAACATCTCACGACACGAGCTGACGACAGCCATGCAGCACCTGTGTCCACTTTCCCTTACGGGCACCTAATGCATCTCTGCTTCGTTAGTGGCATGTCAAGGCCAGGTAAGGTTTTTCGCGTTGCATCGAATTAATCCACATAATCCACCGCTTGTGCGGGCCCCCGTCAATTCCTTTGAGTTTTAATCTTGCGACCGTACTCCCCAGGCGGTCTACTTCACGCGTTAGCTGCGTTACTCATGGATTTTACTCCACCAACAACTAGTAGACATCGTTTAGGGCGTGGACTACCAGGGTATCTAATCCTGTTTGCTCCCCACGCTTTCGTGCATGAGCGTCAATATTATCCCAGGGGGCTGCCTTCGCCATTGGTATTCCTCCACATCTCTACGCATTTCACTGCTACACGTGGAATTCTACCCCCCTCTGACATATTCTAGTCTTGTAGTTTCAAACGCAGTTCCCAAGTTGAGCTCGGGGATTTCACATCTGACTTACAAAACCGCCTGCGCACGCTTTACGCCCAGTAATTCCGATTAACGCTCGCACCCTACGTATTACCGCGGCTGCTGGCACGTAGTTAGCCGGTGCTTCTTATCAAGGTACCGTCAGCCTCACACTTTATTAGAATGTAAGTTTTCTTCCCTTGCGAAAGAGCTTTACAACCCGAAGGCCTTCTTCACTCACGCGGAATGGCTGGATCAGGCTTGCGCCCATTGTCCAAAATTCCCCACTGCTGCCTCCCGTAGGAGTCTGGACCGTGTCTCAGTTCCAGTGTGGCTGGTCGTCCTCTCAGACCAGCTACTGATCGTCGCCTTGGTAGGCCATTACCCCACCAACTAGCTAATCAGATATCGGCCGCTCTTATAACGTAAGGTCCGAAGATCCCCTACTTTCCCCCTCAGGGCGTATGCGGTATTAGCTAATCTTTCGACTAGTTATCCCCCATTACAAGGTACGTTCCGATATATTACTCACCCGTTCGCCACTAATCCCCTTAGCAAGCTAAGGTTCATCGTTCGACTTGCATGTGTAAAGCATTCCGCCAGCGTTCAATCTGAGCCAGGATCAAACTCTTCAGTTTAATTCCTAACTATTACTTTTTACCTCAATTAAGAGGCGGTATTCGATTTCGCTATATCTCAAATTCATTTCAAGGTATGTGTGTAAACTACACTGTACATACTTGTCATAAATCTAAGCGTAAGCATTTGTATTTTCTGAGTTTTACGCATCAAATGCGTTCACACCCAACTACAAACACCCACACTTATCAGTCATCCTAATTTTTAAAGAACAGT
>NZ_JBQUZA010000009.1:0-64376 GCF_056314085.1 Methylophilus sp. DMC14 | reverse complement strand
CGGGTATTGGGTATCAATCACCGATTTCGGTGGAAATGATCGGTTAGATGATGTCCACTTTTTACAGGCAAGATCACGCGCTAAAGCACGCCCCTTATGTCAAACGTTAGCCATATCAATAGGAGAGCACATAGGAGTGAGCAAAATCAGCCCCGCAGCAACCAAATTACGCAAGTAGTAAACGTTGTGACCGGAAGAGATTTGGGGTCTTCGAAAACCCCTAGCAAGAGAATTACAAACATTAAACCAGCCAATACTGAGCAAAAGGAGGGCCGTAGCCATGAGAAATATTGTCATTAAAGTGAAAGTCAATCTGGAAGTAAAGGGGGCTGCTGGGGTACTGTGCTTGCTACTGGGTGTGTGTGGCGTACACCATGCTCAACCCTATGTGCTTTTAAACAATGTCTAACCCATCCATCAAGAGGGACTGGCGAAAGCAATCTTCGATGAACCAATTTTCAATAACGAGGGTTGAGCCACCATTGTCGCCAGCCCCTTATGTCAAACGTTATTAGGCCACAAATGGACTCAATACGGTTTCGTCAACTGAGGAAGCGCGACTACCGCGACCCGAAAGATTTCTTAAAGAGGCTGCGGTCTGCGGAGCTGGTTCTCAAGCAAGTCGAAGACGAAAAGGTTCGACGTTTGCGCACACAGGGATTGAAGGAGTGGCGCGAAACTCGTGTAGCCGCACTCTTCTGTCACGGCTATGGGGAGAGGATCGGTCAGAAGATCTTTTTCTCAAAGGGAGAGTTCGAGGACGCGGACTGCGTGGCGTTTTGGGCGAACGGCGAAGAAATGCATTTTGCTCCAGTTCAAATCAAGGAGGTCGCGCCCAAGGACCTAAACAGCAAGGCCGAGTTACAAGACGTATTGAACTCACTTGGAAAGTACTCGGGAACGAATGACCTAA
The DNA here is from genome assembly GCF_056314085.1 of Methylophilus sp. DMC14. Lineage (NCBI taxonomy): Bacteria > Pseudomonadati > Pseudomonadota > Betaproteobacteria > Nitrosomonadales > Methylophilaceae > Methylophilus > Methylophilus sp. DMC14. The sequence continues at coordinate 63,463 of NZ_JBQUZA010000009.1, read as the reverse complement.
CGGTTATCATCCACTTAAACCAGCAAGTTCGGTTCAATCCCCATGAACTAGCAATACCACCCAGCCTGAACATTTCCGCGCTTTGGCTACTAGCGTGTGTATCTCCAGACCAGTCAAAATGGGCCATATGGGGAAACTATCTTGACACGCCAGAGAAAAGTGAATTCCTCTACCCAACGTGAGCATTTCGGCTCGTACGCGTGGGCAACGAGTTGCCCACCCTACAGACTGGCAGTCGAGCAGCCCACGTAGGGCGTACCCATACACGGTACGCCGCATATTGTGGTGATGCAGAATAAAAAGCAACAATCACCTACCAAGGTTAATGAATCACCACCCCCCAAGGTAAACTCCCCACTGCAATATCCTTAAGCTTGGCATTGGTTTGGGTATCAATCACTGAGACATTATTACTGCGACCGTTGGCGACATAGAGTTTTTTGCCGTCCGGCGTGAGAGCCATATTCCAAGGGCGTTGGCCGACAGGGATGGTGGCGATGACTTCGCGGGTGGCGGTATCGATCACGCTGAGGTTGTGGTCGCCGCCATTGCTGACATAAATACGGCTGCCATCGGCATTGACCTTAACGCCGTTGGAGCGCAGGCCGACCTTGATATTGGCTTGCACTTTCCAGTCGGCGGTGGAGACGATCTCTAGCAGGCTGGCGGCTTCATTTGCCACATAAGCCCATTTGCCATCGGGGCTAAAACCGACGCCGCGCGGGTGTTTGGTGGATGCGATCAGGTGTTCTGACTTGAGCGTGTTGAGGTTAATCACATCGACATTGTTGCTTTCTTCATTGCTGGCAAGCAGCCATTGCTGGTCGGGTGAAAATACGCAATGCTCGGGGTTTTTGCCCTGGGTTTTGATGGTGTGTTTGAGCTTGTTGGTTTGCAGGTCTACCAGCGAGACCGCGTTTTCTTCTTCCAGGCAGGCGGCCAGCAACTTGCCGTCGGGTGAAATATCAATGCCTTCTGGTTCGTCGCCGACTTTGATCAGGGCAGTTTGTTTGCCCAGCTTGGTGTCTACCACCGAGACGGCGTTTTTATCGCGCACAACGACGTAGAGTTTTTGATTGCTGGGATGTATGGCAGCAGCCTGCACTTTTTTGCCGAGCTTGCCTTTTTTGGGCAGGGTGTTGATGACTTCGTCGGTGCTGGTGTCAATCACTGAAACCGTGCCGTCTTTTTCGTTAGGCACATAAGCGAGCGGTTGGGCGCTGAGAGTGAGGCTGGCTAGCAGGCCTGCGGTGAGGGTCAACAATCGAGCGTATTGCATAGAGCATCCTTAAAAAAAGTCGGCCAGTTGCTGCAACAACTGGCCAGAACATGGAGATATACTTTATGCAAATCAATTAAATTTGAAATTTAAATGACCATTGCATATTAAGCACTTAAAATCCTTGGCAATAGCGTCATGCTTCCCGATTTAACCGGGATAAACTCCCGACGCTATACTCATTCGCTAGCCTCAAACACAAATCCACCAAAGGCGCGCGGCTGTGCCCCAACCTTGACCTGTCGCGGCGAGTCCAGCCGTTGCCCGTCAATGACGGCTATGACATTTTCCATCCAGCTGGTGACCACCAGCTGTTGTTGCTGGCGGTCAAAGGCAATGCCTTCGGGCGTGCCGGGGACGCGGATTTTAGCCAGCGGTTGCTGGCTGGCGAGGTCGATCACGCTAACGCTATCTTCGCCGGTGTTGGTGACAAACAAGCGCTGCCCCTGCGGGTCTGTGGTGACACAGTAAGGATGTCTACCAACAGCGAGCGTAGCCGAAACGCGCTGGTTACGCGTGTCTACCACGCTGACCGAGTTAGAGTACACATTCACCACATACAACTGCTTACCATCTGGGCTCAACCCCAAACCAAATGGGTGCTGGCCAACTGTAATTCTGCCCAACTGTTTATTCGTGCGGGTATCCACCACACTCACATCATTACTGTCGCGATTAGCCACGTAGAGCGTCTGTCCATCGCGACTCAATTGCAAGCCGCCAGGTGCCTGCCCCACTTCTATGCTCGCCAGCACTTGCCCGCGCACGGGCTCAACCACCAGCAAACGATTGTGATACCAGTCAGCCACATACAGGCGGTCGCCCGCTTGATTAATCGCCAGCCCCACTGGGGCAATAGGTAGCGAGAGTGTCTGTACCACTTGCTGACGGGTGATATCAATCACCGAAATAGAGCGGCCATCGACATTGCTCACATACACTTTTTTCTGTTGGGGATGGATGGCAACGCCCACCGGCGACTGCCCCACCGGAATGGTTTTGATCACCTGCAATTGACGCAAGTCGACCACCGACACCGTGTGTTCGCCCTGATTGGTGATATACGCAACATCCGCCGCCTGTACGCCCAGCGCAAAGCAAAGGCTGAGCATGGTCCATAGCGTTTTTAGCGGCAGATGCCTGCGCACACCCATCGTCCTCATACAGGCGTTACGATAGCGCGATGCGCGCTTTAAGCATTGAGACCGGTTCCCGCAAATTGGCAGGAATTTTTCATGATGCTTGCTGGGAGGCTTGTTGGGAGAAATGTTCATTGATGGCGTGCATATCCAGCGCCTGCCACATTTGCAGATGGTGCTTGAGCTCGTGCGCCTGCATGGCGCCCCTGACCATATCAATAATAACGCGATCACGCACTATCATCATTGCAGGCACCTGTGTTACCTGAAAGTTGGCAACCAGCTCAGTCGCCGCATCAACATCGGCCACCGCAAAGGCGATGTGCGGATGCTGGGCGGCAACGGCGGCCAGCACGGGGGCAAAGGTCTGGCAAGGCTCACACCATTCGGCCGTGAACAGTACCACGGCGAGCGGATGCGCCTGCACCCACGCATTGAATTGCGCCTGGCTTGCCAGTGTCTGCACCACGGCAGCGGCTTGGGTAGATGCCAGATTGGATTGCGAATCGGAAGGGCTGGTTGTTTGCATACGAGATTCCTAAGGATGCGCCTGCTCGGGCAGGCGTTTAATGGTACTGAGTGTCCAGTGTTGCGGGCCAGCGATGCTTTGTGAGCACCCCAACTCCTGGCTGGAGTGTTCGACAGTGAGTTGATGGCGGGTATGGTCTGCGGTCTGCACCTGCATAAACCAGCGGTCCACCCACACCTCCAGTCCGGCTGGGGCAGCGCGCTGGCCGCTGTCAGTCAGCGCCAGCGTGATCAGTTTGCCGCCATGCGCCAGGCATAACGAGTCATCCGTCTCTTCGAGTATCACCCATGTTGCCTCATTGCTGGCGACACCCTCTTCCGCCCTGGCGGGCAGACTGGCTGTGACCAAAACACAAGCTACGGCTGGCAACATCATCGTTGCCCACTGGGCCAGGAGACTGACCACTGAAGAGATACACAGCCATCCAGACTGCCGGGATAACCCTAAGTGTTTACTCACCATGACATGCCTCGCTGAATCCAAACAATCAACACGGCGGAGCTCAATTTATGCACACAGGCTGGAACCCATGCGTTTAAACAAAGGGCGCAAGCTGGCGCAGAGTTTTTGGCGCCAACCCTGGGTGTTTGCCGCTGCATTCTGGCGGCCTTCTTTCAGCCCTTGCAAACCGGCTTTGACAAAGGCGTCTACCGCATTTTTGGCGGATTCATCATCCTGGCCTGCAGGTGGTTCATTGCCAGTAAAGGCGCGGTAATAACGGGCACTCCAGATCACTTTGGCGTTGCTGCCATCAGCAGCAACTTTGATTTTGCCGTTCAAAGAACTCACAGGCAGCGCTTCCAGATCAATGTCGCCAAACAGACGATAAGACACGGTCATGTCTGCCGCAGACACTTCGTCGATTTCCTGCATCAATTGCTTGCCGTTTTTCAGGGTCAGCTTTTGCTGGGTGTCATTCACAGGCTCGCAAGCCGTGACTTGCGGATGCCATTGCGCCAGACTGCATGGGCTGCTGACACGTTTCCATACCGCGTCAGCCGATGCGTTGACCTGAATGGATTCATCCGTTTTTTGCGGCGTAGGCCCGTGTGCCCAAGCTTGCACACTTAACAACATCATCATTCCGCATAAAGACCACTTCATAACACACTACTCCTTCTTGAAAAATCGTTTAAACATTTGTCGCATGCCAAGCAGCCAAGGGCTATCGGCAAACGTGAGCCCCATAAACATGAGCCACAATAGGCAGGCAGGCACTGCCAGCCAGGGCCGCAAATCCGTCTTGGCCCAGCGCCAGGCCGTCATGCCCAAGCCGGTCGCCCAGTCACCACTTTGTGCCACATGCTCCAGCCTGGCGTAATGCAAACCGGTCTCGACCGACAGACGCTGCAAGTTTTTTTCATCCAGCGCAGATAAATGGGCATTACTTAAGAGTTCGTTCCCTGGCCCATGTCCGGAATTGCGGTCATGTTGCCCCTGCTCCATGGCCAGCACTGACAGCGTTTCGGCCATGCCAAAGTTGCCAAACCGTTGAACCTCTTCCTGCTCCCAATAGCCGGCTACGGCATTTTTCTCGTCCAGTTTGGGGATCTTGCTCGGTGTGGGCTTGCCCATGCCCACCAGGTAGCCTTGCACCTCACCAGGTTTGCCTGCAAATTTGGGCATGTATTGCGGATTGGCCGGCGGCGCTTGCTGGCCATCGGTAAAAAACAGCACGCGCATCTGTTTGCCCAACAACGGCGCTTGTTCCAGCGCGTGATAAAGGCCATGTGCAATAAACGAATCCGCCGCCCACGCCATGCGCCAATCCATGCTGGCCACGGTATGATCCAGCGCAGCAAAATGGCTGCACACCTCCACCGGCTTCACCACATTCACCGTATTTCGCTCGGTAAACATGCCCAGCGCCACGCGTGAACCACACGGCAGCACAGACAAGGTTTTGCGTATGCTTTGCTTGGCCATCTCCAGGCGGCTGACACTTTTCCCATTCAGCTGATAGTCGGGCACATTCATGCTTTGTGTGATATCCACCACAAAGTACCAGTCATACACGCGGTTGGGTAAGGTCAGTTGCGGGTGAAAAAGCGTGAGTGTGAGCAACAGCGCCAGCAGCCACAGGCAGCGCTTGCGCAACACCAGCCCGCGCGATGCCAGCGCGTTTTCAGGATTGCCAACGAGCAAAGCCCTGAGTTGTTTAAACCCTGCCATCATCAGGGCATGCCTCTCGGATTGCCAGGCATGGCAGGCCAGCCACTGGGTTGCTCTTCGGCTTTAATCTGCTCGTCTTCGTACTGTTGCGGTCCATTCATGCCATGCGTGGTCGGCGCCAGCCTGAGGGCCAGATGGTAGTTGTACTTCACCTCGGACCAGTCTGGCTCAATGCGCAAGGCTTTCTGGTAGCTCTCTTTGGCCAGTGCCACCAGTGGCCCCGCCTCATCCCAGGCAGGCAAGCCACGTTGTTCGAGCAAGCGGATCGCGGTGCGCAAATACACATTACCCGAGTTGAAATAGGCCTGTTTACGCAAAGGCTGGTCGTCGGTGGTGCTGGCAATGACGGCAGCATATTGCGCCAAGGCCTGGTCAGATTTGAGTTGATCGTCATAAAACACTGCATTGGCAAACAAGGCCTGCGGCGTCTGGTTGGCACCGAGCAAACGGTCCTTGATCAGCACATGCGGCTGCAGGCTATGCCTGTAAACAGTGGATTGATAGAGCGCGATGCCCTGACGCGCCAGCATCACCAGTGATAGCAGAACCAGCAGCGCTGCCCACAGGCCACCGCGGCGCAAATGATTGATCCATTGTCTTTTTGTGTTGGGATAACTCATGTTTGCCACCGTGTTAACTCCAGTTGTAGCATCGCGATTAATAGCAAGGCTGCCAGCCAGGCCAGGCCATAGGCGTATTGGCTCAAGTCTTGCCGTGCAATCGGTTCCAGGTAACGGGTTGGTTTGTTTTTAAGCTTGGCGATATCGCGCACGGCCGCCATCACCGCCTGCGGATTTTCTGCCTCATACACGTGATAAGGCACATTCAGCGTCTGGAAATAGTCATGCAAGGCCACCTCGGGATAGGCGTCAATATTCTCGCCTTCGGCCAGGCTTTGCTTGAGGGTGACGCCGTTTTCAGAGCGCAGGTAAATCCAGTACAAGGACGCCTGCTGCCGCATAAACATGGCTCGCAGCATGTCCTGGGTTTTGCCATCCAGGTGCGCACCGCCATCCGAGACCAGCACAATGGCACGCGCGCCGGTCACCGGCTGGTCGGCAAAATAATCCAGCGCCATACCGAGCCCCCGTGCCACCGCCGTAAAGCCCATGCCACCGGCTTCGGTCGCGTCGAGTGCGGCTTGCACAAACGCCCGGTCATTACCCAAAGGCGCCGCCAGAATCGGGGAGGTACTAAAGGTCACCATGCCCATCAGATCTTCATGGCCCTGCTTGACCAATGACTTCAACACCTCACGCGCCACCTGCATTTTCGGTTGCCGCGCCTGGGCATCGCCTTTGTTCACAAACGGCTCGTTCATGCTGGCGCTGCGGTCCAGCACAATCATCACATGTGCGCCGCGGCCGATCTTTTCGATGGATTGCGATTTAAGGAACGGGCCACTCAAGGCAATGGCCAGTGCCAGCAGCAAAGTACTTAAACTAATTTTCCAGCTACGTTCCAGCCAGACAGAGAGCGGGTCTTCGGGCAAACCTTGCAAGGCCGGATGCTTGAAATGCCGTTGACCACGCAGGCACCAGGGCAATACGGCCAATGGCAGCAGTAGTAATGGCCATAACTGTGTGAGCCCCCAGGTCTCGCCCCAGCCTGACGCGTTAATCAGGGATTGCTCCCAGGCCTGCCACATGCTTAAGCCACCTCCAGTTGACTCAAGTCTCTGGCTAACTGGGTCAGCAAGGGGATAGAAGCAGTGACCGGCCGCCCAGCAAAAAACGCCTGCTGCACATCGGCGTAAAAGGTCTGTAAGGCTGGCGCATGGGCCAGTAGTCTGGGTTGCTGCTGCATCAACTGCGGCAGATTTTCAGCGGTCACTGCCTGCCCGGCAAATTGATCCATGGCCCGCACCAGCAAGCGCATGGCCTGCAAATGCTCCGTAGCGTCATCCCCTTTGAGTTTGCGGATCTGGCGCCAGGCCTGACGGAAAGGCATGTGTTTTTCCTGCGGTAAGCTGATCCAGCCAGCGACCCAAGCCAGATAAAGCAGCGCCAATGCCAGCACGCTGGCCCAACCCGCCAGTGACCACAGTTGTGGCGCAAGCGGCCAGCTGGGCATAGGCGCATCCGGGTAAAGCTTGACGTGCTCGGCATCAATCCTGGCGGGCAGCAAGCTAGACACAATGACCTTGTCTGGCGGCACATCAACGGTCAACCGTTGTTGAGCGCAGCTGGACTGATCGCAGGTGAATTCAAGATGCAGTTTTTTTAAGGGCAGGATTTTAACCGTGTCGCCGGCAACAAAAATTTGCCAGTCTATCTGCAGGTTAATTACGCGCTCGTTGGCCAGGTCCTCATGTTGCCAATGGGCATCGCGCAACTCAATCGCCTCATTTTGCGCTGGGGCAGGCAAACTGGCCGGATCCAGCACAAAACCGGGCGGGACATGAATCTTGAGATGCTGGGTTGCGATACTACCCAGGGTGTAATCTGCCTCACGCGTGGCGCTTTCTACGCGTATGCTGGCGTGCGTTGTGGCTTGGGTGCTTGCTGTGGTGCTGGCGGCATATGCCAGCGTAGTGGCCGCCAGCAGATACCCTGCAAAAAATGTCGTCAGCCAGCGCGTAAACTGCATCGTGCCCGCAAACCGGTTGCTTGTGTTACTCATGCCATCGTCTCCATCAAGTGTCGGCTCACGTCTTCCGCACGCCAATCCGGGGCTAGCCACAAAGGGGATCTGGCACCCGCCTTAACCAAGGCAAGATTGAGCGACTGCTTTTGCTGCGCGGCATCCGCGGCGATCTGTGCGCGCAACTTGCGCCGCAATAGCCAGCTGCGCTCCTGGCCGGTTTCCATATCGCGCAAGCGTGCCCAGCCAAACGCAGGCAAATCCTCAAACGCTGAGGTATCGCGGAACACCACCGGCACCACATCATGTGGCTGAGCCGCACGCATGGTGGCTTGCAATAATGCCGCAGGCCAGAAAAAATCAGAGATGAGGAATACCAGCGCACGCCGGGAACCGATAGCCTCAATCGCCGCAGGGAGCGCGCTGGCGGTATGGCCCTGATCAGCGCCTTGACTGCTTGCCTGCTGCCAATAGCCATTAAACAGGCCATGCACCTGATGCGCGGTGCCAGGCTGAAAACTGGGCAAGCGTTGCAAACTGGCAGGCAAATGGTCACTGGCGGCGTGCATACCGAAGCCATCGCCCTGGCGCGTTACCGACCACGCGAGCGACGCGACAAAACGGGTCAGGCGCTGTTGCAAGTCTTGGGCAGAAGGGCCCTGAAAAAATAAGGAGCTGGAAACATCCACAATGGCATAGACATGAATAGCCGCACGTTCCAGATAAGTCCTGACCAGCCATTGCTGCGGCTGCGTGCGGATACTGGCGCGGATATCAATCCGTTTGGGATCTGGGCAAGCCAGTAAAGAAGCATAGCCAGCGAAGTCAGTGCCGTTGCCATGATGCTTGGTGAGTGTGGCGCCCGCGTGATAGCTGTGTGCCCGCCAGGGCACCGGATAAAAGAACTGGCGCGGTTCGAAAGTGGTTGGTTCAGCGGCAACGGTGGACGGCGGCACGTGCCCTTGCCCTGCCTGTTGCGCCATGGACTGACTTGACACTACCATGATTGACTCACACCCATCCACACACCAGTCGCGATCATTGCTTGAACCTGCCTCCCCGCTTAGGGCGCAGAGACTTTATCCAGCACGGCTTGCAGCAATTGCGGGGCAATCCGCTCATGCTGCAAGGCATAGGCGCCGCTCAAAAACACGCGGTGCGTCACCACATACGGCCAGACGGCGCGGATATCATCCGGGGTCAGGTAATCGCGCCCTTCCAGCCAGGCACGCGTACGCGCACTGCGCATTAACATGGCCATGCCACGTGGGCTGGCGCCCCCGGCCAACAAGCGGCTCATATCCACCTCGGGCAGGCTGATGCCTGCTGCCAATGGGTCTTTGAGCACCCGCCAGAGTTCTACCGCATACTCCTGCAAAGCCAGCTCGGCACGCACGGTGTTTTGCACCTGTGCAGCCAGCGCATTTAGCTGATCGTAAGGGGTGAGGCCTGACGGCAACTGGCCGACCAGTGCATCCACATCATAAAAGCGGGTATCAAACATCAGTGCCCGTTGCAGCTCGCGTGCGTCTGGCGCCTTCACCGAAATTTCCATCAGGAAACGGTCACGTGCCGCCGCCGGGATTTCAAACGTCTCTTCACGCTCCAGCCGGTTACGGTCGGCAAATACGGTCAGGTGCGGAAAATGATATTCACGGTTAAAAGCATTGACCGAGCGCTCAGCCATCAGGCGCAGAAACAAGGCATGGGCTTGTGGTCGGGCGCGGTTGATTTCGTTGAAAAAGAACACCGAAAGCGCCTCTTCATGCTGCAACAGGGGGCCGGGTTTCACCGCTGCCTGCCCCTGCTCGTTGATATAGGCATGGTATAAAAAGTCACTCGGCATGAGGTCAATCGCGCCCTCAATACGCTGATAACCCCCGCCCAGCAATTGCGCTGCCGCGCGTAACAGCGTGGTTTTACCCACGCCAACGTCGCCTTCGAGCAACACATGGCCACGTGAAAAAATGGCAATGGTGAGCGCCCTGACTTGCTCAGGCATGCCAACCACCACACTGTTTAATGCTTGCTCAAACGCCAGCGCACCGTCACGCCACGCGGCCAAATCCATTTGTTTTTCCATACACCATCCATGATTCAGAATGAAACAGGCCACTATCGACTGCACGCAATCGACACCGGGTTGCCACATACACAGGAAGGTGAAAACTGACACCGGAAACGATGTCAGCTTCCTAGGGGGGAATTTAAGATTACTTCACGTCAAATACGAAGTTGCCGCTGGATTTGGCGTTTGCAATGCGTTTTGCATTACGCGCATCCATGGCTTTGATGGCTTCCTCTTGCTTGTTAAGCTCTACCGGATCATGTTTCGGGTCGTATTTGGAACCCGCAATTTTTTCCGGATAGCCAGGTTTGGCTTCCCAGCAGTTACCTGGCTCTTTACAATTTTGACCATCGTAAGCCAGAGCCTGATTGGACACTGCCAACACACCAGCCACGGCCAGTAATGTCATTACGTGTTTCATCACTTTTCTCCTTAATCACAAATTAGCTGGTGTCTATTTTTCAATTATCAGAGGGCCACCAGCCTCACCCTCTGCTAAGCCGGTTAACTGTGAGGCGTTGCCGCGCCACCGTTTTTAAGGTTTTCTTCCTCCTGATGACGGATCCAGGCCATGATATGAATAATTTCATCCACTTGAAGACGGCCCTGTTGCGGCCCCATCATGCCGTTCGCCCCGCCATAAATGGTTTCAAAGATGCCTTTGTCGGTTTGATTTTTAGGGTAGGTCCAGTATTCATCTGTCAGCGCAGGTCCTAACTTGCCTTCAGCCAGGTGACCATGACAACCAGAACAGGCGGTAGAGAAAATCGTATAGCCTTTTTTGATCGCTTCAGGATCGGAGCGGTAAGGATTTTCACCGGTGGCTAAAAAATGCTTGGCCTCAGGGGTAAAGGTCTCACCATCCATAGGCGTAATGTTCAATACATCGCCCGAAATCGTGCCGCGGAACTCTAATGGCGGACCGTCTTTCAACGCGACATGGACGGCAGTGGCTGGGGTGGCAGGCGCGTCTGCTTTAGCCGCAGAAGGACTCGCAGCAGATTCATCTTTAGCGCAGGCCACCGTCAGGAAAGCAGCCATGACCAAGCCTGTCAGACCCAAAGCCATGGTCAGTGGTTGACGCAGGCGGCGTAAATGCGGTTGTTGAGATTCTTTCAATTCAAACTCCAAAACTTAATTAACAAAACAGTGTGGCTTATTGCAAACTCAACAGAGGAATGCCTTCATCCTTGAGGATGGCAGTTATCTCTGCGCCATGCGCATCAATCACACGATTCAAAGCATCCACCAGCTCGGGGTGCTGCTTGCTGACACCCATGACCACGTTGTAGTGCATGGGGATTTTTTCACCGTTGGTTTTTTTGGCGGTGTCTTCGACAATCACCATATTCAACGGCACTTCGGAAGCACGCACATAACGCGCAGCTTCGGGTGCCCACAACATCGCCATATGCAGGTGCATATTGACCACATCATTCACCAGCCGTGAAGGCTCGACGTGGATGTAACGGTTGCGGGTGGACTGGAAATTCTGGATTTCAGTAAAGTAGTCAAACATGTCGTCAAAACGGTTGATTTGCAGCAACATGTTTTTACCGGGGCTATCTGGCATCACACCGATACGGAAATTTTTCTCTTTGAGGTAGGGATGATCCCAGGAGGTCACATCAATTTCACGGTCTTTGCGTGTGATAAACACGTAAGCTGAACGGTAGTAAGGTTTGGTCGTCAGCACACGCGGATCATTCGGATCGGTGCCAATCAACACATCACATTTACCTGCTTCCATGTCTTTTTGCAGGGTGAGTGGATTGGTCCACCAGAAATAGTTAATTGGCAGATTCATGGCCTTGCCAATCACATTTGCAATCTTGTTTTCAAAGCCCTCTTGCTTGTCATTTGAAAAAGGCAGCTCAGACTTACCAGCACAGACATTGAGCGCATTTGCAGCCACGGCAGGCAACGCCAACAGACTGAATGCCAACGTGAGGCAGGCGCTAACCCAGCCAGCACGGACTCTTTTTACATCAGGAAACATATTTGCTCTCTTCACTCTAGGGCTGAGAACAGGGTGACCGGCCCGTCTTGCGACCGACGGCCACCCTGCACACTACATCAACAGGTTCAGGACTTGACTTACAGGCTGAACACCATCAGGCCACCGCCCATTTGTGTGTGGTTTTGCAGTTCTTTGAACGCACCAACCGCACCCAAACCAGCACTTGGGTCTGTCAGGTCAAATACCAGACCAACGCCTGGCCAGCCACCGACACCGTACATGCTGCCGACGTATTGTTTACCCTTGAAGGAGTAAGTCATTGGAGATCCGATACCACCAGATGGCATCTTGAAGTTCCACAGCTCTTTACCGTCTTTGTTATCCAACGCTTTCAGGTAACCATCCAGTGTTGCGTACCAAACCAGGCCGCCTTTGGTGTACAAAGTACCGCCCCAAGCTGCAAATTTCTCCCACTTGGTCCATTTGGCTTTACCAGTGGTCAAGTCAAATGCACGGATCTGACCCATTTCTTTCTTGGTTGGGCCATTCGGGCCAGGGTACATCGCCAGAGTTGCACCGACGAAGAACTGACCGGCACGGTATGGCAGCATGAACGGCTCCCAGTCCATACAAATGTGGTTCAGACCTGCGTACAAGGTACGGCTTTCTGGGTCGTAAGAGTCAACACCCTGGTTGTGGAAGCCCATCGCAGATGGACAAATGTTGGTGCCTTTGTGGTCCATACGGGTTGCAAACTCTGGATCACGCACTGGTGTGCCTGATTTCAGGTCCACTTTCTTGAACACGTTCACGGCTGGGTCGACTTTTTCAGCCACGATCAGCTTGCCGTTTTCACGGTTCAGCGTGTACAAGATACCGTTACGGTCAATGTGGCTGAGCAGCGGTGTCATCTTGCCGTCAACAGGTTGGTCAGTCAGCACCATCTGGTTCACACCAGCAAAGTCCCACTCGTCATGAGGTGTCTTTTGGTAACCCCATTTAGCCATTCCGGTGTCGAGGTCACGACCCCAGATAGTCATGGTCCACTTGTTGTCGCCAGGACGCATGGTTTCGTTCCATGGTGCTGGGTTGCCGGAACCGTAGTAGAACAGGTTCAACTTAGGATCGTAAGCATACCAACCCCAGTTAGTACCGCCACCGATTTTCCAGGCATCGCCTTCCCAGGTTTTGAGGCCCAGGCCAAATTGACCGTAGTGTGGGTTTTCTTTGTTGAAGTCTTTTGCCAAACGGATGGACTCGTCAGAACCGGTTGCGAACGCACGCCATTTCAGTTCACCTGTTTTCAGGTCCAGTGCGTTAACCGCACCACGCACACCCAGCTCAGCGCCAGAACAACCGATCAAGACCGTGTCTTTGGCGACAAACGGTGCCTGTGTCAATGTCTGACCGACTTTCGGATCACACATTTCCACTTCCCAGTTCACCTTACCGGTTTTGGCATCCAACGCCAGTACATGGCCATTGGCTTGTTTCTTCACGATTTGACCCGCGCCGTAAGCCAGACCACGGTCTACCACGTCACAGCACATCACTGCTTTGGTAGAAGCATCTTGCTTAGGTTTGTGTTGCCAAACAATTTTGCCTGGATCGTTCAGATTCAAAGCATAAGTGTTATTTGGGAAAGCGGAGTGGATATACATCATGTCGCCGATGACCAATGGCGCACCTTCGTGACCATTGAGCACACCGGTAGAGAATGACCAGGCTGCTTTCACATTTTTAACGTTGGATTTGTTAATTTGTGCCAGCGGGCTGTTGTGCTGGCTATAATAGCCACCGGTTGCCACAGGCCAAGCCCCTGGGGTGTTCAATGCCTTGTCCAGGTCAGCATCCGCAAATGCCAGACCAGAAACGCTGGCAAACAAGCCTCCAACCAAAGCGCCAACAATGGCACGTGTTGAATTGTTTTTCATACGATCTCCTAATCTCTCAAGAATGAGTTTGATGTGTTGTTGCAGTCACCCCCCCGAATGCTGCACTTCACGACCGAAATTGTTAATAATTTGTAACATTGGCAATAGATGAAACATTCCCTATCATCTATTCAAGAATTCATCATCGCATCACACCCCACAACGGGAATCTTTCACTACAGCCAGCCTAAGGATGTGGTCTATAGTGGCGCACATTCACTTGGCGCAAATTGACCGCCAACACCGTCAATAGCAGATGTGCTCTGCGCTGACTGAGTGGATCTTTCAAGTCATGCATTCATATCATTGGTCTATGCCATTCTTTAGGGTATTTCATCAGCTCGGCCATCTCAGTCGGGCCAGTCGTGACACGCTTATCGTGATCGCAGGCGTGGCCGTCACCTTTGTGCTGTCATCCGCATTCGACCTGGCAGAACGTGTGAACGCCTGGCTACTCACCTATGAATATGCGCAATTAGACGAAGTCCCGCTGACACTGTTTGTATTGGTGTTGCTCAGTGTGTGGTTCAGTCAGCGCCGCTGGCGTGAGATTCATGCCGAAATCCAGCGCCGCAAACAGACCGAGGCGCGCCTGAGTAGCAGCCAGCAGCTCTATAAAACCTTGTTTGATGGAGATTTGACCGGGAATGTAGTGCTGGACCTGGAAGGCAACATCGGCATGCACAACCGCGCCTTTGAGCGTATTTGCCGCCCACTGAGCCACAACCGCAATACACGTGAGTTGTTCAGCTTTGACTGGCTGCCATTTATTGTGCAATTGCAACAGCAGCAGGAAATCAATTTCAACAAGCTGCAAATCCGCCGCCCGGATGGCCTGCCGTGTTATGTGAGTGCCCGCTTTGTTTACATGGCGCCCAGCGACAACCAGGCCGCACAAATCCATGGGTATCTGGTAGATATGACCGAGCAATGCCTAGTCGAGCAGGACCTGGAACGTACCCTGAAAGAAAACCGTGTGCTGGCGCGCCATGCCATGCAGGTGCAGGAGCATGAGCGCAAATATATTGCCAGCGAGATTCATGACGAAACCGGGCAATACCTGACAGCGATCCGTATGGATGCACTCACCCTGCAAAAAAGCACGCCGGAGCAGGCGCATGTGATTGCGGTCAGAATCGCCTCCAATACGCAACACGTCCAGCAATCCATCCGCGCCCTGATCAAGCATCTGCGCCCACCCGCGCTGGATTCACTGGGCCTGGTCGGTGCCATCGAGCGACTGGTGAGTGACTGGAAAAAACTCAATCCGCGCGTGGATTGCCATTTGATGCTGGATACCGGCGAGCATGCCTTAAACGAAGATATCAATATCGTGGCGTTTCGCGTGACGCAAGAGGCGCTGACCAATATTGCACGTCACGCCCAGGCCACCGAAGTCTGGATCGATTTGCAGGTGATCCAGCGTCAGGACAAATGGTGGTTGCAGATTGAAGTACGTGACAATGGCAAAGGCATGGATACTTCACTGGCCACCGAAGGCGTCGGCCTGGTCGGCATGCGCGAACGCATCGAATCCCTGCATGGCAGCTTCAAGCTCATGAGTGGCTTGCAAGCCGGCACCTTGATTACTGGCCTATTGCCCTTGCAGGCACACCCGCAGGCTTTGCCTGCCTCTTCCTTACCCACCAACCCGGGAGTCAATGACTATGCAACATCCTAAATGGCCAGGCCTGATCGTACTGCTGTTCCCTTTTTCGCTCGCAGCCAAAGACCTCAACACGCTAGAGCAACCCTTCTTGCAGGCTTATAGCGGAAAATCCCGCCAATTTGTCGAAGAGCAACTGGGCAAACCGGTGAAAAAAGAAGTGGCCGTTAAACCCCATAACGCTGACCAGATCCTGCAGGAAAAAGGTCAAGCGACGGCAGGCGAAGGTGACAGCGTTGAAATGTGGTATTACCAGGGCAAGATTCAATATGCGCCAAATAAATATTTCAATACCGCCGAACTCACATTTGCCAACGACAAATGTGTGAACATCACCTTTGCCAACAAGAAGTAAGGAGTCGTACGCGTCATGGCCAAAGTAATGATCGCAGATGACCACGCCATGCTCAGGCAAGGCTTGCGGACCATGTTGGAGCAGGCCAACCACCAGGTCACGCAAGATGCATTGAGTGGCGAAGAAGCCTGCCTGCTGGTGGAAAAAAACCACCCGGACTTGCTGATCCTCGATCTGGACATGCCTGGCATAGGGGGGCTGGAAACGCTAAAACGCATTTTGCACCGCAAGCCGCAGATGCGCGTGTTGATTTTTAGCATGCATGATGACTGCATCTATGCCACGCGCGCGATTCAAGCAGGCGCACGCGGCTATGTGACCAAAACTGAGCCGCCAGAAGTAGTGCTGGAAGCGGTGCAGAAAATCCTCAAGGGCGGCCGCTATATCAATAACGAACTGGCACAGAGTTTGTCCATGTATCACCTGGAAAGCCAGGAAAACCCGATCCAGAAACTCTCGCCACGCGAGTTTGAGGTGTTCAGACGCATTGCCCAAGGGGAGGCGCTGGCAGCGATTGCCAAGGCCATGCATATTGGCTATAAAACCGTCGCCAACATCCAGACCAGTGTGCGGCAAAAGCTAGGCGTCGAAACCACTGGCCAGCTGGTGCATATTGCCGTGCGTTTTGGCATTATCAAGGGCTTGTAAGCGCAGGGTTGCCCATGATACTGATCATCGCCCGTAAAGAATTACGCAGCCTGTTTGCCACACCCATGGGCTGGCTGGTGCTGGCCATCTTTCAGGCCATTGTTGGCACTTATTACAGCCTGAGTTTTAACCAGTATTTCGAGATCATGCAAAGCGCGCATTGGCAGGTGCAGCGTATCGGCCTCACCCAGTTTATGGCGGAAGGTGTGTTTGGTGTGGCAGCCGTGCTGATGCTGTTTGTGGTGCCACTGGTGAGCATGAAGCTGATCAGTGAAGAGCGCAAAAACCAGACCATGGCCTTGCTCATGAGCGCGCCACTCAGCATGACTGAACTGATTCTGGGCAAGCTGCTAGGCATCCTCAGCTATTTGAGTCTGTTAATTCTCAGCATGGTGCTGATGATCGCGCTGCTGCTGCCCTGGGCAGAAATTGACCTGCCCTATCTGCTCACACATGCGTTTGGCTTATGGTTATTGATGCTAGCCAGCAGTGCACTCGGGCTCTATATTTCTTGCCTGACCGCCAACCCTATCCTGGCAGCATTCTGCAGCCTGACCGCGCTGACTTTTTGGCTGTTGCTGGATAAGTTTTTCAGCGACGACCACCAGGCCCTGTTTCATGATTTTTCACTGATGCAGCATTACCGCCAGTTTGCGCTGGGAATTCTCAATAGCTACGACATTCTGTTTTTTGTCTTGTTTGCCGGCTTTTTTGTGCTGCTGGCGATCCGGCGTTTACATGCGGACCGACTGTATGGCTAATACACCCAAAGACACCTCCACCGTCCCTGCTTTACGCCAGCGCCTGGCTCATTGGTGGCAGCACAAACTGGCCGTGCCTGCGCTGCTCATGCTGGCACTGGGACTGGGCTGGCTGGCCTGGCAGTTTCATGCCACGGCAGATACCACACACAATCATCGCAACACCTTATCTGCCACCAGCCAGCAGGTTCTCAACGACCTGCCGGGGCAGATAGAGATTATCGCGTTTTGCAGCAACAGCCCGTTCAAGGGCCGCTATTTCCGCAAGTCGATTGTGGCGCTGGTGCAGCGCTATCAGCAGCAACACCGCGGCATACATCTGCAATTTATTGATCCGGCCACCGCACCTACGCTGGCCAGAGAGTGGCAGATTAAAAAAGAAGGCGAAATGCTGATCCGCTATGCCGGCCAGCAGCAGCGCCTGTATTTGCCTTACACCGAAGAAGCCTTTACCAATGCCTTACTCAGCCTGCAGCATGGCGAACGCGCCCCGCTGCAATTTCTCGCGGCCCATGCATTGCATGACACGCATGGCACTGGTTTGAGCCAATTGGCACAAGCCCTACAAAATGCAGGCATCCCCGTCTTGACCGGAGACCTGCCAGCCACGCCAGCGAAAACCTTACCAAGTTTGGTCCTGGCCGGGAGCGACAAACCCTACTCGCCTGCACAAATCGCGGCGATTCGCCAACATGTGCAACAGGGCGGCAACCTGGTTTGGCTCACCACCTCGCCACAGGCACAGGGCTTGCAAGCACTGGCACAAGACCTGCGCCTGACCATTAGCCCAGGCATAGTCATTGATCCCGTCAATCGCCAGTTTGATATTCCCCTGCATGATTTAAGTACCCAGCGCTATGGCGCACGCGGACCAACGCAGGAATTTGGCTTGCGCACCTTCTTCAACCAGGCGCATGCAATAGAGCACCAGCGCATCCCGAATGACCCGTGGCAAAGCCTGCCGCTAGTGGCCGCCGCAGAGCAAGGCTGGGTGAGCGCAAGCTATCAGCCCGCCCATCCGGCGCCCTCCGCCATGACCTTTAATGCCACCAAAGATACGCCCGGCCCGGCCACGCTGATGCTGGCATTGGAAAAACCCCTAGCCTCGGGCAACAAACAACGCATTCTGGTCATCGCGAGCCCAGACTTTTTTTCTAACCAGCAAATCCAGCGCGGCGGCAACCTGGCACTCAGTCTGCAAAGCCTGCAATGGGTCGTGAATAACCAGCCTACCGTCAGCCTGCCCGTGACGCCACTCCGCGATACTGTGATTGCATTACCGACGCAGCGTACCTGGCTGATGCTGCTGTTTAACGGGTTTCAGTTTGGACTGCCATTGGCCTTGCTGCTCGCTGGCGGCTGGGCCTGGCGCAGAAAACAGCGCGCTTGAGGTAAGGTTAAAGGTTAGTGCGTTCAGAGGATTGAGAGGACGCTTGATAACCGCAAGATAATCAGTGAGATTGATGATTGAATCTATTTCATACGGCGGACTGAAGACGAGTCCGCCCTACACGGGCTAATCCTAGCAGACCTGAAGTTGCCATCTTATTTATCCTTGTTAACATTTAAAAAGCTATAAAACCGTGAGTACCAAATTGCAAGCAATCCTAATATGAAAAAACCTATTGAAAGAGGGTGAAAATTAATCAACCATAACTCTTGGTAATGCTTAAGGACTTCATTTTTTGAATAGCAGTCAACTGCATGACCATTAAGTTTCACTTCAGCGACCATATAATCTTTGGCAAATATGCCACCAACATTCCTAGCAAAAAGAACTTGCACAGGGGCTTGCTCACTGATAAGCGCAAGACTTTCACGCGTTTCACAAAAGGACGCGTTGTTAACACCAAATTGAGCGTAGCTGTAAGAAAACCAGGGATATATGTACAGATCATGGTCAAAAACGGTTTTATTTTTATGAGGATTAGGGACTCTAATTACATATTTGCCACCTCTGACGTTTCTTTTTTCTATTACCCCTGAAATTGTGTAAGTGTCATGCATATCCAAGTTTATTTTTGGCATATACCAAAACGTTGTCCAAATAAGCGTTAGCACCAGCTTTAGAAGAGTTTTCTTGTTCACATCAATAGCCCTCGTAGGGCGGACTCGTCTACAGTCCGCCATATGTTTTGGCTTCAACAAACAACCTATCAATTTGCATAACGCAAACGCCCTTCCATGCCAATTAAACACCGGAATCTACATCCTCACATAGCGTATAAAAAAGCCCCGCAATATGCAGGGCTTTTGTTGATTTGGCAGGTCTGCCATTCCGTTGGCAAGTCGATGCTTACAAGCCGGACAAACCTTTTTCAATCGCCTGATTATGTGTGGCTTCTGTTGGCGATGTTGGTGCAACCGCCGCAGGTTCTGGTTTGGCTGCAGGGACTGCAGGCGCAGTGGTGTCAGCGTTCAGGGTCATTTTAGAGAAGTCGCCATAAAACTCAACCTTGGCCTCTTTGCGCAAACTCGCAACCTCATTCTTGATCAGTGTTTGCTGTCCAGAGTTGACCAGGAACTGCTGGATCACTGGTTTGGCATTGTCAAAATTGACTGGCTGGCGATCAACTTTGGCCAGATACAGTAACACCAGCGCTTGTGGGCTCTTGACCACCAAGGTATCGCCGGCTTTCAATGCGTTAAGCTGCTTGAGCAATTCGAGTGGCAACTGCTCGGCGGCTTTGCGGCTGGCATTTACGTTAAAGACGTATTTATTGTCTTGCAGCCATTTAGCAATATCTTCTGGCGTTTTGGCGGCATTAATGCCTGCTTCAATCTCGTTAACATGTTGTGTGCCATCCTGTACAGCAAACTCCTGGATCACATACACATTACGCTCGCTGAATAATTCTGGATGCGTATCATAAAACTTTTGAATCTCATCGGCAGAAGGTGTGGCTTGCTTGGATGCCACTTTTTGCATATAAGCTTGTGCTAACACTTGCTGTTTGGTGGCTTCCAGGACTTGTAACACGTTAGGGTCACGGTCCAGCTTTTCGTCCACAGACTTTTGCTTGAGCAATTCCATGTCCACCATTTGCTGCAGCACTTTTTCAGATGCGGCTTTCACTTGCGACTGGTCCAGCTTGCCCAGTTTGGACAAAGCAAAATTCAACTGATGGACAGTAATTTCACTACCATTCACCTTGGCAACCACCTGGGAGCCGCCTTTGCTGGCTTCATCATGTTTGCTGCAACCTGCCATCACCAGCATCAGTGCTGGTACGATCAATGCGATTTTCTTCATCATCACCCTTTAATATTCGCTATTTTTAACTTCTGTTGCGATCACTCGCAACCTGATAACGGTTTTTAATCCGCAGTCTTGAGACAGACGCGCTGTTCAAGACAAACGCTTACACACCCGGTTCACCAATATTGCCAATGGTCACCAAACACTACCCACGCCCCTAAGAGCGCATTGGTGGTGACATGCGCAATGATAGCGACCCAAAGCACCTGGAAATGACGGTATAACCAGGCATATACCAACCCTGCCAACAACCCTGCAAACCAGAGCTGATGCTCCACAGCGAATAATACGCTACTTAGCAGGATTGCATAAGTCGTGACTGCGGCAGGTGACACAGTCATAAAACCGTTCGCATCCAGCCTGCGCATCAGATACGAACGCCAGAACAGTTCTTCAATTACAGGCACAACCAACGCCGAGCCTGCCCAACGGCAACTCAACCAGAACCAGTCAGCACTGGTCTGCAAAGGCATCGCTGCAGCATTCTGGGTTTCGCTGCCCCCCAGCCAGCCAGGATAAGGCGCAATCCACAGCACAAACACCAACACGCCCGCCAGCAAAGCAACCCCGATCTGCGCGCGCGCAGGTTTGTCTTTCAACTCGCGATAATCGGCTTTAAAGTAGATCAGGAGCCACAAGGCCAGCAAGCAGCGACACAAATACGCCGCTTGGCCCGCCACACCCAGCGCAGTGAAGAGCTCCACTAACCACGGTTGCAAGGCCAATAGCAGAATAAAGCCGATAAACGGGAAGATACGCGCACATTCTGCGCGCGTGAACCAGTGATCAATTAACCGCATCATGCAGGAAAGCCTATCATCAAACTTTCTACCTGCCTATGCTTGAAGCCATTTAAGGTGTTGCGACCTTGTCGACCTTGTTTTCCAGTAACTGACTGTGCTTTTCTTGCAGGATGTTTTCCAGCTCAACCCGCTTGAGTTGAAAAAACGGTTCTGAGCGCATGGCTTTCTGGTAGACGCTGGCATTGTCATACAAATTGACCAATTCATGCCCATATGCATACAAGCGGCTGTTTTTTTCTTCACAGCTAGTCAGCTTCTGTTGACTGTCATTGACCTTGGAGAGTAACTGTTTACGTTGCTGCTCGTTGCTTTCCTGCGTCGTATGCGCAAGCTTGAGTTGTTGCTCGGCGGCTTCAAGTTGCTGGGTTTTTTCGGTAAGTTGGGTTTGCAACTGTTTGAGTTGTGTGGATAACGCGTCTTTTTCCTGCAACAGTTTCTGGTTGTCAGACTGCAGATGCTGATTGCGTTTGACCTCGCCTTGCAATTTGGCTGAATGTGAACGCTGAGCGGACTGTGCCTGATCCAGCGCTTGCGACAAGCCCTTTTTCTCTTGCTCAAACTGCGATTGCAAGGCAGCTTTTTCCGCCTCCATATCCTGCTTCATTTTTTGCATCAGGATGGCGGCGCGTTTGGCCGATTTGTCCTGCTTTTCGGCAGCAACAGCGCCTTGTGAGGCTTGGACTAAAAAAACCATCAGCAATGCTTGAATCCATCGTTTCATACGCAGGCCTTAAAATCTTGCGTTCAAGTCAACAACCAAACTGTCAATCGACAGCTTGGGACCACTGATGGCATCAGTGCTGATCCAACGGGTGGTCAACCATGCATTATCGCCGATACCGTAATGTCCACCGAGGAAAAAGCCTTTGGCATCCGTGCCGCCCAGATGGAAGTTGTTGTCTGTAAAGCCATCAATCACCGCATCCGCTTCCAAGTATTTATAGCCACCAAAGACTTGCCAGTCCGCACGTTTTTTAACCAACGATTTCCCAACCATCAAAGAGACTTGATAGCCCTCATTTTCTTTCTGATAAAGGTTATTGGTACGGCGTAATATTTCTTGCTGGTCAAAGCCTATATTTTGGACATATTCGCCCTGTAAAATGACATGAATAGGATCAAAAGTCATCAAGTCAACCTGACCATTCAAACTAATCAGTTGAAACTTGGAGGCCAAGCCACAAGGCCCAGCAAAACCGCTCACGATACTGCCACAAGCGACGCCACCAGGCACATTGGCATCAATACTGAAAGTATTGTTGCCTTTTTGACGCCATGGCATGGCAGTAGCATCATAGAGGCCAGGAAATGACGCGGGGTTCAAACGGCCTTCAACATTCTTGAAATCATAGTAAGCCATCCCTAACCGGACTGTACTATGGTTGTTCGCTGTCCATTCCACCCCAGCTTGTGCACCATACATCCATTTATCTCTGGCAAAGTTGGTGTCCGAGCTGTTAACACTTTGGATGGGAAACGCCCCGACACTAGAGAGAAACTGCCAGCGGTCATTAATTTTGGGGTTCATGTTGGCCACGAAGCCATCCAGTGCCAAGCCCGGATCCCAAATCAGGTCGGTCTCTACCGTCTGGTTAGTGGTATAGAATGGATTCTCAAACCGACCGCCTGTCAGCGTGAACCAGTCATTGACTTTGGCGGTCAAGAAGGCTCGATCCAGGCCAATGGTATATTTACCCTCTGAGAACCCTTCGGTTTGGTTAGGACTCACAGGGGCACTCAGTTGACCGGTAGTGAACCGGATGCCACCATCTATCCAGCTGTTGACATGAATATTGGCACCAAATCTCGCCCTCACACGCTCACGCTCTTGGTCTTCTGTGGTGTTGTTGACCTGGATATTACGCACTTGAGAGCTTCTAAGGATCGCTGGTAATGTATTGTCAGATGCAAACTGGTCATACTGATAGCGTAACCTCAGGTCACCATTCCACTCAATCCGGTCTATCCAGTCAGGCAGTGCCAAGCGCTCACCGGCCTTATAATTGAGTTTCTTCATCACTTCTTGTTCTATCTCAGCCCGCATTTCATTTTTGATATGCTCAGGGACATACTGCACACGGATCGATTTATGTTGACCAGATTCTGCAGTCTGATCTGGATTGGATTCGTCCGTCTGGGCAGTCGCCGCAGAGGCTGCTTGCGCTTCCTGCGCCTTCTGTTTTGCTTGTTGCGCCTGCTTCAACAGGGCATCTGCTTTGTCTTTGGACAGCACGCCCTCTTGCACCAACAACTCGATCAGACTCAGTGTGGTGGCACGCACTTCTTCCAGTGACTCGCGCTCTCCAGCGGCACTCACACCAGACTGGCTAGCAAAAATAGCGGCCAGCGCCAGTGAAATCTTCCAGTTTCTTAATTTGATTTGCATCATTATTCCCTGTTTGCTCTGTATCTACGATGACATTGCCCATCTTCAATTTTTGGTTATGACATATTCTGCGAGGTCACCCTGATCACCACTTTGCGCGGCATATCTTCGGGCGCCTTGTCGCCTAAAGGCGGGATCCTGGCTAATACCTTGCGTAACAAGGCATCGGTTTCAGGGTTACCACTTGAATCCAATAATTCGGCACGCTCAATATCGCCATTGGCATTCAAGTAAACTTTGACCTCAATCTGATATTTGGCTTTTGCCAGCTCAGGATCCGTCGCTAACACTTTTTTGACCTGACCATCAATCTTGCTGGTAAACCAGGCAAACGCGGCCATATTCTTTTTGCCGCCAATCTTGGTACTCACCTCGCCGCCCTTGTACTCGTTATTCACGGCACCTGCTTGGAACGGACTTGGGCCATCCCCTGCAGCGCCTTCCATCTTGAGGGTCTCGGCAGGTGGTGCTTCAACCGGTTTGGGCTCCGGGGCTTTAGGCGCCTCTTTTGGCTGCTCTTTCGGCGTTTCCTTGGGCGGCTCTTTAGGGGGGGGGGGCGGAGGTGGCGGCGGCGTATCAGGCAGCAACTTCACAGTAGTGATTTGTTTTTTCTGTGTCGGCCCACCCGAGAACAATTTCTTGATGCCATAGGCGATACCGGCCAACACCGCCAACACCAGCACCAAGATCAGGATGCGGGTTGCCCACAGGGGTGCAGGTTGCACCTGGGTGTCCGTGGAAAGGTTATCTTCCATCACCATCCCCTAGGTCCCAATTTTGCCGGTGACCAGGCCGACGTTTTCAATTTGCAGGCGGTTGACCAGGTCAATCACGCCAATAACCCCGGCATAAGGCGCTTGCGGCTGGCCTTTGATCATGACGTTGAATTTCGGGTCCATGGCCTTGGCCTGATTCAGCTGTGTTTCCAGCTCGGCCATGGTCACGCCAACCCCATTGATGGTGAGCGTGCCGCCCTGCTGCACCTGCACGATTTTGATATCGTGCTTTTCGGTGCTGGGCTTGTTAGATGGCTTGGGCAGATTCATGGTCAGGCCTTGCACACCAGCCGTGGTCATCAGGATAAAAATCACCAGCAGCACATAGGCCAGGTCCAACATGGGCGTAATGTTGATGGTGTCGTATGGTTGAGCGTCGTTCTGGACTTGCATGGCTTACTCCACCACTTTCTTGGTCACCAGGCCGACTTCAGTAATGTCCAGCCGCTTACAGATTTCCAGCACCTCAGAGACCTTTTCATAATGGGCAGCGGCATCGCCTTTGAGCACCACCGGCAGCTCGGGATTGCTGCTTTTATATTGCGCCAAGCGTTGCTCGAGCTGCGCCATATCCACCGGGAACGCATCAAGGTAGACACTGCCATCACTGGTGACGGTAATCGCGCGCATTTGCGGTTTGGCCAATGCAGCAGAGTTCACCGTGTGTGGCATGTCGACTTTGACGCCTTGCACGGAGGCGGTAGTCATGATGATAAAAATCACCAGCAGTACGTACGCCAAGTCCAGCATGGGCGTA
The DNA here is from genome assembly GCF_056314085.1 of Methylophilus sp. DMC14. Classification (NCBI taxonomy): domain Bacteria; kingdom Pseudomonadati; phylum Pseudomonadota; class Betaproteobacteria; order Nitrosomonadales; family Methylophilaceae; genus Methylophilus; species Methylophilus sp. DMC14. The sequence continues at coordinate 38,388 of NZ_JBQUZA010000009.1, read as the reverse complement.
ATGTTGATCTCATCGTAGAGCTGGTTCTCTTCTTTGACGCCTTCTGACATCGCTTATGCCTTATTCCTTACCGTACAGTTCAGCGGTACGGGTAATGAACTCATCGACAAAAATCTGCATGGCGATGGTGATGTTTTTGACACGGCTGGCCAGATAGTTGTAGCCAAACAGGGCAGGAATCGCCACGCCCAGGCCAGCCACCGTGGCCAGCAAGGCGGCCGCAATCCCCGGCGCAATCGCGTTCACGTTAACGTCACCGGCGGCAGCAATGGCAGCAAAGGTGATCATCACACCCACCACAGTCCCCAACAGGCCCAGGAAAGGTCCACCGGAAATCGCAATGGTCAGCAACACCATCATGCTGTTCATGCGCTGGGTTTCACGGACCAGATCGGCATCCACAGCGGCCTTGATCGCATCAATTGAGGCGCCGCCCAAAGCCACTTTGCCATCCACTTCACGTTTTTTGATTTCACGTAAGCCCGCTTTGTACAAGCCAAACAGATTGGAGTGGGTGTAGCTACCGGTTTTGTCCAGTGCCAGCAAGTCAGCAGCATTAGACTGTTGAAAGCGCTTGAGAAACAGGTCATTGTCTTTGTCAGTACGGCTCACCAGGCGTGCTTTGCTCACCATCACCCAGGCGCTGATGGCGAACATCACCGCCAGAATCGCGATCACCACTTTGGCGTCCACGGTCAGGCTGTTGATCAGAATGCCCATGTAGTTGGCTTCGCCGCCTTCGCCCTCTTCTTCCTCACCGGCAGCCGCCACTTTCACCATGCTGGCATCCGCGCCTTGTGATTGGGCAACCAAGGTCAACCAAGCGGCACTGCGGGCCGTATTGGCAAGCTGCAATTCATCGACTTCAGCATTCAGGTTTTCGCCCAACGTGAATGTCGCGGCCGCTTGCGCATCGGTCACAGCGACTTGACCAGCGACTTGGCCATTCAGGTAAATCAAAGCTTGGCCAGCCTGAAACACCAACGCCACATGCTGCCATTGACCGGCCTTTAACTCACCCGCTTTGGTCGTTGCGCTGCCAGCCTGCATGGACAAGGCGCTGCCATCCAGCTGCAGGCTGACGTTCCCGCTTTTGAACAGGACCGCGGTTTGTGGCAAGCCGACCGGCTTGACCCAGACGGACCAAGTGCTGCCATTGGCCAACACTGGCACAGCTGGCAAAGTCAATGCCAATGGGCTGTTATTCAGTACAGCACTTTCTGCAATCAACCCGGCTTTTTGTACAGTCGCGTTGCCGCTAGCCGTGAGCTGGCTTGGGCCACTATCTTTGAGCAATCCACTTTCAGAAAAAGCAAAACGGGCTAACAATGCAGGATCATTAAGCGCCTGCGCATCACTGGCCGCTGTTGCGGACTCATTACCCGCTGCCACGCTGATAAACAATTCTTTATTGGCAGAAGAGACTTGTGGCAACACCACCCAAGCCACGGCCAATTCGTTGACGGCATCATATTTTTCCAGGGTAAACTTGAGTTCAGTTTTGTCATCTGCGGCAATAAAGCGTAAATCGGCACCATCAACATTGGCGCTGGTGAAATCAAAATTGCCAGAATGCAGACGCACCAGCACGGGCGCCTGATTGACTGCCTCTTTGATATTAGTAGTGTCTATGCTGATTTTTTGCTGGCTAGCCCAGTCTTTGTTCCATGCGGCCACGCCAGAAGCAGAGAATGTGAGCCCTAAAATTGCAACCAATAAACCAAGTGTGTTCTTCATAGTTTTGCTGACAAGTGAATTTGAGCAGCAAGTCTAAAGAGAGAATGTTGCAGTCACATTAAGACAGGACTAGTCGGACTAGTTTTTTCTGACACGTAGCCAGAAAGCAAAAAAGCCCGGCGAACCGGGCTTTATCTTGCATCTACAAACCGCGTTATGACTGACGGCGTGCAGCGATCCAGCCAATGATCCCCAGGCCCAGCAACATCAGACCAGACTGGGTAGGCTCTGGCACAGCGGCTGCATAAGTCAGGCTGCCAGTCCCAGAACGACCCAAGGTCGTGTCATACGCAAAAAAAGCATCGGAGGCATCGGCACTGCCCGCGATAAAGCTAAAGCCAATCGCCGGGCTGTTGGAATCCACAGACCACTCAATGCCAGTAAATACGCCATCTTGAAACACAGCCGTCGCACTGGATAATGAAGGCGTACCCAGGTCAAACAGGCTGCTGCCAAATTTGAAGTTCAAGCTGCTCAGGTTAATTAACTCAGTGCCGCTGGACAGCAGGCCAGCGTCATCAAAGCTGAATAAGCCTTGGTAGCTGGTGCCATTGTAATAACCGGAATCCACCAGGCCATTAAACTGCAGGGATTGAATGGCCGCTTGCGCAGGCATCACCACTGCCAGCAAGGCCACCAAGGTGAGTTTTTTGATCATATTCATTGCAATATTCCTCTAGAAAACTTTGAAATAGTAAAACTTTTAATAGTAAAAGTATGCATTAGTAAAACTGTGAAAACTTGAGCATTACAGTGTGAAATCACGGGCAGGGATCACTTGTTTTGCCGTCAGGCCTTTGAGCGTCACCAACGGTTTTGCGGCCGCAGGGCCTGCAGCACCGTCACTGTCTACCCAAAGCTGCACACCGCCGGTCACATCCACCAGGCGCAGATAGCCACCAGTCAATGCAGTATTGGCAGAAACGCCCAGTGAAGCCAGCAAAGCGGTCAACTGCACTTTGTCGGCATAAGGGGTAAAGTCAGTGATGGTGTCGCCAGCTTCACGCAGGCTGCTGTAAACAAACACGTCGTTGCCTGCACCACCCGTCAGCGTATCCACGCCCAGGCCACCGTTAATGATGTCGTCACCCGCAGTGCCTACCAGCACATCACGGCCAGCCGTGCCCGTGCGGGTCACACCAGCAGTCGAGCTGGCAATCGCCAGATCAATCAAACGGCCACCTTTGTCGTACTGGTTTTCCAGGCCATACAGGTTGGTGGTGATTTCATCGCCATCGGCATTGTTCAAGCGACCCAGGCCACCTTCAGACTTAGGAGTTTGGATGTAATTGGCTAATGCCTCTTGATAGGTGATCGTGAATGGGCTGTTTTCAAACACCACACCATTGGCTGCAAACGGGTAACCATCGCCACCAGCGGCAGTAAAGTCTATGGTGGTGAAGGAGAAGGTGTGGCTATTGTTGACGACCACACCGTTATCAATCAGTACGGTGCCGTCATCCAGCACCACACGTTGAATGCGGCTCCCTGTGCCTTGCGTGGTCCTGGCCGGGTTGCGGCTGTCGTAGATCACTTGCATGCCAGAAATCTGGGCATAGCGGCCATTGGCACGGCCAGTCGGGCTGGTGTCACCATAACCGTGTTCCAGCAAGTCTTTGAGCTGGGTCGCGTTCATAGAAGGCGCGCGTTTAACCAGGTTGGTAAACGGCAGGATATTAAAGGTGTCACCGACAGAGACATTGCCAGCCGCAGCGATATTGGTACGGATACCGCCACCGTTCTGAATCGCCACATCAGTTTTACCGGCAAAACGCATCGCGTCAGCCACCAGATCGCCCAAGCCAGTTTCAGCATTACGCACCCCTGCCACAAAAGTGCATGGCAAGGCAGAACAGGACGTATGTGTTGGGCCGTTTAGTTTCACCGCAGTGGTGCCGATGATTTGTGCATTGAGCGCATTGATATAATTTTGCACGGGTGTCACCACCTTGCTTTGCAAAGTCGCATCACCAGCCACGCGGTCAGGATCGGCTGTAGCACCAGACACACGCATCATCTTGCTCGACTCCACCCCGGTAAATGTGCCGTTGGCATCATCAATGCTAAAGTTGAGCTGGCCCACATAGCGGTTACCAAAATGGCTGGTCATCACTGGTACATTTCGTCCATTGGCATCAACCGCATAGACCGGATCAGAGTTATAGGTTGCTGCCACACCGCCGTTGATCAGCAGGTCATCTGGATCCACCATGAGTTCATGGCCGCCACCAGACAATACCAGGTCTACCCCCGTCAATGCCGGGATCACGATATCGATCTCATTCGCTGCATTTTGCAGATGGCTCATCATGATGACGGTCGTCACCCCTTGCTCATTCCGCAGACGGTTGACTTCAGCCTGGATCAGAGGAATTAAAGCTTGCAGGTTTTGTGCATCGGTGTGGTTAGCATCGTAGCCAATCACGCTGACTGCACCCGGTGAAGAAATGGTAGGCAACAGAGGAGTAGTCGCCCCGACCAGGCCAATTTTATGCCCGGCTGCGGTGGTGATCACTTTGGAAGGTGCCACTTGACCACTGGCTTTTAAAGCACTGAATTCAGCCGTGGCGTTAAAGTCTAGGTTGCTAGAAAGATAGGTACTGCCAGATACTTTGGCAAAACGCGCCGCCATTTGTGGCCCGAGGTCAAACTCGTGGTTGCCAAATACCATGGCATCAAAGCCAATCTGGCGCAAGGCAATCGCGTCATAAAAATCCTGGCCACCATCACTATAGCTGGTAGACAGGTTATTCAGGCTGGCCGTGAAACGTGGCCCAGGCAAAAAGGCATCGCCCGCATTGAGTTTAAGTACGGTGCGGCCTTGCGCAATCGCCGCCGTTTCGGCATTTTTGATCACGGTCGCCAGGCGGTCCACGCCACCATAAAATGAAATTGCCTGGGCACTGGTGTCGCGCAGGTTACCCTGTGCAGACAGCAACCAAGTTTCCTGATCCCCCACATGCAACAGGGTCACGCCCTCAGCCCACACGCTGTTGGCAGTCATGGCCAAGGCCACGCATGCCGCTAATTGTTTCAGTTTAAACATGCTTTTCTCCACAAAGTGTCATGCGTTTGCATGACACTTATGACAAATAGTTAATAGACGTTTGAGCGATTAACGGGCTTGACGGCGGCGGACCAGTGCCAACACACCTAAACCGGCCAGCAACATACCTACACTGTCAGCTTCAGGCACAGGTGTGACCGCTGCAACGGTAAAAGCAGTCGTGTTGGGGACCAAGGCAGCAGAGTTGCTGTTATCGACGGTATCGACTTTCCAGTTATCTACATTCGCCACCTGTGATTTGTAATCTGCAAAGCTATTCAAACCATTACGCACGCCGTTATATTCAGCATAGTCTGGCTCGCTAGAAGCCCCCGCCTTATCAGTCAGCTCAATCGCATTTACGCCCTTGGTCAAGCCAGTGTTGGTTAAAGGGCCGTCTGCATCGAACTTGCCATTGGTAATCGCGGTCAAGAAAGTAGTTGGTGCTGTGGCACTGTTACCCAGGTAGGCATACACCGTTTCTTTGGCGTTAGAAATCCCCCAGTTAGTATTACCACTCACGCTGACGCGGGACAACACGCCGGTGGAGGCAGACAGGCTGGTTTTGTCATAGGCGGAAAAACGCACCACAGTACCCGCGCTCACAGCATTGCTGGACACCCACTGGTTATAGCTTTCGCCACTGTTGAAAGCGCTGCCAGTCCATTCGTTGTCGCTGAAGAAAATGGTGGTGTTGGCGGCGATATCGACAAAGGTCACAAATGACAAACCATCTTCATCGGCATTAAACGCAGTGAACATGATGTCACCGGCATTCAGGGCCGCATTGGCTTGGCTAGACAGCAACAAAGCTGCCATTAAACTGATTTTTTTCATCTTAAATATCCTCTCACTCGGTTTGTTAAAAACAACTTATTGATTTGTTATGGTTGATTACCAGCGCACATCGCGTTGTGCATCCAGTTGATTCATGGCTAATCCTTTCAGCGTGACCAGTGGTCTGGCGGTGGCCGTCCCTCCTGTGCCATCGGCATCGATTTGCAATTGCACGCCGCCTGATACGCTCACCCAGCGGGCGAAGCCATCGGCAAACGGCTGGCTGCCGCTGTAACCCAGGCTTTGCAGCAGTTCGCTGATCTGCAACTGGTCTTCACCTGGCGTAAAGTCGGTAATGGTGTCAGTGGCATCACGCATGCTCTGGTAAACAAAGGTATCGCGCCCGGCCAGACCAGTGAGGGTGTCTGCACCCAAGCCGCCGGTGAGCACGTCATCGCCTGCGGTGCCGGTCAGCGTATCGCGCTGATTCGTGCCATTGACTGTTTTCACCAATTGCACGCCGACAATCACCGGGTCATGATCTGATGAGCGGTATGGACTATCGCTATACAGGTCTTGCGGTTTGAATTCGGTGTTGTAATCAATCACCATCGGTTCGTCGGCATTGATGTGCCAGTGCGTGGTACCAGTCACTTGCGCTGCCATACTGCTGCTGGCCAATGCGTGATCGATATAGCCAGACTCGCCATCAAACACATAGGAGTAATCACTGTCGCCACTAAAGCGGGCAATTTGATCCTGCAAGCCGCCTGCAGTCAGGGTGAGGATAGGATCTTCTTTGCCATAGCTATTGAGGTCACCGATCACCACTACATCCTGATCACCCGCTTGCGCTTGCACGGTATTGATGAATTGCAACAGACGATCTGCCTGGGCGATACGACGGCTGTTGTAGCAGCCCTGACCATCGCCCTGATCGGCATCACTACCTGAAGCATCAGAGCAACTTTTGGATTTAAAGTGGTTGACGATCACTGTGAATTTTTCACCATTGGCCGCCTTGAAGGTTTGTACCAAGGGTGGACGGTTGTTGATCGCATCGTTATCAGACAAAGCTGCTGCTGCCGGGGTCAACTTGGCAGGCTTGTAGATCATCGCCACTTTGATCGCGTCAGTCCCTGTGCCAGTGACTGGATCAGCAATCGCCGCATAAGTATTAGCACCCACCGCGGCATTCAAACCATCGACCAGATTTTGTACAGCGGTGCTGCCGTTGTTCTGGATTTCCATCAGGCCCACCACGTCCGCATTGATTGCACTTAAGGCGCGGATGATTTTGTTACGCTGGCGGTTAAACTCGGCCAGGTTGTTGGCACCGCGGCAGTTAGAGGCAGAAACACTGCCGCCCAGGCTGCAGCCCTGACCAGTTTGGCCGCTCGCTGTGGCGCCATTGGCAAAGGTGGTGAAGTAATTCAGCACGTTAAAGCTGGCAATCTTGAGATTGCCTGGCAGGCTGGTAGGCGCAGCCGTACGTGGGTTTTCACGCTGGAACTGCACAGGCTCAGTCGGATTCAACTTGTAATCGCGAGGGCCGGTGCTAGACGCCGTGATCAGGCCATAATCAATCACCCCAGTCAGGTTTTCTACCACATCGCCAGCGCGCAAGGTATTGTCTTCACCAATAAACGGGATCGGGTTCGGGTTTTGCGCATTGCTGCCGTCATCGAGCACCAAACGGCGGCGGGCATTCTCATCTGCCAGCTGCGCTGCTGCCGCTGAGTTGGCTGAGTACAGATTGCTAGGCTTGAGCATGCGGCCATCTGCAGACAAAGTCACCTGGCCATAACGGCCCAAAAAGTAATTCTGTGAGGCGGTCATGGGGGTGGTGATACGCACCAGCATGCCTTCGTAGGCTTCCAGATCACCCTCTGTCACTTCAGGCAGGCTAATGTCGGTCGGCAAGATGACATTGTTGCTGCTTAATACTTGCAAACCACTCACATTCACCAGCTCAGTGACGGTATTGAACTCAGTCACATTGGCGGTCAGGCGGATTTTTTGGCCTTTGCTGACGGTGGGTGTCACGCCAGAGCCCAAATACACAAACACACCGTCTGACGTCTGTGGATTGCCGTCACCGCTCGCATCTTGCAGGTAAAACCCATTCAAACCTGGGAACACAGCGGTGACCACACCCTCAGTGGTGACGGTTTGCCCATTCAGTGGGCTGACAGAGGCGGTGCCCAATGCGCTGCCCTGAATCTGGTAAATACGCGTGATATTGCTGTTTTTGATCGTGATATTGACCGTACAAGTCGCGGTCTGCGCTTCGTTATTGGCAAACTGGATATCGGCCGTATATTGTCCGGCTGGCAGGCTGCCATCCAGTTGCAAAGCGGCGCTGGCAGACTGGCCGTCACTACTTGCTGCGGTAAAGTTAACCAGGCTGACACCATTGGGCGCATTTGAAGCCAGGGTCGCGGCATTCACTACACTGTCAGCATCCGACGCCTGCACCTGGCCTGCACCTGCCTCGCCCACTTGCAGCGTGATCGCCGGGCATGAGGTCACAATCGGTTGATTACCGGTGCTGCCACCCCCTGTATTGCCGCCACCGCACACATTCACCGCTGCGCTGCTATTACGTGGCGCAGGCGTGCCAGCGACAAAGTCGCTGCTGTTCTGGTTGGTATCCTCGCAACCGTCGCCTTTGCGCAACAAGGCCTTGCTGCTGCTAATCGCCGGCGCCGCGGAACCCTCAGCAAAGTTAGCCGTACCATAGCCCACCAGATCAGCAATCTGCGCCAACTGGCTGCTGCTACATGGATTAGAGCTACCGTTACAAGTCAGGCCAGTACTGCTCTTGACCAGCACCACCTTGCCATTGGTGCCACTCACATCCGTCGCATTATTGGCCGCATCCGTAGTTGGCAAGGCTGAACCGTTAGCCGCGCTACGCAAACCCACTAAGTAATATTGACCAGCTTGCAACAAGCCAGACAGGGTAGTCACCCCATTGGCAGAAAAATTCCCTGTCCCTGTCGCGCTGGCATACTGCACAGACCAGCCGCTGATATCTACTGCAGCGCTACCGTTGTTGAATAACTCAACGTAGTCCTGGTTATACACACTACCCTGACCGCCATACACCTGGCTAATCACCACCTCGGCATGTAAAGGGAGACTTAAAGAAGACCAGCCCAGACAAGCCAGCAACCAATGCATTTTTTTTAGTTTCATTCAGAACTCCGTCGTTATCCGCTCACGTAAAATCCTGAATACTTTAGCAACTTAGATTGCTGCCAATATTAATTTTGCTGGTAGAACACTAGGCAGGTTGGACTATAAAAATAGATTGAAATGGGCAGAGCGTTGTATTTTTTTAGTCTTATCCAGTGAGCAGGCACTAGTCCTTTTGCCCTGGTTCAAAGTGATATAAGCCCCATGCAAGCATAGGGCACCTCAGGCTGAGCTAAAGAAAAACGCCCACCGAATGGGGTGGGCGTTTTAACGGGATCAATAAAATATTAGTCTTCTAGACGGATGGTTTTAACCGTCACGATCGCAGGCAACTCTTTAGGCGCTACATTCTGGTTAGTCATCTGGTTGGCGAGATTTTCCGTCATGGAATTCGTCACCCCCGCTGCAGTATTGCTGACGTTAGCCACAGCGCCGGCAAGACTACCCGTGTCTGCCGCGGGTACGCCGTTGGAGCTACCCACCGCCGTAATATTGCTGGCGTTGCTGATGACTTGCGCGCCAACGAACAAGTTACCCCCAGAAGAAACACCCGCCTCGCCTGCGTCCAACGTACCACGAGGGGCCGCCAAATAAATAGTTCCAGCCTCAGGGCCCTTGGGTCCAGTCGGCCCATCAGGATCATACGTAGAGGTACTTAAGCCACTCCCTGTAGCAACCCCCTTGACCTCCACGCGGATATTGCCATCGTTATCAGGGTTAACCACACGTTGTGGCGCCGATACCGCATCTTTAGAGCCTCGTCCAGCGTTGATATCACCATGGCTAACCCAGGCACTCAAGTCACCTCCATATAAAGTGGATACCTTAGACTGGTTAACCTGAAAGCCCTTATCCGCGTAGACATTAATGTTTCCGCCACGCTCTGTGACAATCCCAATGTCATGAGTAAGTGCAGGACCGGCTGCCACGCCGGCATTCAATATCCCGCCTGGCACCATGATATTAATATCAGCATCACGCGCAGTTCGTATCTGGCTTTGATACATCAAGATATCGCCTTTGTAATCACTGCGCGGGAACAAGCTGGCAATCTCAGCATCCCCTCTCGCCGTTTGAGCCGTCAATGAATAATCTTTCGTGGCGTAAACCATCTCCTGTCGGAAAACCGCGTAAGCCAAGGGTGCCTGGTCATCCGTACTTAGCGCCAGATATTGCTGCATTGCATCATTTGCGGCCAACGGCTTGCCAGTACGCTGCTGCATAAAGTTTGTCACCAGATTAGTGACCGTTGCTCGATAAGCGACAAAGTCCTCTTTGCTGACATTCACAGGTCCACTACCATTCGGGTCTATATACTGCTTAACAAATGAACCAACATCGGCGCCTTCACTGCCCACACCAGCCAATAGGGTCACATTAGCCCCCTTTAATGGCAAGTTAGCATTGACATTATTAGCCACTGACTGAATGCCGCTGGTGTTACCCAAGTCAATATTCCGCCCAGCCTGCACGATCAAATCACCAGGGCCACTAATATTCACTGCTGCCGACTCAAATCCGTTTTGCATTACAAAATCATTGCCTGCTTTGATCATGGAAACATCGCCTGGGTTGTTGTTCTGGATCGAAGCACTCAGTGAGACATTATTTCCAGCGGAGATATACACCTGTTTTGATGATAGCAGGCCTAACAGACTAGAAGCGCCCGAGGCAGGGCTCCCTGTCAGGTTAACGTCTCCAGCCTGGGCAATCAGTACTAATGGCTTCGTATCGCCTAAATGTAAGGGCACTGTGGTATGCCCATCTTTTATCGTATTTAACTGGCTAATAACAGAACTATTATTCGCTGACCCAGCTAATGGGTTTTGTATATTCAAAATACTTGAGATATCAGCTTCAGACAAAATAATTTGAGCAACAGGACTGGTAGTAGCACCCAAAGTCATCCCTGTGATGTCGCCTTGTGCCATCAGTTCAAGCTGACTTTGGCTTGAGGGGGACATGATCATTCGATAAAGATTGATATCACCACTAAATGAAGACCCATGTACCTGAGGTGGGTGAATCGCCCCTAACATCGCATTTGAAGTAGCAGCAGTGTAATTATTTCTCGACAAACTAGTAGCATTACCAAACATATTGGCACTATAAAGACCAGCATTTGGCAAACTTGCTTTCACGGAAGGATTTGCAAGTTTTTGCGCATCCTCTTGCCCTAAGGTCAAGTCACCAGCCAGCGCACTGACATTTAATGCACTGCTATTGCCATACGTATCAAAAAAACTGCTATTTTCTGGTTTACTATCAATAGTGCCCGCCTGAACCCATAACGTAGGGTTAAATACCGTTTCAATACGCAGATTTTTACCGGCAGTCACGTCAGCACTTGCATCTTGCAGAGCAATGACAGTGCCCATCGCATTTGGTGATTTATTAATGCTCCCAGTTGCATGAATATCCAATTGACCACGACCAACATAATAGACACCATTCGTAATATCACCACCGCTATTAATCAAGACATCGCCACCACCATTCACCAAGGTTGTGAATACGGTTTTTCCATTTTGATCAATTGTAGTGGCAGTTTGGGCATTGGTCGCAGAAGAGGCTGACAGATTAGTGATATTGCCTGCCGCATTCACAGTCACATTCCCACCACCCAAGGCAGCAACACCCTGATTAAACAAGTCATTTCTTACCCACCAACTGGTATCCGCACCGTTCCCTCCTTGACGGAGTAACCATTGGTTAACCGTTTGCACGGTAGGCGATCCAGCAATATTCCCTTTAGAAGACAATGAGATATCGCCTCCGCCATACATATAGCTAGCATCGCTGTAGCCATTTATATTAAAGGGCGCCAACTTAAATGTATTTGAATTGTTTTTATCCGGAATATAGCCGATGTCCACAAAGGTACCTTTATGGAATCCAGCTAAATCTGCAGCCTGTTTGCCAATGGTATAAATAGCTGCGTTAGTGGCCATTATCATATCTCCGCCTGAGGCAATAGAGATATCACCTGTGCCAGTTCTGATCATCTTTCCACTACTTAAATTAAAAGAACCAGTGCCCGCTATCGTTTCCATCAGATTAGCTGCGCTGTAGTCGGCACCCGCAACCAGTTGAAAGTTGAATGTCGAGGAACTCGGTTGAAATACAGCGTTACTCAGATTAGAGCTAAAGCCATCACTCAGGCTACCATTCAGTGTCAAATTACCACTAGATAGCAATGCCAGCGTTCCGCCTTTTCCAGTGATCAAATTGCCAAAGTTGCGCATATTTTGGTCTGCCGCCACACTCATCGCAGTAGGTGAAGTCCCGGTGGTACTTTTCACAATGATATATGGCAGCACCCGGATGGTTGCACCATCTTGAGTCGCCTGATAGCTACCGGCCGTCGTGTTGGCATTGTAAAAACTGTTGGTATCGGTAACGAGTCCCGTAATACTGCTGTTGAAAACAGTTGACGTATAGGTACGCATGCCTTCTACATCCACCTCAGTAGCCCCACGCACCGCACCGGTCGTATTAAACGCTACGTTGACAGTATTCGCAGTATCTTTGCCACTCGTGCCGCGGCGCCCTACCAATGTCACACTACCGCCCGCACCATCTACACCTATTTGATTATGCTCAGTCGCTTTATAGCCACTGACATCAATCAAGGCGCCTTGATCAGCCGACACCGCATTCACACTGGCTGTGCTGCTAGAGGATAACAAGACCGTGCCGCCGGAACCAGTTTGTAAGTCACTGGCAGTTTGATTTGCCTGCTGGCCACGGGCGGTAATTTTTGCTGTATTCGCCAGAGAAACCAGGCCATTGGCATAAATAGCCACATCGCCGCCTTGGGCGCCATCCGCATTAATGGTGCCTGCTATATTGGCATTGCCTTTATCTACCCCGAGCGTAAACTGCTGTGCCGTGACAGTGTCCCCTGCAGCAATGGTCACATTGCCATTACGCACACGCATGTCACGGGACTGATTAAAGTCCGCAGTTTCAAGCGCCTGGTTAACTGCGCTGAAATTATCCATGCGCCCCACATCCAGCTGGAAGGAGCCGGTTTTCTCGCCTGCAACTGCTGTGGCTTTCAAGCTGCCATCGGCCACAATAAATTGCCCGTTAGTCGCGTTTACCGTCAATTTACCCGCGGCCCCTTTGGTGGTACCACCAGAAACATCCACCAGCGCATTCTGTTGTACCACCACATTCCCCGTGGCAGAAGCAAGGGTCACTTTGCCTGCATCTGTGGTATCCGAGTGCGTGACATCAAACTGTTTTGTTGCAGATTGTGTGCTGACGCGTGCACCAGAGGCCACGACTAAATCACCGTTATTAGACTTAGCCGTGAATTGACCCGCCAGCAACTCGATGTTGCCGCCCAAGGTCGTCTGCTGTGCCGTTAAAGTCACATTCGCCCCAACACCACTGGTCGTCGCAGCAGGGAGTCCATTGCGTGTGGTTTGCAAGTTACCCACGGCATTCACTACATAGTTCGCGCCTGAGGTTGCGGTGATCACAGCACTGTTCAGGGTGGTATTGGCAGCATTGATATTTAACTGGCCACTATCGCGCATGGTGATGGCTTTATCCGCATTCAGCTGCACGGCATCAAAGCCTGCAATATTAAAGCCCTGGCTTGCACCAGTGCCCACGCTGGCGCTACCCAGTATCAGATTCTGTGTGTTCAAGGCCAAGTTCGAGGTACCAGCATCGGTTGGCTGATTAAACACAGTACCCAAGGTATTGGTCAGTGTCAGCGTGTTAGCCAAAATATTGATATCACCTACCCCGTGATGCGACAAGCCACTGCTATTAAAGGTGAGGTTGAGTTGACGATCGCCAAAACTCACGCTGCCGTAGACATCAATATTTTGATAACTGTTAAAGATAAAGTTACTTAAAGTGCCATAGGATTGCAAAGTAGTTTGGTCTATGGTCGTTCCCGCCCCGGTTGGATTATTCCCCAGGACAAACTGATTTGCCCCCAATGTTAAAGAGCCTCCGCTGGCAACGGTCAGGCTACCGGATTTATCCGCTGACTGTGTCGCATCCATGACTGCAGAACGCGCGGCACTCACACTAGCGCCTTGCGCAATTGTGATCACCCCACTCTGGTTATTGGCATTGGTACGGGAATAATTGAAGTCATTATTTGCCGAAACCGCCAGCAATGTCCCTGCGCCGCTGGTGTTGAGTACTCTGGTTCCGGCCGCCCCGTTGCTGGCCGTGGTGGTAATCACCGCACCACTATTCACGTTAATATTATCAGTAGCAGTGACAATCAGCTCACCCATGCGTACCTGATGATCGGCATCATTCGAGAAGGTAACTTGCGTGGCTTCAGTGTTAATCGTTTGCGCGTTACCGTTGACTGTGCGGGTGCCCCCCAATAACACACTATCGGCATCAATTTGATTCAACTGAGCCGCTTTAATTTGCAAGACCCCAGCTTGGCTGCTGCCTCTTTCGGAAACGACTTGAATATTGCTAGATGAGATATCAACGAGCGCACCCTTGCCGCCCGCACCTGCTTTAGTCGCGATGACACCATCCAGATTCAATTGGTCACGTGCAGCAATTGTCAGCTGCCCGGCATCTGCGGCCAAGGGCGCAGTAATTGTGTTATTGGTAATCGCCTGCTGATTTAAAAATGCATTGGCATAAGTGATTTTATATTCCGCCGGGCCTTTATAGTTTTTAGTCCCAGCATTGTCATAAAACACTTTGCCATTCAATATCTCAAAGCTGGTATATTGGCCTCGGCTGCTACCATCCAACTGAGTAATATAACCTGAACTGAGGGTAGAGCCGTCCAATTGGGCTGTTTGTGTATTTAGCGGCAATGGTGAACCATCCACCTTAACTAAATACGCGCCTGGCATCAAGGCATAGTGCGCAGGCAGTAGCGTATACTTGCCTGCACTCAAACCATTGCCGCCAGCCAAATAGATCGCCTGCCCCAAGCGCACATCAGAACTAGCAAACATATTGTAATCATATGGGGCATATTGATTGCCTAGCGATGGCAAGACTGCATAATAGCCTTGAGTATTCAAAATATCAGTCGAGCCACCGATGCCCTGTATCCACTCAAACGCCTGGGTATCACCACCGCCAGAGATATCCAATCTGGCATTTTGCTGCAGATCAACATTGATCCCGTTCACATGGATATTTTTTCCATCAAATGAAGCCTGACTTGTAAGATTATTTTCGGCAATACTCATTTTACTGCCACCTAAGACTGTCACCGCATAAGGGAGCAAACTACCCTCTGCTGACACAGAAGTGAGACTCCCTGAGCCAAAGGTAATGTTTTGTGCTTTACCCAACTGAGCCGTCAAGGGATCATATTTACCAAAGTTAATACTGCCTAATGGTGCCCTGAGCACCCCATTCTGGTTAATATTATCTGCACTCAGCGTTAAGTTGGCGTAAGCAGACAACGGCATGCTGGATGATCGGCCTTGAGAGTTCTGTACTGTAATACTGCTATTATTGCCAGCCGCATCAACCCTAAACGTATTGCCGGTTGCTGAATAGACTTGGGCAGCATCCATTGTGATTGCCTGCGGTGCAACGAGCGCGCCTACGCCGTTAAGACTACCTATTTGACCGCGCAATCGAATATCTGAACGGCTATTTAAATTCAGTTGTGCGATGTTGGTGGCGGCCACACTACCGACCACATCAATAAAATTGGCATTGATATTGAGTGCGCCAACACCAGCCAGTACATCATTATCTGTCAATGTGGCACCAGTGTTATTTGCTAGGATAACCTGTGAAGCCTGAATATTGGCTGCGCCACTAATCGCACTGGCATCCAGTTTAATGGTAGAGGGAGCGGCAAGCGTAAGCCCTTGCTCCAGCACAAGATTGCTATTTTTGAGCGTATTAACATTTTTGATGGCAAGATTCACATTATCAAATCCGCCTTGTGAAATCTGTGCCTGCGAAATCTGCCCTTTACCCGCGGCATTTGTGAGTGGCAGATTACTTGCTGAAGTATCAATCAGGTTACTGACATCGCCGCCAGCTGTATTCCCCGCCGCCAGCAACTTTTTATCTTGCGTCACCGTTAAGATACGCTGGCCATTAGGGTAAAACAACGGACTATCAGGCGTTTCAGCGCCGATCGCACTCTCACCGCCAAGCGTAACCGTCAACGTTCCTGCAGCCGACTGCCCAGCCGCTTTACCAAATAATGTCCCATCAATGGCCAGGCCATCTCGCCCGATCAGCGAAATAGTACCAGCTGCGCCATCCACCTGCTGACGACTGTAGCCAGTGGTCGTTTGTAAATCTACAGCACCAGAAACCCCTGAAACATCAACGACACTGCCTTGTTTTAAAATCAGCACGCCATTATCCGTTTCGAGCGTCACACTACCGGCATTGGTCACTTGTGCGCCTCTCAAGTTGCCATCGGTACTCGGCGGCTGTATATACTGACCGCTCGCAGCAATACGTGCATTTTCGCCTACAAACAAGCTCAACGTATTATTAAAAGTGCCATAAGGCACAGTTACATTTCCATCCTGAGTAAGATCGTGAGTGATAGCTAATTTAACATTCGCTGCCGGGGCAATAATGTCACCCAAAACAGTCATTTGACCTTTTGAAGCCAGGCTAACATCCCCGCGTGCACCGGCTAGCTGAATCGGAGCATCAGTGAGAATCGCAGCATGCTCATTCAACAACAACTGATTCCCTGCATTCACGCTCAAAGAGACTGGATTACGCGCAAAAACCGGTGACATGGTCACGTTTGTCAGTGCACCAATATCACTTCCACTGCTGGCAGACGTATACCCGCCAGTTAAAACACGGGTAGTCTCGGTCGGATGAATGAGGGTTGCATGGTCGGCATCATCTCCAATTTTGACCGAACCCAAAGCGCGATGACTATTGTCAATCACATAGCCCGAAAAGCCCCCTTGCTTAAAAAAGCCTTCAGAAAGCCACAGTGTATCTGCCACTTGTGGATTAGTGCCGCCAAGCTGGATATTCTGCACCACACTTGCGCCCTGCCCGTCGCCTTGTAAAGCAACTGTTAATTTCCCTCCGCGAGTGCTACCTTGCGCAGAACTCAAACCGTAAGAGGTAATAACGCCCTCTGGTGACTGATTTTGCGCAAGCGTCACCGCCACATCTCCGCCATGCCCGCTACTCAACGAGCCATCACGTTTAACCCATGCGCCCGCACTCGCGTCTATCGTTGCACCATTTTGCATGATCAGCCCATCAGTGACAGTCACATTGCCACCATTGGTGACAATTGGATTAACCATTGCCCCGCTGACACCAAGCAAATCATTAGTAAACAACCCGGTACTGCTGACCTTCACGCCCTCACCAAGCACAACATTGGCATTTTGGCTTGCACCTAGGCTAATATTGCCACCAGCAACCCGAATATCCTGATTGACATTCACACCACTACCACCGACGATCTTGATACTTCCCGTCGGGCTAGCCTCAAGCCGTGTATTGATATTCACAGCTGCTGAAATAGCACTGACATTTAAATGATTCACGCCGTTGGAAAGTACATCAACGTTGAGTTCAACCGTTTTCTTTTTCTGATCATCTAATAGGCTATCGCTTGTAAAGTCATTAGGTAGCCAATTTATGGCATTCGTAATGTTAAATTGACCAGCTCCACCATAAGTAATGCCTAAGGTGCCACCAGAGGGAAAGCCGACAGCGGAAAAATCTCCACGTTGAAAAGTGCCGATGGTGGTTGCTGCAAATAAACTTCCTTGCAAAGCCAATTGTTGACCAGCAGTAATATTCACTGCCCCAGCATTATGACCTTCGATATAACCTGGCTGGTATTGACCATCATTATTGCCAACTAAGCTCCAGCTTTTAGTAACATTCCAGTTTTGGTCTGTCACTTCATACTGATCATTAATCTGTGAATAAGGCACTCCCGCAACTGCCTGAGAAGCACTCACCCACTGGCCGTTAAAAAACAGGCGACTTTCACGGATATTGCCAGACAAATAGGTAGTTGTCCCCGCAGACGTATTGATAGATGAACCCGCACGTGTAATCACGGTATCCCCGGTCATGCTCACACTACCGCCATCAGTCATCAGTTCTGCCACTGTCTTTTGCTGAGATTGCATAGCAGCGTTAATCGCTGCCTGACCAATAATAGAAGTGCCCTTGCGCGCATCCAGATATAAGGTTTTACCCAGCAAGTTACTGCCTCGCAGGGCTGGAGAATCATTCAATTGCTGAGAGTAGAGCTGTATAGTCAGCTGGTTGCGTGACATAGGTGCCACTGCATCCACCCCTGAAACATCAATAGCCGCATTGTTACCCAGGTAAATTTTAGTCGTACCGGTATTCGTTTTACCTGTAATTTCTACATTGCCACTATTAGCCACAATACGGCCATCTATCGTAATATCCTGCCCCTGAATCTTTACCTGAGACTTGGTCACCGTCTGTGCATTTTTCACAAGCTCAGGGTTGTTTACATCCACCTCGACAGTGGTTTTACTCCCTTGTGACAACATCACACTGCCATAAGTATTACTACCTGGAGTGTCTTTTTTGCTGATGTCATAAGCATTCAAGTAAATAGAGCCATTGGCACGCACGGTTGTCTTTGCCGAGATCAGCCCAGACTGATTAACGGCAAGTCCCACCAATGTGGCATTGCCACTGCCAACAACAATCTGCCCCAGATTTTTGGCTGCCCCTCCTGAGGTAACCTCTACCAGCAAACCAGGAATGGTTTTATCAGCTTCCAAGTAAATCGACTTCCCGGCAGCCAAAATCACCTGCCCGTCAGGCGCTTGAATGAGTCCACTATTAGTGACATCTGGCGCCATGAGTAAGATACGACCACCTGTGGCTGCATTCAGTCTAGCGTTTTGCGCTACGTCTATGCTTCCCACCATGCCAACAAAAGCGGGATTATTTCTATCGGACAAAATGCCACCTTGATACATGGACTCAATCCCGTTATCAAGCGTAGTCGCCGTTAACGAACCCACATTGACCTGTGCACCTTGCCCAAAGTAGATGCCGTTCTGATTCACAATATATACATGACCGTTGGAGTTAATGCTGCCATAAATCTGGCTAGCCGCATTGCCCATCACATGGTTGAGCACGCTCGAGGTTGTATTGGGCATATTAAAATCAACCCTGGCATTCGCACCCACATTAAATGCGTCCCATTGGATAATCGCTTTATTGGTAGTTGAGTTGACCCCTAATCTGCCAGCGATACTGGCATCGAATGAAGCGTTGCCATAGGTCACCACTGGTCGCACTGGTAGTGCGCCTGGTGGCAAAGGGTCATTTGCTAGCACTGCCGTAGAAAAGCTTGATAAACAACCCGCCAGCCACAATATGGCAGTACCTGCTGCCAACCGCCAGCAAGGTTGTGAGGTGGCTGATTGCGCCGCAGCACTTGTTCCAGACAGCGGGCCTGATGACTGGCCTAGCTGAGACTTGGCAATTTCAGCAATCGGCACCAGCATCCCCACGCGGCGGCTGAAAACGAGTTTGAAGCGCAGTTTATTCATTTGGAATACCCTTTAATACATGCTTAACAACAATTAATCCCAAGTGTTACCAGTCAAAGCCTAGACGGAACAGTATCCGCTCGTGCCCCTGGCCCACATACTGGACTGACCGCAATACATGGGCAAAATCGAGCTGTGCATAGACGCCATGCGGTGCTTTTAAATGCACGCCAAGCCCGGTAGAGGCCAAGTGAAAAGTCTCGGTTTGCTTAGGGAGAGGATTATTGACACCGGCGGTGCCATAGTCATAAAAAATGAGGCTTTGCAGGGTACCGGCAAATGGCAACATCGCAGGGTGTGTTTCCGGCGAACGAAGCTCCACTTTGGCATTCAGGCCATAATCGCCTAAAGCATTGGCTTCAAGGTAGCCCCGCACGGTTTGCAACCCACCTAAAAAGTACTGTTCGTTTGAAATCAGGTTATCGCGGGTCATTTGCCCGCCCAGCGCACCATACAGCTCCCAGCCTTGAGCAAAACGGTGGGTATGCGCCAATTCAGTTCTGAGGTACATATAACTGCCACTGCCATCAAAGCGCTTGCGCTGGAACTGAGTTTCGTCATTACCCAAGCCTCGAAGTGAGAAGTTGAGGTTAAGATCCAGTTTGGTTGTGCTGGCAGCACTATTCAAGTTGGCACTGTAGCCAATCAAAAACGGGGTATATTGAATCGGGACATTGAGCGCATCAGAGCCTAATATTTTGGTCGACTGTTGAAAGTCTTTATAGTCCACACCCAAGGTCAGGTTGTGATAAAAATTATCGACGTTAGGCAAGGGATGGATATATCTGAAGCCATAGATATTACCGTTACCAACGACGCTGATATCCCCTACTGCACTGACGTCACTCTTTGAAACCACCATATATGAGGCAAAGTAATCCCCTTCGTAAGGGATGACATAGGTGCCGGAAAATACTTTGGTCTGTGCGGTATCTTCCGGTGTCACCTGGAAGCCAATATTGAGGCTATGATCTGATTGCCACAGGTTGTCGTAACGCAAGTTACCGGACAAGCGTGTATGGGTCGTATTGGGGTTGTAGCGGTTGTTGTACTCCATGCTGGCATGCACAGGCAGTTTGTCATCCACCCGCAAATCCACGTCCACCATGCCTGGCGTTTTACCGGGCCGCAAGATAGGCGCAACGACTCTATCCTGGCTAGTATTCACAGCAGCAATTTGTTTTTGCACGGTGGGGAAGTGGGGAACATTGCCTTCTTTGAACTCTGTGACACGAGTCTTGATTTTGCCCAGAGAGTGATACTTGGAGCCGACCACGGCGAGTTTCTCAACCTTGCCTTCCAATACCTCCAGTTGCACGACGCCGGCGTTGACTTCCTGCTCTGGAATGTTGACAAAAACGGTTAAATACCCCGCTTTATGGAATGCTGTTTCTAGTGCAGTGCGTGCTTTTTCTACATCGTCAATTGAACGATTTTCGCCCAAATAAGGGTAAACCGCTTTTTCTACCTCGGTCACTGACAGCACCGTATTCCCATTGATCACATACTCAAAGATATTAAAAAGGTCTTTTTTTTCAGTCGCTTGTGAAGTGGCCTGCCCATCAACCTCCGCCCCCCAAGCATTGACTTTGTCAGGCAATGTAGACTGAGGCTGCTCTTCAGCAACGCCCGCCGAAGACCATAAACTACACAACACAAATAGCACACGAAACAACAATTGCATCCCCTCGGAAGAATGGAAACCGGGCTTTAAACCCTTTTATAACGGCTTGCCATTTTGAGAGAACCACGTGTCACAAAGATGAAATACGGACTAGTCCGCTGACCATTTTTGATAGTCAATCTGGGCTATTGTGAACACGCTTTCCTATGTTTCATTAAGCGATGATGAAACTGTATAGATGCGCGCAGCCATAAAAAAAGCACACCCGGTAGGGTGTGCTTTATTGAGCATGTATAGCAGCTTGTGGCTGCCAACAGTCTGATTAGAACAAGATTTGTTGAGCTTGGCAGTTGTTACCAAAGCGTGAACCACGAGCCACTTGTACACCAGCCGCGCAGGAAGAACCTGACAGTGGGTTCAGTGTCATGCCACGTGGAACATCGCTACATGGTACGTTTTGGAAAGCGCTGGTGATATCTTTGATCACTTGTGAACCAAATGGGCTCGCAGTGTTAGCAATGAAGTTCACCATCTCGATATGGTAGTTGTAGATACCATTTGCAGCTGTGTAACGGCCATTCAAATCAGCTGGCGCACCGCTACCTGGCACTGCAGTTTCTGGGTGTACGCCATCCAGTTTGATGTAACGGTAGCCAGCATTAGTACTACTACTCTCTGTACGCCAGTTGTTCTCCAAAGACATCACACCAATGATGAAGTTAGAAGTGTTGAAACGGCCTTTCAATGTGCCTGTAGAAGAATCTTCAGTCACAATGATCGTGCTTGTAGAGTCAGAAGCACCGAATGGGTTCAATGCACCACCGATAGATGGGTCACCATTGCATGGGTTTTTCAGGAAGAAAGCATTCGAAGATGCTTGTGTACCTGAAGAGCTGGTCCGACGGCCGATGTAAATATTTTTACCAGAGCCCAGCGAACCTAACAATACGGACCAGTCTGGAATGGTGCCAGAAACGATAGAAGCGTATTGTGTGCTAGAGATGCTTGGCGCATTGGCTGGCAAAAAGTTAGGATCGCTAGAAGCCGCTGTTGCAGCATCAGCATAAATACCTTGAGCAGCTTGCATTGCGCGATACAGAGCAGTAGAAACCACAACACCGAATACTTGGCCGTAGTTAGCAGCACTTTGTGTACCAACAGAAGACACATCTTTACCAAACAAAGCAGACTCTACGTCAGAAAAGCCGCCATCTGGCAAGGTTGGTGCAGCGTCAGCAGCTGTTGCGCCAACAACAGCAGTACACTTGTTGTATACAGTCACAGCAGGTTGATTAGTGCCAGCGGAGAATGTAGATCCAGCTTGCAAGGCACAAGTGCTGCTTGAGCTATCAATGGCTTTTACACGTGACAATTGCAGACCATCAATGTGTGGCGCAAATGCGTTGTAAGAACCACCATCAATGGTGTGATACATCACAGACACTTTACCGCCACGAGTACAAGCATAAGCCATAAAGTTACCGGAGGAACCTGGCTTAACAACACCAGTTGAAGACAAAGTATTGAAAGAGGCTACAGTACCGGCATCACAGCCATCTGCAAAGCCTTGAAACACGTTGTAGGTAGGCGCAGAGTTACCGGAAATCCAAGCCTCTTGCAATTTACCTGCTTTACGTGCGTTGGCCACATCAGCTGGGGTAACAGCCGCCGCCATGGCTTGACCAGCCATTACAGTGGCCGCAACAGCCAATACCAATTGATTCATTTTAAACATTTTTCGCTTCCTTTTTTAAAGTAAACAGATGAGTGTCTTGACCGGTGCACTTTTGGCGCACCGGCGCTTTCATGGCTATTTGAATAATAAATTAAGTAATAAATTAAGCTTTACGGCGACGAGCAACCGCAGCAACCGCAGCCAAACCTGCAAACATCATGGCATAGGTATCAGCCTCAGGTACTGGAATCACTGTTGTAGGAACAGTGAATGACAGAACGCCTGCACTGCTCAGCGCGAAAGTGTAGTTACCTGCTGTGTTACCCAATACAGTGGTTGAGATAGGAGCGGTACTGCTTGCACCTGACAACAGCTTCAATACTGTCATGGAAGTATCCAATGGGTTAGTAGAGTCATAACCAGAGGCATTTACACGACCAGTTGAACCGTAAGCTTTAGCAGCACCAGCATAAGGAAAGCCAGAAGTACCTACTGAAGAATCTGTAGCAGAGTTTGCATTCAGGTAAGTATCAAAATTGGTGATGGTGTTTGTCAATTGAGTTGTCAATTGCAAGTTGGTATTAGAAGTAGAACCTACATTTGCACGAGTAATGATAATGCCGCGTGCGCCAACACCGTTGCCTGTACCATCACCAGCGTAAACAGCCCAGGAAGTATCAGCAGCTTGTGCAGTTGCCCAGAAAGTGCTCCATGTGCTACCAAAGTTGTTAGCGATATCCCATGTAAAAGCACCACCTTTGGACTGAGCATCACTCACCAAAGTGTCAAATTGTGAATAGGTATAGCCCAAGTTAAATACCGAAGAAATACCATCCTTAAAGTCGATCAAGGTCAGCACCATGCTGGAATCACCACTCGCAGCAGTAGAAATCGCTGCTTGTGCAGGGACTGTTGCAGCAGACAACATCAAAGCAGCCGCCAACATTTTTAATTGAAATTTCATAAACTTCTCCCAGAGTAAAAACAAAAATTAAAGAAAGAGCAAAACCAAAGAACCGTCAAAGCAATACGACTTAAAAGCCCAAATGAATCTTAAAGGGGATGCATGACATCGCTATTTTTTGCCATAGTCTGATCAGACTAGAGGTCAAGAAGCCCTTTAAAAGCTTTTTGATTTTAGAGAGTAAATATGACGTAACGAGGGAAGGAACTAGTCCTATCGGACTAGGTAAGGTGAGACATCAATGAGCACATGAAGGAAGAGTCAAAGCATGCTTACCGCTTATGATTGATCAACCCCAGTTTAAGTGCCTTACTGGCCGCCTGGCTGCGGTTTTCCACATCCAGTTTACGCAGGATATTCTGAACATGGTTTTTAACCGTCAGCGGACTCACCTGCATGATGCTGCCAATTTCCCAATTGGTTTTTCCAGATTGCAACCACTCAAGCACCTCAATTTCGCGCTTGCTGAGTGGCTTGACCCGTCCGTTTTTACTGGTCGTTAACACAGAGGGGGATTTGTTGGACGTCACTTTTACAATTGCACAGTGCAAGTGCGGCATGAGCAATTCAAGCAGGTGGGCGGTACGTGCATTTGCAGGCGAACTGAGGCGACCAAACATCATCACGGTGGCGATACGACTGTGCTCGTTGCCAAATCCATGCACCACAAACCGTTTCAGCTCCGAAGCAAGCATACTTGCTTCATCCACCAGCTCAATAGCATAGTGGCTATTGATTTGACTAGTATGATCAGTGGTATAAAACAAAGGCATGCCCAATTTGGACCACTGAACAAACGCCTGGTTGACCAAACCATCTTGATCATGCAATACCAGATCAAATTGGCTATCTCCAAAATAACGGCTAGAGGTCAAGTATTCGTAATCATAGCTTGCACGCTCCATGCCGCGGACACCGATGATGATCACTTCATGTGCAAGCAGGCATTGAAACCCACGTTGCAGCCAATTAAACAAATGTGCACGATTTTGCAGGCGAAGTGACTCTTCGATCACCTCCATAAATAAGACGCGCTGCTCTTCGTTCAGCGCCAATGTCCATTGATCATTGGCCTGATCGTTCCCTGTGATTGCTGTGTCCATGTGTTGTGCACATTGATATTAATGTGCAGCAAGTGTGCTCAAAATTTGTGACAAAAAAATGATTGCGCAGCGTCAGTTTGTTGATGAATTAATGACAACGGATTAATACATGGACTATTGGTTAAGAGGTTAAACATTCATTTAATTAGACTAGAAGCCAGTATCAGCGCTGGTTAGTACGTGCATACCGAGAAACAACGCTCGTCTGAATACCACCAGTCCGGCTGTCTTGGGAGTGTCATCTACCTATGCGATCATAGCTGCATGGTAATGAATACTCGCAAATTGCATGTATTTCTGCTGCTATCCTTAGTGGTTTGCAGTCAACCATCCTACGCCGGAAGCATTGAAACGATGCCTGGCCACATTGTGCTTGATCCATCAGATGAGTCGGAAATCGTAATCAGCAATACAGTATTTGATGACACAGAAACTGAGCAGGCAATCCAGGACGCTGGACGCAATACACGCGCAGGGTCCGGCTGGTCGACAGAGAGCTTGCCTTATCAGGCAGAAGTACAAGCGGCTGCGCAAGTCACACAATTGGAACCTGCGCTGATTCATGCCGTGATCGCCACCGAGTCTGGCTACAATGCCAAAGCCACTTCACCTAAGGGGGCTTACGGCTTGATGCAGGTGATGCCGGCCACCGCAAAAGCACTGACGCCTACCCCGGTTAGGGCCTGGTCGGCCTCGCAGCAAATTTTATGGGGATCGCGCTATTTGAAGCAACTCATGGACTTGTTTGAAGGCGATGTGGTGCTAGCGCTCGCTGCTTACAATGCGGGCCCGCAAGCAGTCAAATCGCATCAGCGGACGGTACCGCCGTATGCAGAGACTCAACAATATGTGCCTAAAGTATTGCGCTACTATCAAGTATTCAAGACCCGACTCATCCCGCCCCTGCATTAGCGATTGGCCCAAGCCTCTTCCAACCCGGCCAGGCTATTCGGTTCATATACAAACTTCCAGTCCCTGTAATGCTTGGCCGCCTGGAAGTCGGCCTGCGCATCCTGAAAACCATTGCGACGGATGGGCACAAGCGTAGACGGACTGTAAACGCCGATGATGCGCCCGTCCTTGAGGATCATGCGCATGCCCTGCTTGACCGCAAAAGGGTCTGCGTACACTTTGCGCAGATGCCTTTTAGGCACAGGAAACCGTTTGTCTTCTAACAGCTCTTCCAGACTCGCCGGGTATTGTTTAACGGCTTGCGGCGTAGATTCATAATAGCGGCCGATTGCCAGCCGGTAAGCCTCTCCCACCTCAAGCAAGAGGGCCTCATTGCTACGCTGGGACTGTTGCTGCCAAAGGCTGGCCGCGCCCTGCATGGCAATGGCGGCAATCGCCAAGGTGACCATGATGCCTAAATACGAAAAGCCGCGCAGGAATATGCCGCCACGCGGATAGGTGACTGGTGGTTTAACAGGTCTCATATCAAGCGACATAGCCCAGCCTCTTACCAATCGGTATAGGCGCTGCCATCCGAAGCCTGTCCAGTCGCACTGCTATGCAAGGTATAAACGCCACCCAGCAAAGGCAGCTCTGGCGGCGTAATTACCCAGCTATCGTTATGCTCCGAGATAGGGTCCCAAGGTAACTTGTCCAGATAGCGCTTATCCACTAGCTCCTGCAAGCTTTCCGGGTATTGCCCCTGGTCCGCATAAAACTCATCCAGCGCCTTGCGCGTGGTGATTAACTGTTGTTTGAGCGCCTGCTCTTTGGCGCGTTGTACGCCAGAAAAATAGCGCGGCAGTGCCAGCGACAGTAACAAGGCTAAAATCGACAGCACCACCAATAACTCCACCAGCGTGAAGCCACGCCACCGCCGCCAACGATTACCACTGCGCATAGGGAACTCCATTCAGGCCGATGCGCGGGCTCAGTGAATACACATCATAGACATCCTGGTTATAGCGCGGCTGGTCGGGTGGACTGTCATAACTACGCAAGCCCCAAGCCGCCACTGGCGCAGTGTCGTCGCGCTTGTTGAGCATGGGATCAAAAGGGATGCGCCTTAAAAAACGTAATTTTTTATGCTTGGGGTCTTTAAGATCGTCGACGCCCTCGACCAACACTTGCAAATTGGGCGGGTAACCGCTGGCATCTGAATTTTTTTTCACCCGGCCATCCTCCGCAGCCTTTTTATAGGCATCAATCGCGCGGCG
This sequence comes from Methylophilus sp. DMC14, assembly GCF_056314085.1. Lineage (NCBI taxonomy): Bacteria > Pseudomonadati > Pseudomonadota > Betaproteobacteria > Nitrosomonadales > Methylophilaceae > Methylophilus > Methylophilus sp. DMC14. The sequence goes on along the minus strand of NZ_JBQUZA010000009.1, from coordinate 11,567 downwards.
GATATCATGCAAATGTGTACGCAATTGTTGTTCTTTTTGCCGCTGCACGGTGACTTGTATCATGGGCGTGGCAATGCTGGCCATGATGGCGATAATCGCCAGCGACACCATGAGCTCAATCAACGTGAATCCACAGCCTGGGCAAGCACTAGACTGCAAGCACGCGCGTTGGCGCATCAGGGGATCTCCTTGGGCGCTGGCAAACTGGTCGTGCCCTGTTCGGGCAAGTCCCTGATATTGTTTGAAAGACCATCCGCTGAGGGCGTCGCTTGTGGCGCGGCGTTTGTATTGGCCGGTGCCGTGTCTGGCGCCGGTAAGGCCGGTAAGGCCGGTTCGGGCGGCGGCGCAGCGTCAGGCGTATCATTGGTGGGCGCATCATTGCCAGCGGGTTCATTCACAGGCGGGCTGCTGACCTCATTCAACTCATTTTGCCGCTGTAACTGTATCTCACGGATTTGCTGGCTACGCGTGAGAGAAGGCGCAGCTGGCATGCTGTTCACCAGTGGTTTATCTGAAATCACGCTGTCGGTGCCACTCCAATACTCGGAGAAGGTGGCTTCCGGCAAGGTCACATTGCTGATGATCTTGGGCGTAATCGCCAGCACAATTTCTGTTTTACTCTTGTCATTAGTGTTGTTTGAAAACAGGCGACCCAATATCGGGATTTCGCCCAGCCCAGGTAGTTTGGTTGCATTCTTACGCTCGGAATCCTGGATCAGCCCGGCCAGAATCTGCGTTTCGCCGTGTTTGAGCCGTAGCATGGTACTGGCATTACGAGTACCAATATTGTAGACCTTTGAGTTATTGCTCAAGGTCACAGCCTCGCCCAGTGAACTGACTTCGAGATTCACCTTGATGCTGACAAAATCATCCAGCATGATGCGCGGCTCGACCTCGAGCTTGAGGCCAACATCGACATAGGACACGCTCTCGGAAGTCCCCACATTGGCCGTGGTATTGGTGGTGATCACAGGCACCTTGTTGCCCACCAGCACTTTGGCTTTTTCGTTATTTTTGACGCGGATACGTGGGTTAGATAATAGATTCAAATCACTGTTGGTCGTTTGAAATTGGACTCCAGGATTCGGACTGACACCGATATTACTTGAATTGATACTTCTCAGCGCTTGCAAGGTTAAGGGGCTGTTAAGCACGGTCAATGACGTAGGGTAATTAATCCCCAGTTGTTGCAGCTTACCGCGCGTGACCTCCATGACTTCAATTTCAAGCATTACTTCCGGGTCGGCGATATCCTGCGCCTTGATCATTTTTTCTGCCAGCGCCAGTACTTCAGGCTTATCACGCAACACCAACATGTTTAAGCGCTCATCGACATACACATCACGGATTTTTAAAATCGTCCGTAACATATCCGCGCACTGCTTGGCACTGGTGTTGGCAAAATAAAAGTTACGGATCAACAAATCCTGATAATCCTTGTTTTTTTGCTGGGTGGCCGGATACACCAACACGCTGGTGGGGGACAGTACTTTTTTCTGCAAACCGTTGCTGGTCAGCACCATTTCCACCGCCTCTTCAATCGGCATTTTTTTGACAAATACCGAGGCCTTGGTCTCAGCTTTAATGTCTTTATCCAGCACAAAATTAATCCCGGTGGCTTTGGACAATGCCTCGAACACCACCTTGATATTGGCATCACGCAATTCCAGCGTGACCGGTTTGCTGATGGCCGTTTGCAATTGCGGCAGGCTGGCACGCGCACGTGGTTCCATGGCAATCAATTGCTTTTCCAGCGCCTGCGCTTCGGTGTTGGTCGGTTGCTCCAGCAAAATATCCTGCACTTCCTTAAGTGCCTGCTTGGGCTGATTCATATGTTGCTTGGCAAGCTCTAACTGCTTGCGCAACACGATTTCTCGATCACTGGCTCGCGCATAATCCAGTGCCTTAGGATGATGAGAATCCATTGTCAACACACGACCATAGAGCTGTTTGGCCGTGGCAACATCCCCTGCGGCATCAGCGACCTCAGCTTCGGCCAACAGACTGTTGATCGCCAGCTCACGCTCACGGTACCAGCGGCTACGCAAGGTCACATCAGCCGGATGCGCTGATACCTGTTGTGCAAGCTCGTGCACCCTGCCATCTGGTGTCGTCGCGGTCAGTTGGGGTGGGAATAGCCCACATGCAGACAACAGCATGGTGCAAACCGCCGATGGCAGCCAGCCGGGTACATTTGATAATAAACGCAAACAGGGCCTCATGCGCACATTAGGCGATAGGCGCGGAATCGTGTTCAAAACTCTCATTGGTTTAATATTTCTTCTGTTGGATTATTGTCCGGCTCAACCTGGCGCGGGATTGCACTAGCTGCCGCTTTGCTTTTACTCAACACCACCCCTTTGTTTAATGGCAGGTAGGTGAAATACACCGCCTGCATATCCTCGCGGTCCAAGCGCCATTGCGTATCGACCTGTGAGCCCAGTTTGGGCATCAACATCTTTTTCTGCTGCATTAAAATCACCAAGTCGCCCCCCGGCATCTCCTTGAGACTACCGACATAGCTATAAGGCAAAGGCGGCGCCTGCGGCGGAGGCGGTGGGGGCGGCTTGACCGGGGGCGGTAACCATTCATGCGCCGCAAATAGCACCTGCGCAGGCTTGCCCGCGGGTAACTGGCGCTTGAAATACGCGGCCTCTGGCATGGCAGCGGTTTCCACTTGAGGGCTGGCAGTTTGACTGCTCGCCACACGCGCTGACGGCTGATGCGTATCCGCGCTGACTGGCACAGACTCAGCCACTGCTACTTTCTTGGCAGGTCTGACCGCAACCAGATCAAGCTCCGCTTGAGGCGCTGCCGACCATTGCCAGTAGACCAAGCCCAGCGTCAACAGCAAGGCCAGCCAAATCACGGGCGAAGTCGAGGATTTGGCGCTAACTGCCATGCTTGCGCCCTCCCCGGATAAACACTGAAAACGTCAACGTCGCGTCCAGCATCGGCTGCATGGTCTCGTTTTTGCGCAACTCGAGGCCAGTCAAGGCCATAGCAGGATATTGCCGCAACACATCGACAATAAACTGCCGGCAAGTCAGGTAATCGGTCTGAATATTGAAGCGCATGTCATATTGCTGAATCTCCTGCGTGGCGTCACTGGCGGCATGCAGTTGCCACTGGTAATCGCCCACATTCAAGGCCATCTGGCGTTTTTGCGCCAGGCGCGCAATCTGCATCATGCGTGGCGACAGGTCGGCAAACTCTGGTAATTGCTGCCATAAGGCGGCCAGGTATTCCGGCGCACTTTCGCTCACCTCCGGTTTGACAATGGTGGTTGAGACCTTGGCCACAGGTGCTACCGGTTGGCTCTCAAGTTGCTGGATGGCTTGCGTGAGCAAAGTAATTTGCGTGGTTGTGGCAGACTGCTGCTGCGACAACACGCCCCATAAGATGAGCAACAAGACGCTCACGAGCATGGGCAGCCAGCCAAGATACCAGGCCGCACGCCGTAGCAGCCAGACCATAGTCAGGGCCGAAAACATACGTGCCGATTTCATGGTTGCCAGCCCCCCTGAATTTCGAAGCTGACCGGGCGCTGCGGATGGCTGTCATTGACCTGGTGTTTTTGCAAATGCACCTCATGCAGCGTCGTCAGGCCTTGCAAATGACTCACATAATTCAATAACGCCGCGTAGCTCTTCGCCTCGCCCGACAATACAAATTGGCCGCGATTGGCATCAGGGGTCAATTGCAACAACGCGATATCGGCGACCTGGCTCGCTTCTAGCGCCTGCAACAAGTCAAACCAGCGCACATTGAGTTGCTGCACAATTTTTTGCGCTGCCTTTTGTTGCGGCTGGCTTAATACCGCTACCGGCTTGATGTTGGCTTGACTGAGTGGGTGTTGCTCAGTACGCGGTGCAGCGCCCTGCATTGCGGACTGCTGCTCGGTCAGTTGCTGCTGCCGCGCTGTGAGTAACTGCAAGTGCGCGGTTTGCTCGGCCTCTTCGGCATAGGTGAGCCATACCGTCATCAATAATGCTGCCACCAGCGCCAGTCCTGGCCAACGCACACATTGCCAGCCAAATAACGGACGCGCAAAATCCATATGATACTCAGGCTGCGGCCACATGACTGACCTCCTGACGCAACTGAGTGAGTGGTCTCGCTGATGGCAACAGCTGCCAGTTGACCTGACCCGCCAAAGCTTGTTTGAGATGATGACCGGTATTTAACGCCCTGTGGTTGCCGGGCTCGGTTACCCAGTAACACGCTGACGCCTGCACGCCCAGCAAGGTACGCTCACGCAACACCCAGTCTGCCATGGTTTCCACTGCCTGCAGAGAGGCCGCCAGCCCGGCCACATGCATAATACGCCCTTGCTCAAGCTGCAACAGCCTGAGCATTTGCGGCTCTGCGGTTAGCACGGTGCCGGTCTTGGGCAGCCGGGTGTTGGCCCACAAGGCGCAAGCATAGGCTTGCACCTGCCATTGCAGGGCATGCGGACGTAACAACGCAGTCCAATCCAGTGTCTGCAACACCGGGATAGCCACCAGCAGGCTATCTTGTGGTTGGCAAACATCCTGTAAGCGGAAAGGCCAGCTACGTGCGGCTTCACCATAAGTTTGCATAAGCATGGCGCGCGCATAGGCTTGCTGATCCTGTCCGCTCCAGTCAAATGCCTGCAGACCTTGAGTCATGGCAGGCAAGCGCATCAGATGCACATGCTGGTCAGCGAGATAGAGTTCTATCTTTTGCCAGCGTGTGGCTGGCAACTGTGCCAGCACTGCCTGTAATGCTGGCTGCAGCGCAAGCGCATCTGCGCCTGACCAGGCAGTCGTCGCAAAGACAGGGGACGAAGCAAAGCCCGCCGGAATATGTTCGGCCTGCAACTGGTCAGACAACACCAGGATCCGCGTCAGGCCAAGTACGCTGAACTCAGGCAACAAACGTGACACGGTTAACCTCCTGCAAACTGGTCATGCCTTCAGCCACGGCGCTGATCGCCGCCTCGCGGATGGTACGCATGCCATTTCTGGCAGCCGCCTCTTTCAACTGGCGGATCGGCTGGCGGGCAATAATCATCTCGCGCAACTCGTCATTAAGCACCAGTATTTCGGCCACCGCTTTACGGCCTTTGTAACCCGTGCCGCGGCAATGGCCACAGCCTTGGGCATGCATAAACTGCATGCTGGCGGCCTGCTCAGCGCTTAAGCCAGAGGCACTGAGCAAGTCAGCATCCGGCACAAACGGCTCGGCACAATGCGGGCACAAGGCGCGCACCAGGCGCTGGGCAATAATGCCATTCACGGCTGAGACAAAATGGTAAGGGTCTACGCCCATATGCATGAAACGGCCGATGACATCGAGCACACTGTTGGCATGCACGGTAGAAAACACCAGATGGCCAGTCAGCGCCGCTTGCACGGCAATTTGTGCAGTCTCGGCATCGCGGATTTCACCCACCATGATCTTGTCCGGGTCATGCCGCAGAATTGACCGCAAGCCGCGCGCAAAGGTCAGGCCTTTTTTCTCATTGACCGGGATTTGCAGCACGCCAGGCAACTGGTACTCAACCGGATCTTCAATGGTGATGATCTTGTCAAACCCTGTATTCACCTCTGAAATGGCGGCATATAAGGAGGTGGTTTTACCACTGCCGGTTGGGCCAGTGACTAGCACCATGCCATACGGCTCGCTGGCTAATTTGCGGAATCTGGCAATCACATCGGCATCAAAGCCAAGCGCTTTCAAACTCAAGCCTTGCGCCTGCTCGGTCAAGGCCTTGCGGTCCAGCACCCGCAGTACGGCATCCTCGCCAAACGCACTGGGCATGATAGAGACACGGAAATCAATCAGGCGGCCCATGGCATGCACTTTAAAGCGGCCATCTTGCGGAATCCGGCGTTCGGCAATATCGAGTTGCGCCATGACCTTGATCCGCGAAATAGCCTGCTCGGCACTGTCCAGACCGGGGCTATTGGCGATACTGGCCATCACGCCGTCAATCCGGTATTTCACGGCCAGACCGCCTGCATGCGTTTCGAGGTGGATATCGCTGGCGCCTGTTTTGAGGGCATCATATAAGGTGGAGTTAATCAGCTTGACGATGGGGTTGGCATCTTCGTGAATGGACTTGAGCGAGAGCTGCATGACCAGCTCGTCCTCGCCTTCTTGCATTTGCTCACTGGGCAAACCTACGCCATCCATGGCGCGCATGGTTTCTTCTTCGCCCGCGAGGTAGGCGCTAATCTCCAGCCGATGTGCCAACTGCCAGACAAACGGCTGTTTTACGGCATGCTGTACCCACAACGGCAGTTGGCGGTTAAACGGGTCAGCAAACACCAGAATGAGTGTTTTTTGCGCGTCATAAAACGCCAGACACTCTTTTTGCTGCGCTTCGTTATAACTGATGACCTCAAAAGCCACCTGCCACTCGCGCATATCGCGCATGGTGGCGACCGGGTAATGCAGCAAGTCAGCCAGTTGGCTCACCAGGATTTCCGTGTCCACCGGGAGCAAGTCTTCGAGCACCTCGATCACGCGCCGTTGCTGTTGCAAGGCCTGCGTTTGTGCTTGCGATAATAGTTCTGCAGAGAGCGACTGTAGTGGCTCAGCAGGCACGTGCTGATTGGGGAGAGGCTGGTTCATTGAATTTGTCCTGCCAGTTCAAAAATTGGCATATACAGCAACAGCACCACCACGCCGATCACCAGGCCAATAAACAGCATGAGCAAGGGCTCAAACAGCCGGGTAAACCAGTCTATCCAGCGTGCCAGCTCTTCATCATAAAAGCTGGCGATGCGGTCCATCATTTGTGCCACATTGCCCCCGCGTTCGCCCACCAGCAACATGCGCTCGCCAATCGGCGTCGTCATGCCGTTGACCTGGAAAGCCTGTGACAGGGGTTGCCCCTGGCTAATCATGGTTTGTGCCTGCTTGAGACTCAGCGCAAGACTGCTATCCAGCAATCCTTCCAGCGAATCAAGCGCCACCATCACTGGGGTCCCCCCCGCCAGCAACATCCCCAACGTGCGGTAAAAGCGTGCCAATTGATAGAGTTGCAGCTTTTCACCGATGGCAGGAATACGCCACAAGGTGCGTAACATCCACTGCCGCATGGCTGGATGTTTCAACAACAGGACCAGCATGACCAATACACTGACCAGTAGCGTCAACATGAGCTCGCCATGCTGCGCAATCAGGCTGCCCCATTGCAGCATCAGCTGCGACATCCAAGGCAAGTCTGCCCCCGTGCCTTCGTAGACGCTGCTGAATTTAGGCACGACAAAGCCCATCAAAAACGCAATGACCAAGCCGCCAACCACGATGAGCAGCAGCGGGTAAATTGACGCGCTGACGATTTTCTTTTTGAGTAATGACACCTGATTGTCATAGGCGATATAGCGAGACAAGGCATTGCCCAGGTCCCCAGTGCGCTCGGCAGCTTTCACCGTGGCGATATAGAGAGGCGGAAATACAACAGACTGCCGTTCTAGGGCCGCAGAAAAAGACTTACCCTGCTGTAGTGATTGCAAGATGCCTTGCAAAACACCACGCGTGTGATCCTGCCGCAAAGCCAGTGCATCAATGGCTTCGACGAGGTTCAAGCCGGAATCGAGCAAGGCCAGCAACTCCTGGCTGAACAAAGCCAACGGAAACGCCTGACGCTTGGCTATTTTGCCCTGCTTTTGTGCCTGCAGCGAGACCAGCAACAAGCCTTTCGCCTTTAACTGGGCGTAAGCATCCTGCTCATCATCGGCTTGCAGCTCCACCATGGTCAGGGTGCTGCCATTCAACACTTTTGCCTGATAGTGCATGGCATTTACCAGTTGCTGATATCCTGCGCTTCATCACTGCCACCCACCTGGCCATCCTTACCCAGGCTGTAGAGATCATACTCGCCGTGCTGGCCGGGCATGCGGTATTGGTAAGGCTTGCCCCAAGGGTCGTTGGGCACTTCTTTTTTCAAATAAGGGCCGGCCCAGTTTGGCTGGTTATCTGGGTTATTCATCAGGGCCGTCAAGCCTTGTTCAGTACTCGGATAATGCCCGACATCCAGACGGAACTGATCCAGAGCCTGCTCCAGCGCCGCAATCTGCGCTTTGGCCGTTTTGACTTCTGACTTGCCAATCTGCTGGAAATATTTGGGGCCGACATAGCCGGCCAACAGACCGATAATGACCATCACCACCAATAACTCCAGCAAGGTAAACCCGCGATTACAACGGACAGCAAGACTAGCCATCGAAAATACTCCATGAAAATTTGATGACAATACTAAGCAGATTAGATTGCAGAAAAGTGGCGGTAATATGACAGACTGTCACAATTGAACAGAGGCGATGCCAAGCACAGCCATAAAAAAATCAGGCCGAATGGCCTGATGATTGAAACGTGATATTAGAAAAGGAACCGTCTGGGAATTGCACGGGCTATTCGCCCAGAAAGCCACCACTCTGATGCGTCCATAATTTGGCGTAAATCCCATCTTGCGCCAACAAGGCCTGATGGGTGCCGGTTTCGACCACCCGCCCCTGATCGAGCACAATCAAGCGGTCCATGGCTGCAATGGTGGACAAGCGGTGTGCAATCGCAATGACGGTTTTACCTTCCATCAACTGCGACAAATGATGTTGAATAGCGACCTCGACTTCAGAATCCAGGGCACTGGTGGCCTCATCCAGCACCAGAATGGGTGCATTTTTCAGCATGACACGGGCAATGGCAATGCGCTGCCGCTGGCCACCGGACAGCTTAACCCCGCGCTCACCGACATGGGCGTCATAGCCGGTACGGCCTTTGGCGTCGCGCAAGGTGAGGATAAATTCATGTGCCTCGGCCCGCTTGGCAGCCACTATCATCTCTTCATCGCTTGCATCTGGGCGGCCATATAAAATATTTTCCCTGACGGAGCGGTGTAATAGAGAAGTATCCTGGGTCACCATGCCAATCTGTTGCCGCAAGGAGTCTTGTTTCACTGAGGCGATCGATTGCCCATCGATACGAATATGCCCGGCTTGAATGTCATAAAACCGCATCAGCAAATTGACGATGCTAGACTTGCCCGCGCCAGAGCGGCCGACCAGGCCGACACGCTCTCCGGGGCGGATATGCAAATCAAACTGCTTCAAGAGCGGTGGTTGCTTGTCATAAGCAAACTCCACTTTCTCAAATACGACTTCACCCTTAGGGACGTTTAACGCGACGGCATCTGGCTGATCGAGCACGCGGTTTTCAATCGACAACGTATTCATGCCATCTTGTACGGTGCCAATTTGCTCGTACAACGAGGTCAGCTCCCACATAACCCAATGTGAAATGCCATTTAAGCGCAAGCTCATCGCCATTACGGCCGCAACCGCACCGGCAGCGACCAGGCTCTGTGACCACAGCCATAGCACCATGCTGCCACTGGCAATGATCAAACACATATTTAAAAAGTGATTGATACTCTCGACACAGCTTACCATGCGCATTTGCCCATGCACGGTATCCAGAAACTCCTGCATGGCCGATTTCGCATAGCTGGCCTCGCGCCCGGCATGCGAAAACAGTTTAACCGTGGAAATATTGGTATAGGCATCCGTAATCCGGCCGGTCATCAGGGAGCGCGCATCTGCCTGATGCTGTGACACTTTGGCCAAACGCGGAATAAAATAAACCAGCGCGCAGGCATACAAGCTTAACCAACCTAAAAACGGCAAAACCATCCAAGGATGAAAGCTGCCCACCACCGTGACGATGGTAGTGAAATACAGCAACACATACACCATGATATCGGCCAGAATAAACCACACCTCGCGCACAGCCAATGCAGTCTGCATCACTTTCGCGGACACGCGGCCAGCAAACTCGTCCTGATAAAACCCCATGCTTTGATTGAGCATATGCTGATGAAACTGCCAGCGCAAACGCATTGGGAAGTTACCGGCCAATGTCTGATGCTTGAGTAAGGTCTGGAACAGAATGACCACGGTACTGCCAACCAATACCGCCGCCACTAGCCATAATGTAGATTGATGCGTCGTCCATAATTGTGCCGGTTGGATGGCTGTCAACTTATCGACCACCTTGCCCATCAAGGCAAACAGCAAAGCCTCAAACGAGCCGATACACGCTGTCAGCAGCGTCATAATTAAAATATAACGGCGCATCCCATACGAACAGGCCCACATAAAAGGCCAGAAACGCGTAGGTAAGCGCCTCAGGATTTCGGCAGGAAACGGCGAAACCAGTGCTTCAAAACGGCTAAACAATCGCATCATCAACTACTTGGAATACACAGTACAAACGGCTTCTGCCGCAATACCTTCACTGCGGCCAGTGAAGCCCAGCTTTTCAGTCGTCGTCGCTTTGACGTTGACCTGTTCAATTGCCACATCGCAATCACTGGCAATATTCATACACATCTGCGAAGTATGCTTGCCCAATCGTGGCGCCTCACATATCACCGTGGCATCAATGTTACCAACCAGATAACCCTTGTCATGCAGCAAGCGCACCACATGCCGCAGAAGCTCGCGTGAATCTATGCCTTTAAAGCGCATATCTGTTGGTGGAAAATGCTTACCGATATCTCCCAATGCGACAGCCCCTAACAAGGCATCACAAATAGCGTGTAACAGGACATCTGCATCGGAATGCCCATCCAGCCCATGACTGTGCGGGATATTCACGCCACCGATAATGCAATCCCGCCCGGTTACTAGGGCGTGCACGTCAAAACCGTGCCCAATTCTCACAGGAATCATACTTTTTGCTTTCTATGACTGGCTCATCTGCATCAACGCAGCAACCACTTGCAGGTCGTCAGGATAAGTGACTTTCATGTTTTTAAGGCTACCTTGGACTAGTTTTGGGTGATGTCCCATCCACTCCATGGCTTGCGCTTCATCGGTAGGTTGTTTTTCGATCGAGTGACTGAGCGCAGATTGCAACTCCGCATATCTGAACATTTGTGGCGTTTGAGCCTGCCATAAATGATTACGCGGGATGGTCTCTGCAATCGTGGTCTGCGTCCCGGCACGCTTTAGCGTATCGGCCAGCGGCAAAGCCAGAATCGCTCCCGTATCCTCATCACCTACGCTGTCTATTAACCGTAATAGCATCTCATGATCTATGCCAGGCCGCGCGGCATCATGCACAAGAATCCAGTCTCGCGCCTGAACTTGAGTATTCAGGGCACGCAATCCGTTTAGCACACTTTCAGCGCGAGTCGCGCCACCACACAGCAGCACGCGTGTTTTCTGGCATCCCGCAAGTAAAGCCGGTTGCCAGTCCTGATCATGCTCTGCGATAACCACCGAAATGCTAGCGATGGCTGCAAACGACTCAAATGTCTGGATTACATGCTTCAACAGCGGCTCACCATTCAATGGTAAATACTGTTTCGGTCGTGATGATTGCATACGCGAACCACGACCAGCACTGGGGATTAAGACATGGTATTGAGACATCGTGTCATTTTAACATGTCTCTTTTAAGGCTTTATGCTCACATGTCTATTCCGCTGAAACTCTTGTCGAGAGTTCTTGATAGCCCGAACGGGTCAATGACATACGCCTGTGTATTTTTTAAGATGTATGTAAAAGAGGGAGAAGCAACAGATCAAC
>NZ_JBQUZA010000008.1:0-117005 GCF_056314085.1 Methylophilus sp. DMC14 | reverse complement strand
ATCCGTTTGATTGTTCTTGCCATTTCACATCTCCTAAAAAGTTAGGTCGATGTGTCTACTTTTCTAAGGCAAGTCCACAGTCCCGCTTGACTGATGGGTTAGGTTTCTCCAACACTCAACAGCTTTTATTTTTGATTAATTAGATAATAGTTCATATAAAGCTAATATGATAACAACCGCCGCAAACGCCATAAAAATAAACCTAACGGCCCAATTGCTGGGTTTGTATTGAATGTATGTAATCGATCCATGCATGTCTTTCTTTTCAACAAATGGAAAGATATAAGAAACCATAAAAAACCATATAGCAACAATTAATATAGCGTTAGTTTCTGGCGATTTATTATTTGTCAAAACAGCAAGCCCTACCAAAAAAACAGTAATGATTACAATGCTTAATTTGATTGTCTTATGTTTACTCAAGATGAGAACCTAACGTAATCTAGGCATCCTAAATGACGGAAAACATTCCGTCATTGATGCTTTTTTGATTGAAGGTTTAAGGGCTTTATTTAACATTTTCATATTGTTATTAAATTTTAGTCCATCCTAAAATACAAACCTAAACCCGTCAATCACGCTTTTTGTGAAAATCTAACTCCCACCCAGCGCCTTATACAACCCTACCTGATTCTGCAACGCCTGCTGTTGAATCTGCACGGCTTGCGACTGCGCGTCCAACACGCTGCGTTGTGCATCAAGCAACTCTAAATAAGTCACCAGTCCCTGATCAAGCTTGCGTTTCACCAGTTGCAAGCGGCTGCTTTCCAGTTCGCGCAAACGCGCTCTAGCGGCAGATTCTTCGGCGATCACGCTGCGTGTACTTAAGATATCCATCACTTCTTTAAACGCAGTCTGGATGGTTTTTTCGTAATTGACGACCTCAATATGCTGGCGGGCTTGGGCCAGGTTGAGGTTGGCTTTGTTGCGGCCGTAGTTAAAGATCGGGAGTATCAGTTGGGGGCTGAAGGCCCAGTAGTTGCTGCCTGTATCCGAGAACAATTTGGAGAAGTCTGAATTGACCAAACCGACATTGGTAGTGAGTTGCAGGCGCGGGTAAAACGCGGCTCTGGCAGCACCTATATTGGCGTTGGCGGATTTGAGCTGATGCTCGGCGGCACGAATATCGGCCCGTCTGGTGAGCAAGGTGGAAGGCAAACCTGGCGTGACGTCTGCCAGTTTCAAGGCGGCGAGCGGCTTGACTGGCAGTGGCGTGCGGTGTGAGGTTTCGCCCAGCAGCAGATACAAGGCATTTTGCGTGGTGGCGAGCTGGCGCTGCCATTGTGCGAGCTGCGCTTGTACTTGCTCAACCTGAATTTGCGCGGCTTTCACATCCAGCACTTGATCCAGCCCGGCTTCAAAGCGGCGCTGGGTGCGTTGCAGGGTTTGCTTACGGTCATCCAGCGTTTGCTGGGCGAGCTTGAGCTGGTCGTTGATGGCCAGGTAATTGACATACTGCGTGGCAATCTCGGTGACCAGCGTGGTCTGCACGGCTTGCCGGTTTTCTGCCACGGTGAGGTATTGCTCCAGCGCCGCTTGCGACAGGCTTTTTACCCGGCCAAACACGTCAATTTCGTATTCTGAAATACCCACACCAACCCGGAACAATTTGGCGTCAAACGCCTGGCTGGAGCTGAACACGGTGCGGCTACGGTCGTAATTGAGGTTGCCCTGTATGGTTGGCAGGCGGTCTGCCTTTTGTACGCCATAGGTGGCTTTGGCCTCATCCATGCGCAACACGGCGGTTTTGAGGTCACGGTTATGCTCCAGCCCAACCTGAATCAGGCGCTGCAAATCAGCATCTGCAAAGTAGGTTTGCCAGCTGAGTGGCGGCGCTTCGCTCACGGTGTCACTTGCTGGCTGGCCTGGATAAACCTCAGGCACTGGCGCGGCGGGCCTGAAATACTCAGGCACGAGTGAGCAACCACCCATTGCGAAAGCCACGGCAAGGATGATGGAAATACGACTAAACTTCATGAGACACCCTTTGCTGTGAGGCTGGTTGTTTCATCCAGCGGCCCACGACAATAAAAAACAACGGCACGAAAAAGATGGCGAGCAAGGTGGCGGTAATGATGCCGCCGAGCACGCTGGTGCCGATAGCTACTTGTGCACCGGAGGCGGCACCGGTTGAGAATGCCAACGGGATCACGCCGACACCAAAGGCGAGCGAGGTCATCACAATTGGGCGCAGACGCTCTTTGGCTGCCATCAAGCTCGCTTCCACCAGCGGCATGCCATGCAACACGTGTTCACGCGCAAACTCCACAATCAGAATGGCGTTTTTGGCTGACAGACCGATGGTTGCAATCAGGCCGACCTTGAAATAAATATCATTAGGTAATTCACGCAAGGTCACCCCCAGCAAGGCGCCTAGCACGCCCAACGGCACCACCAGCATGACGGCAAACGGAATCGCCCAGCTTTCATACAAGGCGGCCAATACCAGAAACACCACCAGGATGGACAAGCCAAACAGCAGGCTGGCCTGGCTACCCGACTGTTTTTCTTCCAGCGATTGCCCGGCCCACTCATAGCCGATGCCTTTGCCCAGGCCATTCACCAGGGTTTCCATGGTGCGCATGGCTTCGCCACTGCTAAAGCCAGGCGCGGGGCCGCCATTGATGTTAAATGACGGAAAACCATTAAAGCGCGTGCGTTGCGGCGTGCCCATGGCCCAGTCAAGCGTCATGATGGAAGCCAGTGGCACCAAGCTGCCATCCGCCGCTTTGAGGCGGATTTTTTTGATATCTTCCAGCGTTTGCCGCTGCTTGCCATCGGCCTGCACGATTACGCGGCGCACCTGGTTACCATAGACAAAATCGCCCAGGTAATTCGAGCCGAGCAGCGTCGCCAGCGAGTCGTTGATTTCATCCAGTGACACGCCCAGCGCCTTGGCTTTGCTGCGGTCTAGCTGCATGTTAACCACTGGCGTGTCATACAAACCGGCAAACAGCACATTGGCCAACTCTGGCCGCTGTGCAGACTCAGCCAGCAACTGGTCACGCGCTTTCATCAGCGCCTCAACACCCACGCTGGCACGGTCTACCAGCCGCAGGTCAAAGCCGCCAAAACTGCCCAACTCGGGCAAGGGCGGCGCATTCATGGCAAAAATAGTTAAATTGGGGCGACCAAAAAACTTCTGGTTGACGCGGTTTACAATCGCCTGCACCTGTTGATCTGGGTTTGGCCGTTCTGCCCAATCTTTGAGCGTGATAAACAGCATGCCGCTATTGGTGCTGGTGCCATAAAAGCTAAAGCCGCTCACCTCAAAGATAATATCAACGGGCTCATGTGCCTGAATATACTCACTCATATCGCCCAGCACTTTGGCGGTTTCTGCCAGCGTCGCGCCTTGTGGCAACGACACCATGACCATAAAGTTACCCTGGTCTTCTTCGGGCAAAAACGCATTTGGCAAACGCACCAGCAGCCAGCCAGCCAGCGCGACAATCAAGGCAAACACGGCCAGCCAGCGCATCGGCTTTTTGAGCAGACCGCCAGTGAGGTGGGTATAGCGCTCGGTCATGCGCTGAAAGCTGCGGTTAAACCAGACAAAAAAGCGCGCTTTGTTACCTGTCTCGTGGCGTAGCAACGTCACGCACAAGGCAGGTGTGAGTGAGAGCGCCAAAAAGGCCGAGAAGCTGATAGACACCGACAAAGCCAGCGAAAACTGGCGGTAGATATTGCCCACCGCGCCGCTGAAAAAGGCCATGGGGATAAACACCGACACCAACACCGCCGTAATGCCGACCACGGCACCACTGATTTGCGACATGGCTTTAACCGTGGCATCGTAGGCGGACAAGCCCTCTTCCACAATCAGGCGCTCGACGTTTTCAACCACCACAATGGCGTCATCCACCAGAATGCCAATCGCCAGCACCACGCCAAACATGGTCAGTACATTAATCGAGTAGCCCAGCCAGTACATGACGGCAAACGTCCCCATCAGGGCAATCGGCACGACAATGGTCGGGATTAGCGTCGCACGCAGGTTTTGCATGAACAGGTACATGACAAGAAACACCAGCACAATGGCTTCCACCAAGGTCTGGATCACTTTTTTGATCGAAATCGAAACGAATGCAGAAGAGTCATACGAAAGTTGAAACGCGACATTGGGCGGAAAATACGGCTGCATCTGCTCCATCGCGACCTTGACCCGCTTGATGGTTTCAACCGCATTAGAACCCGGCGCCAGTTTAATTGCCATCCCGGCGGCATTCTTGCCATTGACCCTTGAACTGTAGGTGTAGTCACTGCTGCCCAGCTCGACCTTCGCCACATCTTTAATCAACAGGGCTGAGCCATCTGCCTGCATGCGGATAGGCACATTGGCAAAGTCGTCTACCGTTTTTAACGTAGCCTCGGCTTCGAGTGAGACACTCAGCGGCGCACCGTCCGGCACACCACTGGCACCCACCTGCCCCAAGGTCAGGCGGGTGTTGTAGCTGCGCAAAGCATTCACGATCTCGGTCACGCCCACATTGAGACCAGCCATTTTTTGCGGGTCTGGCCAGATGCGCATGGCGTATTCCGGGCTGAACGATTGTACTTTACCCACGCCTTGCACACGCTTGAGCGTAGGCATCACCGTGGCCGATGACAGCTCGCCAAGATCAATCTCGCTGTAGCGGTTATCTTCCGAAGTCAGCGACACAATCAGCTGAAAACTGTCAGCGGATTTTTCCACCGTGATGCCGCTGCGACGTACGATTTCCGGTAAACGCACTTCGACACTTTTGAGCCGGTTTTGCACATCCACGGCAGCCAGATCAGGATTGGTGCCCTGACGGAAAGTGACACTGATGGAGGCCATGCCCACATTGCTGGTGGCAGAAACATACATGAGGCCCGGCATGCCATTCATCTCGCGCTCGATAATCGAGGTCACGGTTTCTTCCACCACTTTGGCCGAGGCGCCTGGATAAGTCGCGGCGATATTGACCACAGGCGGGGCAATATCAGGATACTGGGCAATCGGTAATTGTTTGATGGCGATGAGGCCGGCCAACACAATCAGAATGGCAATCACCCAGGCAAAAATGGGGCGATCAATAAAAAAACGGCTCATGGCCTGGTTCCTGTCTTTCTGCGCGCTGCCCGGTTAAGGGGCCACGGCTTTGGTGATATTGTCTTGGGCACTGATCAGTTTGGGCGTCACTTTGCTGCCCGCCGTTTGTGCCGCCACATTGGTGACCACCACTTGTTCACCGGCTTGCAGCCCTTGCTCAATGACCCACTGTTTGTCTATGACACGGCCGGCTTGCACCTCGCGTGACTCCAGCTCGTTTTTGGCATTCACCACCCACACACGCGTCGAAAACTGGTCACGCATCAACGCATCTCTGGGAATCAGAATCGCATTCGGATTGGTGGCCTGACGGATTTTGATTCTGACGTATGCGCCTGGCATCAACACCTGCTGCGGGTTTTCAAAAATGGCGCGCATGACCACAGAGTCGGTCGTTTGGTTGACGGAGACGTCCGAGAATGAAAGTTTTCCTGCTTGGGCGTACATAGAGCCATCCGGCAAGACCAGTTTAATTTTAAAGTCACCATCGTTGCCTTTGAGCTGGCCATCGCGCAGCGCTTTGCGCAAGGTAAACACTTCTGAGGACGACTGGGAAAAATTAACATAGACCGGATTGACCTGCTCGACGGTGGTCAGTTGGGTGGCTTCATCTTTGCCGACCAGCGCGCCCTCGGTGACCAGTGCTCGGCGGGCCACGCCATCAATTGGCGCGGTCACATTGGCATACCCCAAATCCAGCCGGGCACGATTAAGTTTGGCCTGGGCAGAGGCCACCTCGGCTTTTGCCAGTTGCGCCTCAGCTTGTGCCGCGCGGTAATCACGCTGGCTCACAGACTGGTCGCCAATCAAAGCCTGATAACGCTGCAACTTGTCGTTAGCATTGACCAGGTTGGCCTCGGTCCGCGCCAACTCAGCCTCGGCTTCGAGCTTGCTGGCTTGCAACTGCTCGGGATTGATCTGGAATAACGGCGTGCCGGCTTTCACCACCTGCCCTTCCTGGTACAGGCGCTTGGCGACAATGCCGGAGACACGGGCGCGCACCTCGGCAATGCGGTAGGCCTCGACCCGGCCAGGGAGTTCGACCTCATCGGGAATATCCGCCACCTGCACCTTGACCACCTCCACCACAGGCGCCGCGCCTGCGGGCTGAGCGGCTTCTTTCGGCTTGCTGCACGCAGCCAATTGCAAGATCAACAGCGCCGAAAGCGCCAGCGTCGAGTGAGAAATACGGGACATGCACTACCCTTAATTGTATGGATGACAATATTCTAGCGGCACTTTTATAATTAATCAATCATGACTGATTAATTATTTTTTGGTATGATAGCGGCCATCATCAACGACTGGACTGTCAGCGAGCCGCCAGGCTAGAACCACCCGACATGGCTAGAAAAACCAAAGAAGACGCGCAAAAAACCCGTGACCAGATTCTGGATGCAGCTGAGCTTGTGTTTTACGGCAAAGGCTTTACGCAGGCGACCATGGCCGATATTGCCGAAGCCGCACAACTGTCACGAGGTGCCGTATACGGACATTATAAAGGTAAGCTCGAAGTCGCCACGGCCATGGCCGAGCGTGTCATCCAGCAAGCCTCGCCGTTTCAGGGGCAACCGGCGCATAGCGCACTAGAAAACCTGAAACACTACTGTTTGCAGGAAGTCCGCAGTTATATCGAACCCAGCTCTATCCAGCGCGTGCTGTTTTTTCTGTATGTGGGCATTGATGATTCGCCCGAGCTGCTGCAACTGCGCTACAACTGGGAGAAAAAACGCATTGCGCAAATCAACAGCCTGCTGACACAGGCCATTGCCCACAAAGAGCTGCCCGCTGACGTCGATTTTGACTTGGTCAGTCTCTACTGCCAATCGGTGATCGAAGGCGTATTCAGTATTGTTTACTTTGGCAGCATGAGCGAACGTGAACGCTGGCAGCGCGCAGAACAATTGTGTACCTACAGCCTGCAACGCTTGTCCATGCCTTTTTCGCAGCCTTAACCCCGTGCTGCCTGCGATTGGTGATTGACGCGGCATGGCTTCTTGCGGCAAGATAAAAAATAATACATTGATCGCAATTAATTTCAACTTTTTGGCCAGCACACGGTCAGTCTGAACAGGCGGTATGCCTGTGCTTGAAATAGCATCAACGCTTGCGAAACCCATATTGCGTATGCCTACGCAAATAAAATAACTTAAAAGAAACCCTGACGATGGACCATAACCTGAGCCTGATTACCACCATTGCCGTCGCGTTTGCGCTGGCGCTGGTGTTTGGACTAATTGCCGAAAAACTCAAATTGCCTGCGCTGATTGGTTATTTACTGGCCGGCATCATGATCGGCCCCGCCACCCCTGGCTTTGTCGCCGACCTTGAAATTGCCTCGCAGCTGTCGGAAATCGGCGTCATGTTATTGATGTTTGGCGTCGGCCTGCATTTTTCGGTACAAGACCTGCTGTCGGTCAAACGCATCGCCCTGCCGGGCGCACTGGCGCAGATGACGCTGGCAACGCTGCTGGGCATGCTGGTCGCCTGGAGTTGGCACTGGAGCTGGGGCGAAGGCCTGGTATTTGGTTTGTCCCTGTCTTGCGCAAGTACGGTGGTATTGCTTAAGGCGCTGGAGTCACGCCGCATTCTAGAAAGCATGAACGGCAAGATTGCAGTCGGCTGGCTGGTGGTGGAAGACATGGTAACCGTGCTGGTACTGGTGTTGATGCCAGCCCTGGCGGGCGTGTTTGGCGGTAGCCAGAGTGAAGCAACCAGTGTTGCCGCCATATGGCAAACCATAGGCATGACCCTGCTCGAAGTGGCAGGCTTTATTGCCATCATGCTGGTGGTCGGCAAGCGGGTGTTGCCGTGGTTGCTCTGGTATGTGGCGGGCACCGGCTCGCGCGAGCTGTTCACGCTGACCGTGATCGCGGTGGCGATCGGGGTGGCGTTTTTTGCCTCTACCTTATTTAATGTCTCGTTCGCATTGGGTGCGTTTTTTGCCGGCATGATCATGCGTGAATCAGAATACAGCCATCGTGCCGCTGAAGATTCGCTGCCGTTCCGCGATGCCTTTGCCGTGTTGTTTTTCGTCTCGGTCGGCATGTTGTTTGACCCTAGCATTCTGATCAAACAACCTGTACAGGTGTTGTCTGTGGTAGCCATTATTATCCTGGGTAAGTCGCTGGCGGCGGTGGCCATTGTGCTGGCCTTGCGTTATCCCCTAAATACCGCGTTAACCGTAGCCGCCAGCCTCGGGCAAATCGGTGAGTTCTCGTTTATTCTGGCCGGGCTGGGGGTCTCACTCAACCTGATGTCCCCCGATGGCATGAGCCTGGTACTGGCAGGCGCGCTCATTTCCATTGCCTTGAACCCGCTGGTGTTTGCCTCGATCAAGCCGCTTGCCAATTGGGTGGTCAGCAAGTCTGATCTGGCCCGGCAGTTCTCGCTACGCATGGACCCCTATGGTGAGTTGCCGATGACTACCGAGCGCAAATTCCTCGAAGGCCAGGTGGTGCTGGTCGGTTATGGCCGGGTGGGCAAACGCATTGCGCAGTCACTGACCGCCGCCGCCATCCCCTATGTGGTGGCCGAACAAAACCGTGAAGTGGTGGAAAAACTGCGCAAACAGGGGCAACCTGCCGTCTCGGGGAACGCGGCGGACCCGATGGTGTTGATCCAGGCCCACATTGCCAATGCCTCCCTGCTGATTATTGCCACGCCGGATGCCATGAATATCCGCAAGATGGTGGAGATCGCCAAGCAGCTCAAACCGGATATCGAAGTCGTGATTCGTACCCATCATGAGGACGAATACCTGCGCCTGCAAAAAGAACTGGGCGAGACCGAAGCGGTGTTTTTTGGCGAGGAAGAACTGGCCAAGGGCATGTCTGCCCATGTGTTGCGGCGCTTTGAACGCCCGCATTAAGCGGCATCATCAATGACCTTGTACGCAAATTAACGTATGGCGTGCGGGCCTGCCTGGCGTTAAATTAGCACCAAGGTTAATACCTGCTACGCCCCATATTTTAATCACACCGTCAACAGCGCCGGTGATGATTCGAGCAAAAAAGCTCACCCGCCATTTGATGGCCGGTGGGCTTTTTTTATGCGTAATCGGTATGTATCGAGTCATTAGCCTTTTTTAAATTTTTCAGGAGAAGCTTCATGATACATGGTGATATTTCCAGCAGCCAGGACACCGTCGGTGTGGCCGTCGTCAATTACAAAATGCCCCGCTTGCATACCAAAGCCGAGATTCTGGCCAACTGTCGCAACATCGCCGACATGGTGGTCAATATGAAAGCCGGTCTGCCCGGCATGGATCTGGTGATTTTCCCGGAATACAGCACGCACGGCATCATGTATGACGGTCAGGAAATGTATGACAATGCCACCACCGTGCCCGGCCCGGAAACCGATATTTTTGCCGAGGCTTGCCGCAAGGCCAAAGTCTGGGGCGTATTCTCGATCACCGGCGAGCAGCACGAAGAGCATCCGAAAAAAGCGCCGTATAACACCTTGATCCTCATGAATGACCAAGGTGAAATCGTGCAGAAATACCGCAAGATCATGCCATGGGTGCCCATCGAGGGCTGGTACCCAGGCAAGGAAACTTTTATTAGCGAAGGCCCTAAAGGCCTCAAGGTCAGCCTGATTATCTGTGACGATGGCAACTACCCTGAAATCTGGCGCGACTGTGCCATGAAAGGCGCCGAACTGATTGTGCGTTGCCAGGGCTATATGTATCCGGCCAAAGAGCAGCAGATCCTGATCAGCAAGGCGATGGCGTTTGCCAATAACACCTATGTGGCCGTGTCCAATGCGGCAGGCTTTGATGGCGTCTATTCCTACTTCGGCCACTCGGCGATTATCGGCTTTGATGGCCGGACACTGGGCGAATGCGGCGAGGAAGAAAATGGCGTGCAATATGCGGCCTTAAGCAAACACCTGATCCGCGATTTCCGCAAACATGGCCAGTCCGAAAACCACCTGTTCAAGTTGCTGCACCGTGGCTACACCGGCGTGCTCAATTCAGGCGATGGCGATCAGGGCGTGGCGCAGTGTCCATATAGCTTCTACAGCAAATGGGTACAGGACCCGGCGGCTGCGCGCGACATGGTAGAATCGTTTACGCGCTCGACGTTGGGCACCAAAGAGGCGCCCATCGCAGGCTTACCTAACGAATAGTCGGATAGTCTGACTGGCGATCACACTAGGCTAGATGAAACTAGGCGAGATCACACTAGAGCTGATCGCCTCAATGCAACACAATGGCTCCGGTCTGGCCGGAGCCCCTGACGAAAGAATCTCATGGCAAACACTGACCCGATCCCGGTCGGCGTGCTGTTTTCCACCAGCGGCGCCACGGCGACCATAGAACGCTCACAGGCATTTGCCACTTTCTTTGCCATCGCAGAAATCAATGCCGCGGGCGGCATCGCTGGCCGAGAACTGGTGCCCGTCCACTATGATCCGCAGGGCATGCCGCAACAATACCAGTTACTGGCCGAGCGCATGATTCGAGAAGATGGCGTCAATGTGATCTTTGGCTGCTATATGTCCAGCACGCGCAAAGCCGTGATTCCGGTGGTGGAAAAATGGCGCAAGCTGCTGTTTTACCCCACGCCTTACGAGGGCTTTGAATTCTCGCCGCATGTGATTTACACCGGCGCGGCGCCCAACCAGAACAGTGCACAACTGGCTGACTACATGACGCGACATTTTGGCGCGCGCGTCTACATGATCGGCTGCGACTACATTTACCCGTATGAGTCCAACCGCATCATGAGTGACTTTATCCTTGAAGTTCCAGGCGGCAAAAAACTGGCCGAGCGTTATGTACCGCTGACGGCGACAGAAAAAGATTTTTTAGCGGTGGTGCGTGACATCAAGGCCAAATCGCCAGACTTTGTGTTTTCAACCGTGGTGGGGCAAGCCACCCGCCTGTTGTACCAGGCTTATGCCGAGATCGGCATGGATGCCCAGCACACCCCGATTGCCAGCCTGACCACCTCTGAAGCAGAGGTGGCAGAAATGGGCGGCGGTGCGGCCCAGGGCCACATCACGTCTGCGCCCTATTTTCAAAGCATTGCCAGTACCGAGAACCAGGCCTGCATCGCGCGCTTCAGGCAGCAGTATGGCAACGAGATTGCGCCTAATATGGCCTGGGAAGCGGCATATTTTCAAACCCACCTGTTTGCCGAAGCGATGCGCGCGGCCGGGAGCGACCAGTATGATGCTCTGTTGCCACAGCTGCTGGGTCGAGCCTTTGACGCACCGCAAGGCCGTATTGTCATTGATGCCGGCAACCACCACACCCGGCTACACCCGCGCATTGCGCGCGTCAATGCGGCTGGCCAGTTCGAGATCATCGCCGGTGGCGGTGCCGCAGCGGTAATCCCCGACCCTTATCTGGTGACGCACCCAGGCGCCAGCTGGAACAACCTGCCTTATGCGGCGGAGTATCGCGTTGGCTGAGTCGCCCACCGCCCCTCACTATGGTCAGCGCCAGGCCAAGCAGGCGCAGGCGCCGCGCTCCACGCTGGAGCTGTTCCGCCATTTGCGGCATGCCTGCATCACGATTTTTCATCCTGAGGACGAAAACCGCGAGGTATTGACACAGCAACTGCACCGGATTGGCTGCCAGACGGTCGCGCTATGGCCGCCGGTGGCTGAGCTACCCGCGCAGACCGAGCTGGTGATTTTTCTGCTAGATGCCCAAGCCAGCGCGAAAAAGAAACTGCCATGGCTGACACCAGAGTCGGCGATCCCGCTGATTGGGGTGCTGGATTATGAAAACCCGACTACCCTGGAAACAGCCACCGCGCTGGGCTGCCATGGCATGCTGGTACGGCCGTTGCAGGCCAAGGGGCTACTGTCAACGTTGATCATGACCATGCATCACTGCCAGCAACTGAAAACCTTGCGTAAACGGACCCAGCGGCTCGAAGAAAAACTGCAAGCCGCAGGCGAAATCAGTGCTGCCCAGGCCATGTTGGCGCATGCGCGCGGCATTAGTGCAGTCGAGGCCTATAAAATTCTGCGCGAACAAGCCATGCTCAAGCGCGTGACGGTGGAAGAAATTGCACGGTCGCTGCTGCAAACCGACGGTCTACTGTCCAATCCAGCCAAATCCCGTTAGAATGCAGGCCCTTTGAATGGCTGCAGGTTGCTGCCTGCGCACAGTTTTTGCTTTATCAAGCGTGATGAATACCGACATTTCCCCCGCACAAACCATTACGCTGGCCAAGATCAGGCATATCGAGGAGCTTGAGCGCCTGGATAGCTGTATTGCGTTTGTTGAGAAAATTGGTCAATTGATTCACCAGCTGCAAATTGAGCGCGGCGCCAGTTGTCTGTATATTGCCTCCGGCGGCCAGCGTTTTGCCACAGAGCGCGCAGAAGCTGTCGCACAGAATCAAGCCATAGAAACCGGCTTCCGGGCAGCGTTGCAGCAGCATCTGGATAAAAACAGCCGCGCCGATGCCAAGCAACTGACGCTGATCTCCTGGATATTGCTGGGCCTGGACCAGCTCACCACACTGCGGCATCAAATTACCCTGCTCAATATCTCGTTTGCCGATAGCATCGAATCTTTTAACCGCTTGATCGGCAGCTTGATTGCGCTGATATTCGAGATCACCGACAGCTCGGTCAATAGCAAGATCTCCACCTGTTTGCTCACCTTGTATAACCTGATTCAGGGCAAGGAGTTTGCCGGGCAGGAGCGTGCGGTAGGCGCTTATTTATTTGGCTCTGGCAGCCTGCAACTGCCGCACCAGCAAAAGCTGTTTGAACTGATTGCGCAGCAGGAACGGCACTTTGAACTGGTGTGCCAGTTTGGCAGCAAAGAGCTGTGTGAGGCCTGGCAACAGTGGCAAGCCAGTGACTGGCAGCAGCAACATGCCAAGTACCGCGCCAAGCTGACCAGCGCGCGCGACCAACAAACCCTGACCCCCAGCCATGCCGACCTCTGGTTTGACTTATGCAGCCGCCGCCTGAGCGAGATGTGGCAGATTCAGTGCCAGCTGGTCGACACCATGCATGAACTGCTGGCCGGGCTCACCCGCCAGGCCAAACAAGATTACGAGCAAACCCGGCAGTACCTGCAAACTATCCAAGCCAGTCCGCAGGCCAACTTGAACAGCACGTTTTTCAACCTGGCGATTCCCATCGAAAATGCGCTGAACTTTCAGGCCCATGACACCTCGCAAACCTATCCCATGGCGTCTATGATCGCCTTGCTGCAACACCAGTCCCGGCAAATTGCCGACATGGAAACAGAGCTGTCAGACACCAAAAAGGCGCTGACCGAGCGCAAATTGATTGAGCGCGCCAAGGGCTTGCTCATGAGTACGCGCGGCCTCAATGAAATGGAAGCCTACAAAACCATGCGTAGCCTGGCCATGGAGCAGAACCGTAAAATTATTGATGTGGCCGAAAATATTCTGGCCCATCATACCGTAACGCGATAACGGTTTTCATAACGCTCCCAGACCTTCAAATTGGTGCATCCGCACCCACGTGGTGCGAGAGGCATGCCCCCTTTTCAAGCCCTACTTGAAAAAAGTTCCGTTAAAACCCAATAAAAATCAAACATTTAAAAACAACAACCCACTTGGCACAAGCTTTGCTTATATAAAATCAAGCAAGCTACCAAAGGCGGTGCGTTGCTTGTAGTAAGTAAACTGGAAACCCCAGTTTGAATTTCTGACTAGCCGTTGCTGTTTCATCATCCACGGCTGGCAAAGATAAGGACAAAGGCGTCCTGAGTGTAGACCACGGTCTGCATTCAGGACGCCTTTTTTGTTTTGTATTTTCCGAACCCCTTTTTCGAATCAAATCTCAAGGAGCCGACATGAGCAGTTCTGACAAAAAAAATGTATCCCCCACCGAGGCAACGCCGGTTGACCAGGTGAACCAGCAACGCCGCCATTTCTTTATGAATACGCTGGCAGGCGCGTTTGGTGCTGCCGCCATGATGAACATGGTGCCTTCCGCCATCCGTAGCCAGGCTTGGGCGGCAGGCTCGGATGCGCCAGAAATCACCGAAGTGAAAGTGGGCTTTATCCCGCTGACGGACTGTGCGCCGATTATTGTCGCCGCGCAAATGGGCTTTGATAAAAAATATGGCATCAAGATTGTGCCGTCTAAAGAAGCTTCGTGGGCAGGCGTACGTGACAAGCTGGTCAATGGTGAATTGCATGCTGCACATGTGTTGTATGGCCTGATCTACGGCGTACAAATGGGCATCGGCGGCCAGCAAAAAGACATGAACGTGCTGATGACGCTGAACAACAACGGCCAGGGCATCACGCTGGCTAACCAGCTTAAGGAAAAAGGCGTCACCAGTGGTGCCACGCTGAAACGTTTGCTGGATAACGAAAACCGCGACTTTACCTTCGCCCAGACCTTCCCCACCGGCACGCACGCCATGTGGTTGTACTACTGGCTGGCGACCTATGGCATCAATCCAATGCAGGACGTGAAAACCATCGTCGTACCGCCGCCACAAATGGTCGCCAACATGCGGATTGGCAATATGGATGGCTACTGCGTGGGCGAACCCTGGAACGCACGTGCCATTTACGACAAGATCGGCTACACCGTCGCCACCTCACAAGATATCTGGGTAGACCACCCGGAAAAAGTGTTGGGCACCACCGCTGACTTTATCGCCAAGAACCCGAATACCGCGCTGGCGTTAACCAAAGCCATCCTCGAAGCCTCACGCTATATTGATGCGACCAAAAACCGTGCCGAAGTGGCCAAGTTGATCGCAGGCAAAGCCTATGTCAATGCGCCAGAAGAAGTGATTGAAGGTCGCTTCCTCGGCCACTACGACAATGGTATCGGCAAAAAATGGGAAGACCCCAACTATATGAAGTTCTTCAATGATGGCAAGGTCAGTTTCCCTTACCTGTCAGACGGCATGTGGTTCCTGACCCAACACAAACGCTGGGGCTTGCTCAAGTCTGACCCGGATTACCTCGGCGTGGCGAAAAAGGTGAACCGCATTGATATTTATACCGAAGCCGCCAAATCTCTGGGCATTAGCGTGCCAACAGACGTGATGCGCAGCAGCAAGCTGATTGACGGCGTGGTCTGGGATGGTAAAGACCCTAAAGCTTATGCCAACAGCTTCAAGGTTAAAGCGTAATTCTTTCAAGGAGAGTCACCATGAGTGTCGTCAGCTTTAACAAGGAAAAAATCATGCAAAACAGTGAGCAGGCTGCCAAAGCAATGCCAGCCAAGCAAGCAAAACCGGTTGTCGCGGTGGTGAGCCCTCTCTCGGCCACCGCAACAGCAGCCACCCCGGCAAGCAAAAAAGCCGGGGCATGGGCGGCAATGGCCAAACGTGTCTTTGAAGGACTGTTACCGCCTGTGATTGGCTTGCTGATCTTTGGCGCCATCTGGTCTACCGTGGCCGCCCTGACTCAGGGCTTGCCAGGGCCGGTGCAGACCTGGCATTCGGCGGTGGAGCTGTTTAGCGACCCGTTTTATATCAACAACCCGAATGATATGGGTATCGGCTGGAACATCCTGAACTCGCTCAAACGCGTCGCCACCGGCTTTGCGCTGGCAGCGATTGTCGGCATCCCCATGGGGTTTATCATCGGCCGCTATGCCTTTATGTCAAAAATGGCGGCGCCGATTATCAGCCTGCTCAAGCCGGTCTCCCCACTGGCCTGGTTGCCGATCGGCCTGCTGGTATTCAAAGCGGCCAACCCGGCCGCGATCTGGGTGATTTTCATCACCGCGGTCTGGCCCATGATCATCAACACCGCCGTCGGTGTCAGCAAAGTACCGCAAGACTATATGAACGTGGCCAAGGTACTGAACCTGTCCGAGTGGAAGGTGATCACCAAAATCCTGCTGCCGTATGTGATGCCTTACATGATGACCGGTGTGCGTCTCTCCATCGGTGCTGCCTGGCTGGTGATTGTGGCGGCAGAAATGCTGACCGGCGGCGTGGGCATTGGCTTCTGGGTGTGGGATGAATGGAACAACCTGAACGTTGAGCACATCATCATCGCGATTTTCATTGTGGGCATTGTCGGCCTGTTGCTTGAGCAGTGTCTGGTCATGCTGGCCAAACGCTATAGCTACGAATAACCACGACACCTCATTGACTGGTAAAGGACTCTGATCATGACCACCGCTGTAAAACAAGACCGCTATGTGTTGATTGAAAACGTCAACATGATTTTCAACACCAAAAAAGGCAGTTTCCAGGCCTTAAAAGACATCAACCTGTCTATCCAGGAAGGTGAATTCATTTCCATCATCGGCCACTCCGGCTGCGGCAAATCGACCGTGCTCAACCTGATTGCCGGCTTGCTGCAACCGACAGACGGCTACCTGTTTTGTGCCGGACGCGAAATTGCCAAACCTGGCCCTGAACGCGCCGTGGTGTTCCAGAACCACTCCCTGCTGCCATGGCTGACCTGTTTTGAAAACGTCTATCTGGCGGTGGAACGCGTGTTTGCTGCCACCGAGAGTAAGCCGCAACTGGCAGAACGTACGCGCGCGGCACTGGAGCTGGTGGGCTTAAGCCACGCCATGGAAAAACGCCCGAATGAAATCTCTGGCGGCATGAAGCAGCGGGTAGGCATTGCCCGGGCACTCGCCATGGAGCCCAAGGTGTTACTGCTGGATGAACCGTTTGGTGCGCTGGATGCGCTGACCCGTGCTGGCCTGCAAGACGAACTGATGGCCATCATGGCACGTTCCGGGTGTACTGCCGTCATGGTGACACACGATGTAGATGAAGCCGTGCTGCTCTCGGACCGCATCGTCATGATGACCAACGGCCCGGCAGCCACCATCGGTGAAATCCTGGAGGTCGATTTACCCCGTCCACGCAAACGCCTGGAGCTGGTGGAAGACCCGGCTTACACGCATTTGCGCAGCGAAGTTTTGAAGTTTCTGTATGAGCGGCACGCCAAAAAAGCGGCCTAAGTGAAAGGCGCTGGCAGGCAGCCACCTGCCAGCGCCACTTGCTTATCAAAAGCAACCCTCATCCAAGCAAGGTTACCCCAATAGAGAAAAGGAGCAACACATGAACGCTAACCTACACCCCCGCTTGCGTCAAGTTTCCGCAGCCATCCTGCTGGCCGCACTTGGCTCACCGGCAATGGCCGAAGAAGAGGCCCTGCCTGAATATACCTTTATGGACGCCATTAAAACCGGTAAAAACATGAGCAGCTTCAGATTGCGTTATGAAAACGTCGATCAGGATGGCTTGCAGCCTGGGACCTATGCCAATGGCAGCCCGAATCCGACGGCAAACCAGAACCTGAAAGAAGCGCATGCATACACCTTGCGCAGCCTGATTGGCTGGCAAACCGCGCCTTACCACAACTGGAGTGTGGCCGGGCAGTTGATCAATGTAACCCAATTGAATAGCCAGTTTAATGACGGCACCAACAATGTATTGATCAACGGCGCATCCAACCAGAACAGCGGCATTCAGTATGCCAAAGTGGTAGACCCGGACTACACCGATATCAACCAGCTGTTTGTCGACTGGACCGGCATCAAAAACACCCGTGTACGTGCGGGCCGCCAACAAGTGAACCTGGATAATGTACGTTTTATTGGTGACATTGCCTTCCGCCAGGTCATGCAGGTGTTTGACGGTGTCTCGGTATTTAACAAGACCATCCCAGATACCGAAATTTATGCAGCCCACTTTAGCAAGGTGAACCAGATCACCACGGCAGCGCATCATGGTGCGCTGGAAGTTCTCAATGGCCGCTACCGTATTTCCCCGACCGAGTTTCTGGTCGGCTATGGCTATTTCTCAGACTTTGAAAACCTGGGCTTTGGTAATGCCTGGTTTGGTGCAGGGGCCTCTAACAACCCCAAAGGCACTAACAACCAGTTTGCCGACCAAAGCAACAAAATTATTGGCCTCCGCCTGGACGGCACCCACCCCTTCACCCCTAACTACCGCGCGCACTACACCGCTGAATACGCCAAACAGTCTGACTACAGCGGCGGTGACAGCCGCATTGATGCGCATTACTACAAGTTGGGCGGTGGCTTTGGCATTGATAACTTCAACCTGCGTGTAGACCAGGAATTACTCTCCAGCAACAACGGCAAATATGCCTTTCAGACCCCGTTTGGCACCAACCACTTGTTTCAAGGCTGGGTAGACAAGTTTCTGGTCACCCCACGCGATGGCATCAAGGATAGTTTTATCACGGCGACTTACCGTTACGGCGATTTTCTGTTTTTTGCCGACTACCACGTATATGACTCGGACAGAGACTTTTACACCGTGGGTAGTGGCACCAACCGCAATGGCAGCCGTTACGGTACAGAGTGGAACGCCGCCGTCACCTGGAATGTGGATAAAAACTGGATGACCAAACTCGAGTATGGCAAATACAGCGAGGATGATCATTACGCCACTGCGGCGAACACGACCAGCAATGCTGGCCGTATCCGTGATACCGAAAAACTGTGGCTGACCGCCATGTATACATTCTAAGCGGACGCCTCGTCTCAAACCTAAGGAGCCTCTCATGTCAGCAAGCAAAGTGTATTTAATCGGTGCCGGTCCTGGCGATCCTGAGCTCATCACGCTCAAGGCGGTCAAGGCCTTGCAGCTGGCAGAGGTGGTGCTGGTCGATGACCTGGTTAACCCGGAACTGCTCAAGCATTGCCCGCAGGCGCGTATTGTGCCGGTGGGCAAGCGCGGCGGTTGCAAGTCTACGCCACAGCATTTTATTCACCGCATGATGATCGCCCTGGCCGAACAAGGCCAAACCGTGGCCCGCCTGAAAGGCGGTGACCCGTTTGTATTTGGCCGTGGTGGCGAAGAAATGCTGGCACTGCGTGCCGCCAATATTGATTATGAAATTATTCCGGGCATGACCAGTGGCCTTGCCAGTTGCGCCAGCATGGAGGTACCGGTGACCCACCGCGCCTACAACCATGGCGTGACGCTGGTCACTGGCCATACCAAAGATGGCGGCCCCCTGCCCTGGCAAGCGCTGGTGGCCAGCCATACCACGCTGGTCATTTACATGGGCATGCAGCATCTGGCTGAAATCTGCCGTGAACTGATCGCTGCAGGCATGCCCACAGACATGCCCTGTATGGTGGTGGAGAACGGCACACGCGCCGAACAGCGTGGTCTGACCTCAACGCTGCAAGCCATGCCTTACCTGGCCCATCAGCAAAGTCTTAAAAGTCCGTCCATTATCGTGGTCGGCGAAGTGGTGAACTTAGCCAGAAACAGCCAACAGGAACAAGATTGGCAACAAAATCTGCAACACTGGCTCAGCATCGGCGATGCAGCATAAGCGCTGAAAGGAGTGATTCAATGATAAAACAGAAACTGGTGGTGGTCGGCAACGGCATGGCTGGCATGCGGACGGTGGAAGAACTGCTCAAGATCGCGCCGGACATGTACGACATTACCGTGTTTGGCGATGAGCCCTACCCAAACTATAACCGCATCATGTTGTCGCCCGTGCTGGCCAACGAGCAGACCATCGATGACATTATTCTCAATAGCCGCGAATGGTATGCCGAACACAACATTACCTTGCATACCAGCGCCCGCGTCAACAAGATAGACCGCAAGGCCCGCACCGTGACCGCCGACAACGGCCTCACGGTCGAATACGACCGCCTGTTGCTGGCAACCGGCTCCAAGCCGTTCATCTTGCCGATCCCTGGTGCAGACTTGCAAGGGGTGCTGGGCTACCGCGATATCAAAGACACCAACGACATGATCGCTGCGGCCAAAGTCTACAAGCATGCCGTCGTCATCGGCGGCGGCTTACTTGGGCTGGAGGCTGCCAATGGCCTCAAGGTACAAGGCATGGACGTGACCGTGGTGCACAAAAACGAATGGCTGCTGGAACGCCAGCTCGACAAAACCGCAGGCAAGATGCTGCAAAAATCCCTAGAAACGCGCGGGCTGCAGTTTTTGCTGCAAAAAGACACGGAGCAATTGATCGGCAAAGACGGCCGCGTGGTCGCCGTGCGCTTTAAAGATGGCCAGGAAGTGCCTGCAGACCTGGTGGTGATGGCGGTAGGCATCCGTCCCAACTATGCGCTGGCCGAATCGGCAGGCATTTATTGCAACCGCGGCATTGTGGTGAGCGACACCATGCAGACCTATGATCCGCGCATTTATGCCGTGGGCGAATGCGTCAACCACCGTGGCATTGCTTATGGCCTGGTGGCCCCCTTATTTGAAATGGCCAAAGTGTGCGCCACACATTTGGCCAACTTCGGCATTGGTGTATACAAAGGCTCGGTCACTTCGACAAAATTGAAGGTGACCGGCATAGATTTGTTTTCTGCCGGTGATTTTATGGGCAGTGACGATGCCGAAGAAATTTTGCTGCACGACGCGGTCGGCGGGGTATACAAAAAACTCGTGATCAAAGATGACACCATCATCGGTGCCGTGCTATATGGCGATACGACGGATGGGGCCTGGTATTTCCAGCTGCTGCGCGACAAAAAGCCGATCCACGAAATCCGGGATCACTTGATGTTCGGGCAGGATAGTCTGGGCAATACCGGCCACCAGGGTCAGGACAAGGTGTCTGCCATGACCGACGAAATGGAAGTCTGCGGCTGTAATGGCGTCTGTAAAGGCACCATTGTCAAAGCGATTCAGGCACAAGGCCTGTTCACGCTGGACGACGTCAAAAAACACACCAAAGCCGGCTCCAGTTGTGGCAGTTGCACTGGCCTGGTTGAGCAGATTCTGGCCTCGACGCTGGGCGGTGGCTATGCGCCGCCTTCGAGCAGCAAAGCAGTGTGTGGCTGCACCGACTTTAACCACGAAGAAGTGCGCGACGAAATCCGCAAACACAAATACCTGAGCATCCCGGCCGCCATGAAGGGCATGGGCTGGAAAACGCCGAATGGCTGCGCCACCTGCAGGCCGGCGTTGAATTATTACCTGATTTCCACCTGGCCGCATGAAGCCAAGGATGATCCGCAGTCACGCTTTAT
The DNA here is from genome assembly GCF_056314085.1 of Methylophilus sp. DMC14. Lineage (NCBI taxonomy): Bacteria > Pseudomonadati > Pseudomonadota > Betaproteobacteria > Nitrosomonadales > Methylophilaceae > Methylophilus > Methylophilus sp. DMC14. The sequence continues at coordinate 95,989 of NZ_JBQUZA010000008.1, read as the reverse complement.
CAATGAGCGCGTGCATGCCAATATCCAGAAAGACGGCACTTACTCTGTGGTGCCACGTATGTACGGCGGTGTCACCTCGCCCGAGCAATTGCGCAAAATCGCCGATGTCGCCGACAAGTACAAGGTACCCATGGTGAAAGTCACCGGCGGTCAGCGCATCGACTTGCTGGGCGTGAAAAAAGAAGACCTGACCAGCATGTGGGCTGACCTCGATATGCCGTCCGGTTATGCTTACGGTAAATCGATCCGCACGGTCAAAACCTGTGTTGGCTCGGAGTTCTGCCGTTTTGGTACCCAAAACTCCACCCAACTGGGCATTGATATCGAAAAAGCCTTTGACCATATGTGGGCCCCGCACAAGGTGAAGTTTGCGGTCTCAGGCTGCCCGCGCAACTGTGCCGAATCCGGGATCAAGGACGTCGGCGTGATCGGCGTGGATTCTGGCTGGGAGATTTATGTCGGCGGCAACGGCGGCATCAAGACCGAAGTGGCGCAGTTTCTGTGTAAGGTGAAGACCGCTGAGGAAGTGATTGAATACTCGGGCGCGTTTATCCAGCTCTACCGCGAAGAAGCCCGTTACCTGGACCGCACCGTGCACTGGATCGAACGTGTCGGGCTGGATTATGTGAAAAAACGCATTCTTGAAGATGCTGAAGGCCGCAAAGCGGCATATGAGCGTCTGCTGTATGCGTTGCAAGGCGCGGTGGACCCGTGGGCAGAACGCGTCAACCAACGTGATGCCCACAAAGAGTTCGACACAATTACCGTGTAACGACAAATACTGTTTAAATGAAAAGTGGCGTGGCAGCATCCTGCTGGCACGCCCAGGAGAATTAAGATGCAAAAAAGTTTTTGGGAAGTGGGCCATAAACCCACCTTGTTTTCGGCCTTCTTTTATTTTGACCTAAGCTTTATGGTCTGGGTCATGCTGGGGCCACTGGCGGTGCAAATCGCCGCCGACCTGCAATTGAATCCAGCACAAAAAGGCCTGATGGTCGCCACCCCGGTACTCACAGGCGCGCTGCTGCGGATAGTCATGGGCGTATTGGTGGATCAGCTCAAGCCGAAAAAAGCCGGCCTGATTGGTCAGGTGATTGTGATTGCCGCGCTGCTGACAGCCTGGCTGCATGGCATCCATACCTATCAGCAAGCGCTGTTGCTAGGCATGTTTCTGGGCTTTGCCGGTGCTGCATTTGCAGTGGCCTTGCCACTGGCTTCGCGCTGGTATCCACCAGAGCACCAGGGTACGGCGCTGGGCATTGCCGGGGCAGGCAACTCGGGCACGGCCCTGGCGGCCTTGTTCGCCCCTGGCCTGGCCGTGGCCTTTGGCTGGAACAATGTATTTGGCCTGGCACTGATTCCACTGGTGCTGGCGTTGCTGGTCTATGTCACGATGGCCAAAGACGCCCCGGATACGCCTGCGCCAAAATCGCTGTCGCAATACCTGGCCGTGCTCAAAGATAAAGATGCCTGGTGGTTTATGTTTTTCTACAGCGTCACCTTTGGTGGTTTTGTGGGCATGGCGTCTTCATTGACTATTTACTTCCACGACCAGTATGGCCTGGATGCGGTGCACGCGGGTTATTTCACTGCAGCCTGTGTCTTTGCCGGCTCACTGGTGCGCCCCATTGGCGGTTGGTTGGCTGACCGCATCGGCGGTATCCGTTCACTGAGCACCATGTATGTGCTGGCAGCGGTATTCCTGTTTATCCTAAGTTTTGGCATGGCTAGCCAGTCACTAGGCTTGCTGGTAGTAGTGCTCGCCATGGCAGCACTTGGTATGGGCAACGGCGCGGTCTTCCAGCTGGTGCCCCAGCGTTTCCGCAAGGAAATCGGCGTCATGACCGGCTTGGTCGGCATGGCCGGGGGCGTTGGTGGCTTTTACCTGGCGTCCAGTTTAGGCTACTCTAAACAAGTGACGGGCAGTTATCAGGTCGGCCTGACCATTTTTGCCGGCTTGGCAATTCTGGCGCTGATCGGCCTCTCACGCGTAAAAAACCGCTGGCGCACCACCTGGGGCGCAGCCACAGTCACCAGCGCCAAAATTTAATGGCATCGGACAACCGCCCAGCATTGAAATGTTAGCGTCATCACGGACCCCTGCATGAAATTACGGATCAGCGTCGGCGAAAGCAGCCTCACCGGACCGCGGCCTCGTAACGAGGACTACGTAGGCCTGGTGACGCCTGCCGATGCGCAGCTGGAGATCAAGGGCGCCCTGCTGGCGGTGGCTGATGGCATCAGCGGGGGGGCTGGCGGGGCCGAAGCTGCCGAGATGACGATACGCACGGTGTCGGCAGATTATTACGCCACGCTCGATACCTGGACGATCCAGCATGCGCTGGACAAGGTGGTTCAGGCGGCTAACCGCTGGGTGCTGTCGCAGGCACGCAAACACAGCCAGATGGCCGGCATGGCGACCACGCTGTCCATGCTGGTGCTGCGCGGTCAGCGCTATGTGCTGGCGCATGTCGGCGACACCCGCATCTATCGCCTGCGCGAGCAGTCTCTGCAATGTCTGACCACCGACCATGTCTGGGACCGGCCAGATATGCGGCATGTACTCAAGCGTGCAGTCGGCCTCGATGACCAGTTGAGCGTGGATTATGCCGAAGGCCTGCTGCAAACCGGCGATGTGTATGCCATTATCAGTGATGGTGTGTGGGCCGCACTGGGCGAGGCCGAGCTGCACAAAATATTGATGCTTTACCATACACCGCAGTTGATGGCCGAACACCTGACCCGGCAAGCGCTGGAACAAGGCGGTCAGGATAATGCCTCTGCCGTGGTGGTGCGGATCGATCAGCTGGGACAAGACCACCTGACCGACATGCTGGCCGATGCCTTGAGCCTGCCGGTGCCGCCCAAGCTGGCGGTGGGCGACACCCTGGATGGCTTCACCGTCACCCGCGTGTTACATGATGCACGCATCAGTTTGTTATATCAGGTAAAAAATGCCGCCGGGCAATTATTTGTGCTGAAAACCCTGCAACCCGCCCGCGCGGAAGATAAGGCCAGTTGCGAAGCCCTGCTTAATGAAGAGTGGCTGGGCAAGCGCGTGGTGTCGCAATGTGTGCCGCAAATTTTGCCCCTCACGCGTGAACAGCGCACGCATTTGTATTATGTGATGACCTGGCATGAAGGGGCCACCTTGCAGCAACGGCTGGATGCCGGCCATCACTTCACCATCAATGGCGTGGCCAATATCGGCCAGGATCTGTTGCGTGGCTTGAGCATGCTGCACCGGCTCAATATTGTGCACCGCGATATCAAACCGGCCAATATTCACCTGGGTAGCGATACACGGTTGCGCATCCTCGACCTTGGCGTCGCGCTTAACACCACGCTGCCCATGCCCGAGCAGATGGAAAATCCCGGCACGCCCAGCTATATGGCGCCGGAATTGTTTGACGGCAAACTGGCCGACCGCCAGGCGGATATTTATGCCGCAGGCGTCACGCTGTATCACCTGCTGACACGCAAGTATCCCTATGGCGAAATCGAGCCGTTCCAGTCACCGCGCTTTGGTGAACCGGTGCGCCCCAGCCGCTACCGCCCCGAGATTCCGGCCTGGCTAGAAAACCTGATTCTGAAAGCGATTGCCCGCAAACCGGAACACCGCTTTGAAACCGCCGAAGAAATGCTGCTGGCGCTAGAGCATGGCGAACTCAGACCCATCGTCATCCCGCGCACGCCACTGATTGCCCGCGCGCGGCTGGTCAAATGGCAGTGGCTGGCCATCATTTCATTGTGCGTGAATGTGTTATTGATTTATTTGTTACTGGTCTCATAAGGCCAGTAACAAATTGGAAAAGAGGAAAAAAATGCGTTGGACGAAAATCTGCCCGCTAAACGACATCCCTGCCCTGGGCGCACGTGTGGTGCGTCATGGCGAGACCGACATTGGTGTGTTCCGCACTGAAGATGACCGCGTGTTTGCGCTCAACAACCGTTGCCCGCACAAAGGCGGCCCGCTGTCGCAAGGCCTGGTCTATGGTGACAAAGTCGCTTGCCCGCTGCATAGCTGGAAAATCAGCCTGGTCGATGGCCAGGCCGAAGCGCCCGATGTCGGCCAGACCGCCTGCTATGCAGTCAAGGTCGAAGATGGCATGGTCTATCTGCAATTAAACCCGTAATTTTCAGGCAACACGGACAGCTCCCTTATGTCGCAACAGCAACAACTCCAGACTGCAAACGATCTGCTCACCGCAGTACCGGTCTCCTTCCATCCGCAACGACGTGAAACCCGCAGCACCTGCTGCTATTGCGGTGTCGGCTGTGGCGTCATCATTACCACCGAGGGCCAGCAGATTGTCGATGTCAAAGGTGACCCCGAGCATCCGGCCAACTTTGGCCGCCTGTGCACCAAGGGTTCGACCCTGCACCTGACCGCCAAACTGGACGCACGCGCCCTCTACCCGGAACTGCGCCTGTCGCGTGACCTGCCGCGTACGCGCGTCAGCTGGAATACCGCGCTCGATCATGTGGTTGAGCGCTTTGCCGAGATTATCAACACCCATGGCCCGGATGCGGTGGCTTTTTATATCTCCGGCCAGTTGCTGACTGAAGATTATTATGTATTTAACAAGCTGGCCAAAGGCCTGATTGGCACCAACAACGTCGATACCAACTCGCGCCTGTGCATGAGTTCTGCCGTCGCCGGTTACAAGGCCACGCTGGGCGCCGATGCACCACCGGCCTGTTATGAGGATATCGACCATACGCAATGCCTGTTCATTGCCGGCTCCAATACCGCTTTTGCCCACCCGATTGTGTTCCGCCGCATTGAAGATGCCAAGGCGAACAACCCGGACATGAAAATTGTGGTGGTAGACCCGCGCCGCACCGATACCGCACAGCTGGCAGACTTGCACCTGGCGATCTTGCCCGGCACCGACGTGGCGCTGTTTAACGGCCTGTTGCATGTGATGCTGTGGGAAGGCTTGCTCGATATGGCTTATATCCGCAACCATACCGAAGGCTTTGAAGCGCTCAAGGAAACCGTGCGCGAATACACGCCCAAGATGGTAGCCGATATTTGTGGCGTGCCTGAGGCCGATATTATCCAGGCCGCCAAGTGGTTTGGTGCGGGCCCGACCTTGTCCATGTATTGCATGGGGCTGAACCAGTCCATCCATGGCACTGAAAAAAATGCCGCGCTGATCAACCTGCATCTGGCCACCGGTCAGATCGGCAAGCCCGGCGCAGGCCCATTCTCGCTGACCGGTCAACCCAACGCCATGGGTGGCCGCGAAGTCGGCGGGATGGCCAACCTGCTGTCGGGCCACCGCGACCTCGCCAATGCCGAACACCGTGCAGAAGTCGCGCGCTTGTGGGGCGTGCCCGACGTCCCGGCCACGCCGGGCAAAACCGCGGTAGAGATGTTTGAGGCGGTTAAAAGCGGCGAGATCAAGGCGATCTGGATTGCCTGCACCAACCCCGCCCACTCCATGCCAGACCTCAACAATGTGTTGGCCTCCCTGCAACAGGCTGAGCTGGTCGTGTTGCAAGATGCGTTTAACAATACCGACAGCAATGTCTATGCGGATGTATTTCTGCCTGCCTCGACCTGGGGCGAAAAAGAAGGCACGGTCACCAATTCGGAGCGCCGCATCACGCGCGTGCAGCCAGCCGCCCCCAAGCCGGGTGAAGCCCGTCATGACTGGGAGGCAGTGGTCGACTTTGCCCACCGTTTGGCACAAAAACTGGGTAAACCAGACACCCTGTTTAACTACCCGAATACCGAAACCATTTTTAACGAGCACCGTGAAAGCACGCGTGGCCGCGACCTTGATATCACTGGCTTGAGTTACCAGATTCTGGAAACCCGCGGGCCACAACAATGGCCGTTTAAATCGGGCGCCAGCCAGGGCGAAGCCCGCTTGTACACCGATGGCGTGTTCCAGAAACCGGGCGGTAAGGCGCATTTTGTCAGCGCGGTGTATAAACCAACCGCTGACAAGCCGGACGCGCGCCATCCCTTCCGCCTGCTCACCGGCCGCCTGCGCGACCAATGGCATGGCATGAGCCGCACCGGCACGCTGGCGCAGCTCTATAACCATGTCGAAGAGCCAGTGGTTTCCATGCATGCCGATGACATGCAACGTCGCCAGATCAGCGAGGGCGACATCGTTAAACTGAGTAACAAGCGCGGCGAGTTAATCATCAAGGTGCAGCAATCAGACGAAGTCAAACCGGCCGAGCTGTTTATCCCCATGCACTGGGGCAGCCAGTTTATGCACGGCTTGGGCGTGAATGTGTTGATGCCACCGGCTTTTGATAAAACCTCCAAGCAACCGGAACTCAAGCACACGGCGGTCAAGATCGAAAAGTTGAGCTTGCCCTGGCAAATGACGGTGATGCGCAGCTGCAACGACCTGCACTTGCTCGCCGACATCCGCGCGCTGTTGGTGGCCTTTGATTACGCCACCGTGGGACTGTATGGCCGTGGCAACGGCATGCTGATTCTGCGCGCGGCGCACCACGCTGCCCCAGATAGCCAACTGATCGCCCGGCTGGATCAGTTGCTTGGCATGGTAGAAGATGCGCCCATGCTACGGCTGGATGATGTCAAACGCGGCATCAGTAAACGCATTCTGGTCGAGCAAGGCCAAGTCAGCGCGGTGCGCCTGATTGGTGAAATGCTGGCCGCAGACTGGCTCAAGCAAGTCATGCTCGAAGGCCAGTTCACCGATGAATTGCGCAAATGGGCACTGGCGCCGCTGGCGGCGCCCCCCACTGGACAAAAATCACGCGGCAAGATCGTCTGTAACTGCCTGGATGTCTCAGAAAACGAGATTATCGAGACCTGTCAAATGGGAGCGGATTTACCGACGCTGCAAGCCAAGCTGAAATGTGGCACCAGTTGCGGCTCCTGCGTGCCGGAACTCAAGCGGCTGGTCAAACTGCATGGCAAAACCCATGCGGGATAAGGACATCACGCGCGCACCTGAATGCAGTTGATCGCCTGTCTGCACAGGATTGCGCCAAGGATGGTGCAATCCTGTGCACATGCCTCATTAGCGTGCACCAAACCAATGGCAGATGGATCGCACGGTGCCCGCAAGCTCAAACATACACGCAATATCGCAGATAAAACACATCAGGAACAATGACTTAGCATAAATCCTGATTCATCTGCGCCCCCATCCTGGCGGTTGGCATGCCAATTGCTTTTTTATCACAAAGTGGCGTTTTATCATGCCATTTTTAAATCAGAGATTTTCCATCGTCGGCAAATCTCATACTGGACAACGGCGTCCATAGCTTGTTTCGCAGGATTGCAATGTGCAATCGCGGCATAGGCTATGGACGCCGTTTTTGTTTTTAGGCTTTGAGTTTGGTAACGCAATGCACGCAACTGACATGAAAACATCGTGACACTGCCTGCTTGCATCTGATTAGGAATACAAGATGAATCAACACACACGCATCCTCGTCGTCGGCAACGGCATGGTGGGTCATTATTTTGTGCAAGCGCTGGTGAAACGCCACCCTGACCTGGCCGCGGCTAACCTGCAAGTCACCGTGCTGGGCGAAGAACCACGCCCGGCTTATGACCGCGTGCACCTCTCCAGTTTTTTCTCGGGCAGCACGGCGGAAGACCTGTCGCTGGTCGAGCCTGGGTTTTATGACCGGCCGGGCCTGACATTGCGCCTCAATGCACGCGTCAGCCAGATTGACCGCCACCAGCATACCGTTACACTGACAGACGACACGATCTTGGCCTACGACAAGCTGGTACTGGCGACAGGCTCTTATCCATTTGTCCCTGCTGTCACCGGGCGTGACCGTGAAAACTGTTTTGTCTACCGCACCATTGAAGATCTCGAAGCCATGACGGCAGCAGGCAAAACCGCCAAGAGCGGTGTCGTCGTTGGCGGTGGCCTACTGGGCCTGGAATGCGCCAAGGCATTGAAAGACATGGGCCTGGAAACCCATGTGGTTGAATTTGCGCCCCGTTTGATGGCGGTGCAAGTAGACGAAGCGGGCGGCAAAGTGCTGCGCAGCAAAATTGAGGAGCTGGGTGTACACGTGCACACCAGCCGCAATACCACGGCGATTGTCGATGGAGCGACTGCACGCCACCGCATGGTGTTTTTTGATGACACCTGGCTGGAAACCGACATGATCGTGTTCTCTGCCGGGATCCGTCCACGCGATGAACTGGCACGTGAATCCGGCCTGGCCATCGGCGCGCGTGGCGGTATCGCCATTGATGACTTTTCCCGCTCCAGTGACCACAATATTTACGCCATCGGCGAATGTGCCAGCTGGAACGACGAGATGTTCGGCCTGGTCGCCCCTGGCTATGACATGGCCCGTACTGCCTGCGCACACCTGCTGGGTGAAACATCGACCACTTTCCAGGGCGCAGATATGAGCACCAAGCTCAAACTGATGGGGGTGGACGTTGCCAGCGTGGGCGATGCCCATGGCAAAACCCATGGCTGCCGAAGCTACCAGTACACCGATGAGGTGCGCAATATATACAAAAAAATCGTCGTCAGCGAAGATGGCAAAAAACTGCTGGGCGCCGTGCTGATTGGCAATGCCGATGAATACGGCACGCTGCAACAGATGACCATCAACGAAATGCCGCTGCCGGAAAATCCTGAATTCCTGATTCTGCCAGCCAGTGATGGCAAGGAAAAACCTGGCCTGGGCGTGGATGCCCTGCCGGATACCGCGGTGCTGTGTTCTTGCAATAATGTCAGTAAGGGCGCGATTGGCGAAGCGGTGGCGGCTGGCAATTGCAGCATAGGCGCCATCAAGTCCTGCACCAAAGCCGGTACCGCCTGTGGTGGCTGCGTGCCGTTGGTGACGCAGGTGATGAAAGCACAGATGGTGAAACTGGGCATGACCGTCAACAATCACCTGTGCGAACACTTCCCCTACTCGCGCCAGGAGCTTTACCACCTGGTACGTGTGGGCCAGATCAAATCGTTTGATGAGTTACTGCATAAACACGGCCAGGGCCTGGGCTGCGATATCTGCAAACCCACCGCCGCCAGCATTCTGGCCTCATGCTGGAACGAATTTATCCTGAAAAAAGACCTGGCGTCCTTGCAGGATTCCAATGACTACTTCTTGGGCAACATCCAGAAAGACGGCAGCTACTCGGTGGTGCCACGCATGCCGGGCGGCGAAGTCACGCCTGATGGCCTGATCGCCATCGGCCAGATCGCGAAAAAATATGGCTTGTATACCAAGGTCACCGGCGGCGCACGCGTGGACATGTTTGGCGCCCGCGTGGAGCAATTACCCAATATCTGGGAAGAGTTGATTGCTGCCGGCTTTGAATCTGGTCATGCCTACGGCAAATCGTTACGTACCGTCAAAAGCTGTGTCGGCTCCACCTGGTGCCGGTATGGCGTGGATGACAGTGTCGGCCTGGCCGTGCAGCTGGAGAACCGTTACAAAGGCCTGCGCGCCCCACACAAAATCAAGTTTGGTGTCTCGGGCTGCACGCGTGAATGCGCCGAAGCGCAAGGCAAGGATGTGGGGTTGATTGCGACTGAAAATGGCTGGAACCTCTATGTGTGCGGCAATGGTGGCATGAAGCCACGCCATGCCGAGCTGCTTGCAAGCGACCTCAGCAAAGAAGACGCCATCCGCATGATAGACCGCTTCCTGATGTTCTATATCCGCACGGCTGACCGCCTGCAACGCACCAGCACCTGGCGTGATAACCTCGAAGGCGGCCTGGATTACCTCAAGCAAGTCGTGATTGAGGATTCGTTAGGGCTGGGCGCTGAACTGGAATCCCAAATGCAACACGTGGTAGACAACTATCAGGACGAGTGGAAAACCGCCGTTACTGACCCCGAAGTGCGCAAGCGCTTCCGCAGCTTCGTCAATAGTGTGGCAGGTGACGACAATATTGTCTTCGTCAATGAGCGCAACCAGATCCGCCCGGCCACGCCCGCAGAAAAACAGCAGACCGTACCTGCCGCCAAGGTCATCCCCATCCTGGCAGCAACAGAGTAATCAAGGAAACCGTCTATGAATCAGTTACAAGCAACAAACGCCCAGCCTGCCGAGGCAGGCGCATGGCACCCAGTGTGCGCACTCGAGGATATCTGGCCGAATATGGGGGTCTGTGCCCTGATTGAAGGCCAACAAATTGCCATTTTCCGCCTTAAAGACGACCAGCTCTACGCGCTGGATAATCACGACCCGCATAGCGAGGCCAATGTGCTATCCCGCGGCCTGGTCGGTGATTTGGGCGGCGAGCCTGTAGTCGCCTCACCGATTTACAAGCATCACTACCAGCTACGCACTGGCCTCTGTGTTGAGGACGCAACCGTGTGTCTGAATGTTTACCCGGTCGAAGTCAGGGATGGCAAGGTGTGGGTACAACGATAACCAGGGTGACTCAGAGGACAGAACCATGCACGCCATGAAAAAGACCGATAAACCCGGCCAGCACACCATCCTGAATAGTGACCGCATGGTGGCGCTGATCAACCTCTCTGGCCGCCAGCGCATGCTATCGCAACGCATTGCGCTCAATATCCTGTTGAGTGCACACCAGCCTGAAGCACTGGCCCAAGCCAAAGAGGCGTTGGCCTTGTTTAGCCAGACACATACACTTCTGGTCAAAGGCAACCATGAGTATCCCGGTGTTTATTTTGCCGCGCTGGAAAAAGTATTGTTTGGCCCGGAAGATAACGAGGCCAAAATCCGGCAATTTATTCAACATTGCCAACAGGCGATTAGCGCCTGCGAAAGTAATCAGGGTCTGCCTGCAGCCATGATCCCCTTGCTGGGCGAAGAGGCCAGCTTGATCGTGGCCGTCCTCAACCAGATTACGGTCACGTACGAAAATGAATCCAAACACTGCGAACTGCTCAGACGCAAAAAGCAGGAAAACCTGATGAGCAGCATCCAGAAGATCGCCAAAGAAGCCAAGATTGTTTCCTTTAACGCGCAGGTCATCGCCGCACGGTCTGGCGACGCCGGCAAGGAGTTTGCCGTGGTCGCCAGCGTCATGACCGACATCACCAATGAAATTGAACAACTGGTGGCTAAAGCGCTGGTGAGTGATTAACGCCCTAAAAACACCATCACCATCAGCCCGGATGGATGATGGTGATTTGTTTGCGGGCGAACGGCAGTGCCAGTCACTGTCGTCGCGCATTATGCGGGGATGACGCAATCATTCCCCATGGGTTAGCCGTGATGTTCATGGGCAGCAGCCACTTGATGCTGTGACTGCACATTATTTTCCATCACTTGCTCGATAAAGGGATTCTGGCCGAGGGTATAGTTTGAGGCGCTCTGTACACTGACTTGGCTAGATTCAAACTTGGTATGCAGCATATTTTCAACTGCGCTTAAATCTGTGGCGTTTGATTGATCGGCCGCAAAACCAGCCACTGAAAAAGACAAGAGAACAAGGGTAGATAACAATTTCATTTTATGACTCCTAGTGATAAACAACAGTACGTTGTGAGGTGCAATTTACGCGGAGTCTGGGAGCAAATGAAATTGTTTGTTTGAATGGATTTATTCAAACAAACAATGGAACCTTTGGCGTCTTACGGCGAGCTTACAAAGCCTTAAATAGGGAGTAGATTCCCTTGACGATAGATTGATGCCCATCTAATATCAAACCCCATAGGAGATGACATTCCTCCTTGGGAGTCGCGAGTAAATACTTCCTCAACCGCCCAGTGCTGATGATGTCTACACGAACCCGGGACGGGTGGTGTAGACACGACCATACGCCTTGTCCTGATATTGAAACCAAGCTTGGGACAAGTCTCTTGAAATTGACACCAGTTCACACACCACAGACCTTGTTGCGTCAACATTCGGTTCGGATTTCCTGTCCGCCGCAGCCCTATCCGCCTGTCTTGCCCAAGCCGGGGCCTGACCCTGCGCCGCCACCGGAATGATGAGATGCATGCCCCCACCATTCGTTTTGACCAAGGTGGAAAGATTGCCTGCCAGCGCCTCTGACCCCACACTCAGCCAAGGACCGATAAGCCATGAACTTACGTGATTTGAAGTATTTATTAGCCGTCTCTGAATATAAAAACTTTAGCAAGGCGGCTGAACATTGTGCGACCACGCAGCCCACGTTGAGCAATCAGATCAGAAAGCTGGAAAACTATCTGGAGGTGGAGATCTTTGAAAGAGGCACGCATTTTGTGCGGGTCACCCCTGTGGGAGAAAAGATTATTGAGGCCGCCACGCAGGTGATCGAGCATGCAAACCAGATTGTTCATATTGCACGCGAATTCAAGCAGCATGCCTCTACCAAGCTCACCTTTGGCAGTTTTCCGTCTCTTGGGCATGCCCTGCCACTGCAATACATCTTCCATCTAAAACAGCAGTTCAAGCCATTTAAAGTGCAACATGTGGAAGAAGATGTGGATGTGCTCATCAATTTATTGGTGAATCAGGAAATTGATTTTGCCTTGCTGCCATTGCCGGTCACGCATGCCAGTCTGACGGGCATCAAACTGCTGGATGACCCGTTGTACGTAGTCGTGCCCAGCCATCATGCCTATGCCTCATGCAAAAGCCTGCAACTCAGTGATTTAAACCAGCAACCCCTGCTTTTTCTGGTGGAGGATCAGTCGCATTACCGGCAAATTCTGGAGCATTTTGATGCCAATTTTGCCCGGCAGCATTTGCACAAAGATGATGATTTCAAGGCGGTGAGCTTTGAAGCGCTCAGGATGATGGTCAAACATGGTTTGGGGCTGGCCGTGATTCCTGGCACAGCCATCAACCATGAGGATCAGGATGTGCACTATATCCCCTTTGCCTTACCGGCGATTGGTCGTTCGATTGGCGTTTACTGGCATAAACATCATGCGAATCCGACCCTATTGCAAGCGATCTGTACCTATTTGCAAACCACGATGTCCGCCGAGAACACGCTGTTTTAACCCGGCATCCAGCCATTGCCATTGACGGATATTGGCATGCAGCCGCCTCATCCGGCCTTGAGGCCGCTATCGACATATGCCATCGCATGCAGATGGTCAGCATCCAGAATAAATTAACATAAATAAATATCCTCGATAATTATATTCATAAAAATCAATCATTTAAGGGTATGAATCGGTTTTTATTGGCACATATTCACCAACGCTTTAAAGGTTTAATAACAGACTCACAGCGTGTAACTATTACTAAAGAGGACATTTTTCATGCAAATTGCACGTCTCAAGCTGTCTACCTTGATAGTCAGCGTTTTGACGACTATCCTGCTGGCTGTTTGCCTGTTCGTGTTTTTGAATATGCAGGCCAATAAAACAGTGGCGATTAATGGGGAGCAATACAACAAGATCATAGACCAGAAGGATCTGGTCGCTGACGTATTACCCCCGCCGGAGTATTTGATCGAAACCTGGCAACTGATCCTGCAAAGTGTCGCCATGAATGCATCATCAGCGGCCCCCCTGCAGCAAAAAGTCAGCGTCCTTAGGGCCGAGTTTGAAAAACGCCATGCTTACTGGGAGAAGAAACTTAATAACCCCGAGATCAAGCATTTGATGGCTGAACAGCTGTATGCCTCAGGCCAGGCTTTTTTTGCAATATACGATCACAAATTTATCCCTGCGCTGAATGCGCAGGATAAAAAGCAGATTGAGTCTGCATTGCACGAGTTAAACGCTGCCTACGAGGCCCATCGAACAATTGTTGATCAGGTGGTCATCTACACAAACAAGACAGCGCAAACGCTGGAAGCTGAAACAGCGCAAGTCATTTCCAAGGGTGAGATCGCCAATTATGTGATGGTGTTACTGCTGATCGCGTTTGCCAGCGGCTTAGGCTATTTCATCGTCAGCACGGTTAAAAAACGTTTGGGGATGGATCCTGTTGAGTTGTCAGAGTTGGCTGGCCGTTTTTCTGATGGTGACTTTTCAGCGCACATTGCATTGCCTGTTGGCGATGAAACCAGTGTCGCGCACTCCATGCAGGTACTCCAACGCACACTGAGCAAACTCTCAACGGAAACCAACCGGCTGGCGAAAGCCGCGATTGAAGGGCAATTGTCTACGCGTGCAGAGACGGCAGCCTTTAATGGCGAGTTCAAGCGTTTGGTCGAGGGCTTTAACCAGACGCTGGATGGTGTGATTGTGCCGTTAAATGTGGCGGCGAGCTATGTGGCAGATATCTCCAAAGGCAATATCCCTGACAAGATTACTGCAACGTATCATGGCGATTTCAATGCCATTAAAGATAATCTTAATCATTGCATTGATGCCGTGAATGCGCTGATTGCGGACGCCAATATGTTGTCAGAGGCGGCGGTTGCCGGACGCTTATCTACGCGTGCAGATGCGAGCAAACATGAAGGCGATTTCCGCAAAATTGTTGAGGGCGTGAACCATACGCTGGATGCGGTCATTTCTCCACTCAATGTCGCTGCAGAATATGTGGATCATATTGCCAAAGGTCGTATCCCGGAAAAAATCACAGACACTTACCGCGGGGATTTTAATACCATCAAAAACAACCTGAACCAGTGTATTGACGCAATCAATGCATTGATTGCGGATGCCCATCTGTTGTCGCAAGCCGCGGTGAGGGGCGAGCTGTCCACCCGTGCCGAAGCCCGTCAACATGAGGGAGATTTCCGCAAAATTGTCGAAGGCGTCAATGCGACACTGGATGCCGTGATCGTGCCACTCAACATGGCGGCCAGTTATGTCGCCCGCATTTCACGGGGCGAGATTCCGGCCTTGATTACCGAAACCTATCATGGCGATTTTAACGAAATCAAACGCAATCTGAATACCTGCATCCAGGCGGTCAATCACCTGGTCGAAGACTCTGCCCTGTTAGCACAGGCAGCCAAAGAGGGACGCATTCAGGTACGGGCTGACGAGACGAAACATACTGGGGATTTCCGCCAGGTGATTGCCGGGGTCAACCAGACACTGGATCTGATTGTTGAGCCAATCAAAGCGGTGCGTCAGGCGGTGGAGGCGATTGATACGGCAGCCAGTGAAATCGCTGCCGGCAATAACCAGCTTTCACGTCGCACGGAAGACCAGGCTGCAAGCCTGGAGCAAACGGCAGCGAGCATGGAGCAATTCGCTTCCATCGTCAAACACAATGCCGAGAATGCGCAAGAGGCCAACCAGCTGGCGCTGACCGCCTCCGGTGTGGCTGAAAACGGCGGCGCCGTGGTCCGCCAGGCCATCGCAAGCATGAATGCGATGAATGAGAGTGCACAACAGATTGAGGATATTATTGCCGTCATTGATGGCATTGCCTTCCAGACCAATATTCTGGCTCTAAATGCGGCAGTAGAAGCGGCACGTGCAGGGGAACAAGGCCGCGGCTTTGCTGTGGTGGCCAACGAAGTGGGCGCGCTGGCACACCGCTCTTCTGTCGCCGCCAAAGAAATCAATGGGCTGATTAGTGCCACGGTCAGCAACACTTACGATGCGGTGAAACAAGTGGACCATGCTGGCAAAACCATGGAAGAGGTGGTCAGTTCAGTGAAAAAAGTATCCGAAATCATGCGCGATATCAGCGAAGCCTCGTTTGAACAAAGCAAAGGGATAGAGCAAGTCAATCAGGCGATTACCCATATAGACGAGGCCACCCAGCAAAACGCTGCGCTGGTCGAAGAAGCGGCTGCAGCAGCAGAATCCATGCTGGATCAGGCGCATCAACTGAATCACGCGGTCCAACACTTCAAACTCGAGCAACCCACTGCGCGCCAGGCGCACTGGCCGACTGCCGCGCCATTGGTCGAGGCGGCTTGACTGCACATCACTGCATCCTGCACGGGGCGTCATCGACGCTCCACACCACATGACAGCCAATTGAATCGAGGCTAGGCTGTTTTCGGCCGCGAAAACGCGCTAAAGCTGACAGCGCTAATCACGAGCACGGCACCAAACAGTTGTGCGTGCGTTGGTGGCGCCTGTTCAACCGCTGCAATCACCATGGTGGTGACTGGAATCAGGTTCATGAAAATCGCTGCTTTGGCAGGGCCTAACTGTTTAATGCTGGCATTCCAGAACAGGTAAGCCAGGACACCGCCACCGAGCGCCATCGTCATCAACGCCAGGCCTGCATGCGGGCTCAGCATGGTCAACGCACTGCCCTGCCAGACCGCCACTCCGCTCAAGGCCAGCGCGCCTACGGTCATGATAGCTGCCGTGCTGGCAATGCCGCTCACCTGTTTGGGCATCATTTTCTTCACCAGCACGTTGTATAGCGCCCAGTTTAACGAAGCAATCAAAATATACAGATCGCCAGTCGCTATCGTCCATTGTGCGCCAGCCCCTAATACCACAATCGCCACCCCAGCAATGCCGATCGGGAACGCCATCCACTGCCGTCGACTTGGCCGATCGCCCAAAATGAAGTAGCCCAGAATGGCGGTCAGCAAGGGATTTAAAGCCATGATCAAGGCACCGTTGATTGCCGATGAATGTTGCATGCCCAAAAAGAAAAACAGATTAAACCCAAACACGCCGACGATGCCTAGCGTCAGATAGGCTTTCCACTCACGCAACGGAATCGCGGCATGCTTGAGCCTGGCAATCAGAATCATCACCATGGCAGCGATCACATAGCGGCTTGCACCCGCCAGATAAGGGCTCATTTCAGCCAACACCGGCTTTGCCAGATTGAAATTGGCCCCCCAGAAGATGGCGGCCAGGGTGGCCATCAAATACGTTCTCATCACACTCATGTTTGTTATTACCTCGCTTAACACGCTCTTTGTTCAGAGTTGCATGACAACGTTGTCATGTTAAAACAGAGCACAGCGGGCGTCTCGCCAACTGCAGCCGGTCATGCCAATTTGTCATCTGAAACGCGATATGTTGGATCTTCCAGCAAGTTGACCTCGACCATTTCTTTGGCGTTTTCAAGTAATTCCAAACAATCCTGACTCAAATGCTTTAAATGCAGTTGTTTGCCAGCAGCACGATATCTTGCGGCCACACTATCAATCGCGACCAGCGCTGAATGATCCATGACCCTGGCTTGTTTAAAGTCGATCACCACGTGCGCGCCATCATTGGCAGGATTAAACAAGGCTTGGAAGTGAGCAATAGAGGCAAAGAATAGCGTGCCATGCAGGTGATGCACAGTATGACCAGTCTGGTCTGTGTCGGTTGTGACAGCAAGCTGTTTGGCATGCTCCCAGGCAAACACGAGCGCAGAAACAATGACGCCAGCGATCACAGCAAGCGCCAGATCAGCAATAATGGTCACGCCACCGACTAACAAGCCAACAAACACATCCTGCTTGGGCACTTTGCCAAACAAGTTCAGCGTGCCCCATTCAAATGTTTTCTCTGCTACCACAAACATCACGCCAATCAACGCAGCGAGTGGGATCATTTCGATCCAGCGCGATGCAAATAAAATAAATGAGAGCAGAAAAAGCGAGGTGGCCATGCCAGACAGGCGTTTAAGGGCACCATTGTTGATATTGATCATGCTTTGACCAATCATGGCACAGCCGCCCATGCCGCCCAAAAAGGCCGTCACGACATTGGCAGCCCCTTGTGCCATGGCTTCCCGGTTCGGACGGCCGCGGGTTTGTGTCATTTCATCAATCAGGTTAAGTGTGAGCAAGGTTTCTATCAGGCCAACCGCTGCCAGAATCAGTGCATAAGGGAAAATGATATACAGTGTTTCCAACGTCCATGGCACAGCAGGCACGTGGAATTGCGGCAGTCCGCCTGCAATCGATCCCAGATCGCCCACGGTCTTGGTATCCAATCCCCAATAGATCACGCAGACCGACACGACGATAATCGCAGCCAGCGTCGATGGAATGGCGCGTGTCCATTTAGGCAGCAGATAAATAATCGCCATAGTAATGGCTATCAGGCCCAACATGGTATAGAGCGCAGCGCCCGTCATCCAGCCCATTGAACCATCGGGCTGGATGGTTTTGAAGTGATTAAACTGAGCCAGAAAAATGACTATCGCCAGCCCATTCACAAAGCCCAACATTACCGGATGCGGCACCATACGAATAAATTTGCCCAATTTTGCCACCGCAAACAGAATTTGTAGCAGGCCCATGAGCACAATCGTCGCAAACAGATATTGCACGCCATGCTGTACCACCAGCGCCACCATCACGACAGCCAAGGCCCCGGCCGCACCGGAAATCATCCCTGGCCGACCGCCGAAAACAGAGGTAATCAAAGAGACAAGCACCGCTGCATAGAGTCCAGTTAGTGGAGAGACATGTGCGATGAGCGCAAAGGCAATCGCTTCTGGCACCATGGCAAGGGCCACCGTCAGCCCACTGAGCACATTGGTCTTGATTTCAGAAAATGTCAGGGATGATTGATCAGCAAACATTGTTGATTCCTTGAATCTCACCGGCAAATAGGCTTCATGCACCACATTGACCAGCAGTCATTGGTAAGTGAGTCAGCAGATGCTGAACATCATTCGGTATGATGAAAGAGAGGCAGCCATCTCGTCGCTCTGTACATCAGCGTCGCTTATTGGTTTCGGCAGCCAAGCCCTTATGCTTGGCTAAGGGCGCGCAACACCGATTGCAATACCCCTGGAAACTTCTGCTCAATTTCTTCCAGACGCAGTGCATTCATATGCTCGGTGCCCTCGATAAGGGTTTCCACCAGCCCGGCCGCGCGCAGAATTTTAAAATGATGCGACAGGCTGGATTTAGGCCGGTTGAGGTCGAACTCGCCACAAGTCATCTTTCGGCCAGCCACCGCCAGCCGCCCCACAATTTCAAGCCGGGTCGGGTCAGACAAGGCATACATGAGGTCGGTGAGTTCTACCTGCTCTATGCTGGGATGTTTAATTTGTCGCATCCTTTAAATATAACATACTACTTGATATTATTCTATTGTTCGATTATATTCGAACAATAGAATTTAGTCAGACGATTGATTGAAAGAGCCTATGAAAAAAGAAACGTCCACCCAAGGGATCCCGTTGGCCCTGTTCGCACTGATGGCGGGGGCATTCGGCATCGGGACGACCGAGTTCGTGATCATGGGATTGTTACCTGACGTGAGCCGGGATTTGCACGTGAGCATTCCTAGCGCCGGCCTGTTAATCACCGGTTATGCGCTGGGGGTTGCGATTGGCGCACCGATCATGTCCATCCTGATGGCAAAATTCCCGCGTAAAAACGCCCTGTTATGGCTCATGGCTATTTTCACCTTAGGCAATTTGACCTGCGCCATCGCGCCAGATTATGCGACCTTAATGTTGGCCAGGGTCGTTACCTCATTCGCACATGGCACTTTTTTTGGCATAGGTGCCATCGTGGCCACAGATCTGGTCGCCAAAGATAAACGGGCGTTTGCACTAGCCTTGATGTTTACCGGCCTGACGGTTGCGAACGTGGTTGGCGTGCCAGCCGGAACCTGGTTAGGCCAGATGCTGGGATGGCGTTCGACCTTTTGGGCGGTGACGATGATAGGCCCAATCGCGCTCGCTGCCATCTACTTGCTGGTGCCCAAAGATCACCACGCGACAACGGTGGATGTGGCCTCCGAAATCCATACCCTGCTGCAACCGCAAGTCATTGCCGGATTACTGTTAACCATCATTCTGATACAGGCTTGTTCGCCATTCTGACCTACGTTGCGCCTATCCTGACCGATGTAGCGCACTTCTCTCCTGCGGCAGTTTCGCCGGTGTTTCTGCTCTTTGGCGCAGGCATGGTGGTCGGCAATATCATAGGTGCCAAACTAGCGGATATCCATCTGGACCACACGCTGATTGGGGCATTGATGTGCATCATTGCCATTCTGGCGGGCTTTTCATTTTTTGCGCAGGACAAATTCGCCGTCGTCAGCCTGGTGGGCTTACTCGGGATTGCGGGGTTTGCCGTGGTGCCTGCATTGCAGATCAAAATACTGGAAAAGGCGAGTGGCGCGCCGACGCTGGCTTCTGCCATGAACATTGGCGCCTTTAACATTGGCAATGCAGCAGGCGCCTGGGTGGGTGGTCTGGTCATTTCATCAGGACTGGGCTTGACCGCCATAGGCTGGATTGCCGCATGTATCGTCTCAGCTGGCCTCGCACTGGCCGTCTTAGAAATGCAGTTTTTTCCGCACAAAGCCAAGATTTAATTGGCCACTTTAACGCATTAACCAATTGAAAAATTCACCTAAAGGACGCTTATGACTGACTTATTTTCTAGCTACACATTAAAAAACGTTACGCTCAGAAACCGTATTGCGGTGCCACCTATGTGCCAGTACATGGCCGAAGATGGCGTCGCCAACGACTGGCACCAGGCGCATTACGCGACACTGGCCCGCGGTGGCAGTGGCCTGGTGATTGTGGAGGCGACCGGCGTAGCACCTGAAGGCCGCATTACACCTGGGTGTCTGGGCATCTGGAATGATGCGCAAGCAGAGCAATTGCGTAAGATTGCGGCGGCCATCAAAGCTGCAGGCGCAGTCCCCGGCATCCAGATTGCGCATGCCGGCCGCAAAGCCAGTGCCAACAAACCCTGGGAGGGCGATGACCATATGGCCGAAAGTGATGCGCGTGCCTGGCAACCGATTGCACCTTCTGCCCTGGCCTTTGGCGGTGGCTTGCCACGTGTCCCCCAAGCCATGACGCTTGCAGATATCGCCCGCGTACAAAATGACTTTGTGGCGGCAGCCAAACGTGCACTGGCCGCTGGTTTTGAATGGCTAGAAATCCACTTTGCGCATGGTTACCTGGGCCAAAGCTTTACCTCGGCGCACTCTAACCAGCGTACCGACCAATATGGCGGTAGTTTTGAAAACCGCTCACGATTTACAATTGAGACCCTGGAAGCCATTCGCGCCGTCTGGCCGGAGCATCTGCCACTGACAGCCCGCTTTGGCGTGATTGAGTATGATGGCAAAGATGAAGAAACCTTGAGTGAGTCTATCCAGTTGGTGAAAGCCTGGCGTGATCGTGGCCTGGATATGCTCAGTGTGAGTGTCGGCTTTACCATCCCTGAAACCAATATTCCCTGGGGGCCCGCTTTTCTGGCGCCGATTGCACAGCGCGTGCGTCAAGAAGCCGGGATTCCGGTGTCTTCCGCCTGGGGCTTTGGTGCCCCCACCCTGGCGGATGGTGCCATCCGCAACGAGCAACTGGATCTGGCCATGATCGGCCGCGCGCACCTTGAAAATCCGCATTGGCCTTATTTTGCGGCCAAGGCGCTAGGCAAGGATCAGGCCGCCTGGGTGTTGCCAGCCCCTTATGCCCATTGGCTGGCGAGATATCACAACCCTAGCGAGACAGTTAAAAAGTAAGCTTGGGTAGCCACAAAAAAATAAACCTGCTTGCGCAGGTTTATTTTTTGTTTGGCAGCGGTGCATTTATTCGGCGGGCTTGTCCATCAATTCCATTTCATCACTGGCCATCAACCGCTCGATGTCCACCAGAATAATCATTTCACTCTCAACTGTTGCCAGACCAATCACATAGTTGGTGTTAATCCGTGTCACCAGTGTCGGCATTTCACGCAGATTTTCTTCGTACAACTCCCGCACATCCGATACGCCATCGACAACGATGCCGACGACGCGACCACTGAGGTTCAGAATAATGACGACCGTGAATTCGTTATAGACCACCTCGCCCAGATCAAACTTGATACGCAAATCCACGATAGGCACAATTTTGCCGCGCAGGTTGACCACGCCTTTGATAAACGCAGGCATATTGGCAATATGGGTCACCGGATCATAGCCGCGGATCTCCTGTACTTTGAGGATATCAATCCCGTATTGCTCGTTGCCGAGAATAAAAGTCAGGTATTCGCCCGCAGTTTGTTTGGCGCTCGCGCTATCCGCGCTGCTGTTTTGTGTCATTGCATTCATCACTGCATCCTCATAAAAACGTTTACATCCTGATCGTATTAGCAGGCCCAGGCTAGCCTGCAGACCAGGCAAGGCTAAAACTGGACGGCAATGGCCGTGGCCGCGGTCAGGTTATGGTCCGTCTGACGACGGCCAGACTCATTAAAAATATCATCCCGGCTTTGCAACTGCCGCAGCTCGGCGCGCACGGTCACACGCGGGCATATTTTGTAATCCGCATTCACCGAGTAGCCCATGGTTTTAAAACCGTGAGGGGTGCCGGTGTTGATAATCACCCCTTGTTTGTCCTGATAGTATTCCACGCGCCCGGTGACACTGAACTGGCTGGAATACTGGTATTTGGCCAGTACAGCCGGCGCCAGCCACACATTGTAGCCGTCGCCCGCTCCTGGCGGTTTTTCTTCGGCGCCAATATCAAACGCGGTAATCAGGCTCCATTGCTCATCCAGCTTAAAGATGCCATAAAAGTCATGAAAATAACGCATCTGCCGCGCACGGTCAGATTTGTCATTGCCGATAAACGAGCTGCTATTGAGCGTCACCCGGTCATTCGGTTTATAGGTCAGTTGATGGCCGATGGACGGCGTCGTATTGCCTTGCGGCGCACGGATGCGCTGCCAACCATTCAACACCAAGCCACTCGCCATCCACTTGCCATCAGCAGAGGTATAACTGAGTTTGGCCCCTGTTTCAAAATAAGGCGAATTCTCTGCCATCAAGCTACGCGTCAGCGTCCAGTTCTCGGTGCCGATCGCACTTTCAAAGCCCAGGTGCGAGGGCATCACCCCGGCCTCCAGCCAGAGATCGTGGTTGGCTGAAAGCTTGACACCCGCATTGGCTTCAAAAATATGTTGCAAATCTTTAGGCTCGGCAGCGTAATTGGCGCGCATATAACTGCCAGAAGCCAGCGCCAGGTTACCGCGCACGCGCTGCGTATTCACACTGGCCTTGACCATGGCCAGGTTGATGCTCAAATCATTGGCCCGGTTATGGCTGTAGATAAAGTCGGGCCGTTTATGGTTGGGCGGATCATTAAAATCACGCACATAATAGCTCTCGACATACCCACTTAGCGTCAATGGTGCAACCGTCTCCGCTGCAGGCGTCTCTTCTGCGCTGACAACCAGCGGCAAACCTGCGGCCAAGGCCAACAGTACGACAAACATCTTTCTTAAAATCACAACCATTTAACGACAAATTCCGCTAAAAATTAAAACGGATCGCTGTCATGAGGACATGATTCTCACGGTCTACGGTTTTGGTATTTATAAACTGGTTCAGATAGCCGATATCGGCATTGCTAAAGTCACTGAATTTCCAGTTCACGCCCAGAAACAGGCGGTTCTGGTCAAACCCCTTGCGTGGACCCCAGTGCGTATCGTTAAAGTTGATAAACAACTCGTCATACACCACCCAGGATAATTGCGGATTCAAGCTCGAAGGCAGACTGGCGCGCACCATTTGCCGCCAGCGATAGGCGTGCTGGCTAAAGTCCTCCCGCTCACGGTTTTCCAGCCTGGAACGGCTGCTCAAGCTTACCCCGCCAATCGGGTCAAACTGGTAAGAAAACTGCTGCCACAAGCGGTTTTCCTGATAGGCCGAGGCGCCTGCCGGATGGTTGATAATCGTGTCATACCCTAACCAGACACTGGCCTTGGGCGTCACCTTGTAAAAAATGGACGGGCGCAGAATCAGCGTATCAAAATGCTTGCCCTCATCACGCCAGCGCGGATGCGTGTCCATGCTCCAGTATAAATTCTCTACCGGCAATTTACCTTGGGCATAAATATTGAGCCAATAACGGCCGTCTTCTTCGACTTCTGCCCGAGCAAGTCCGGTGATCCCGACCAGCAACAACGTAAACAAGCGCGGTAGTCGTTGAAGAAATATCTTGGCTGGCAGGGCTGTTAAAAAGCACGTCATTTCTTGTTCCAGTAATTCATAATTTCAGAAGGGATTTTCGACAACGGCACTTCTCTTTGTGTCGCGCCCAATTTGTGTGCCTCTTTGGGCATGCCGTAAACCACACAACTTCTTTCATCCTGCCCCAGTGTCTCGGCCCCTGCCTCCAGCATTTCCTTCAGGCCTTGTGCGCCATCGTCGCCCATGCCCGTCATGATGATGCCCAAGGCATTCTTACCTGCCTGCTGGGCGACCGAACGGAACAGCACATTGACCGAGGGGCGATGGCGGCTGACCAGCGGGCCATCAATCACGTCAACATGATATTGCGCGCCACTGCGTTTAAGCAGCATGTGCTTGCCGCCCGGGGCAATCAGGGCGCGGCCAGGGATGACGCGGTCACCATGGGCAGCTTCCTTGACTTCGATATCACAGAGTTCATTGAGTCGCTTGGCAAATGCGGCCGTAAAATTTTCTGGCATATGCTGCACGATCACCATGCCAGGCGAGACGCGTGGCAAGCTGGTGAGCACAGCCTCTAGCGCTTGGGTGCCGCCAGTGGAGGTGCCAATAGCGATAATGCTTTCTGTCGTCTGTGCCATGGCCCGGTTACTGGGCGCAGCGAGTACCGCATCCGCTGTCAGCTTGGGGGCGACCTTGGCCACAGGTTCAGCATGCGTGATTCTTTTCAGATTGGCTTTTGCCGCAACCTTGATCACATTGATAATGTCGTTGGCATCATCTTCTAAAAAGTCTTTCAAGCCCGCCTTGGGCTTGGTGACAATGCTCACCGCCCCAGCTGCCAGCGCCTGAATGGTGGTTTCGGCGCCCTTCTCGGTCAGTGTCGAACAGATAATGACCGGCGTGGGGCGCTGCGACATGATTTTCTTGAGGAAGGTGATGCCATCCATTCTAGGCATCTCCACATCAAGAATCACCACATCCGGCCAATCTTTCATCATTTTATCCATGGCGAAAATGGGATCGGAAGCCGCAGAAATGACCTCAATCTCTGAACATTTTGTAATTTTCTCAGCAAGGACTTTTCTGACCACTGCTGAATCATCCACAATCATGACCCTGATTTTTTTCATAATTAATATTCTCGTTAAGCCTTGCTTTTCACCCAGGCAAACCCACTCCAGATATCAAAAATAATATAGCGTGAGTCCTCACCGCCATAATGATTGGCATGGATTTGAAAGCCGTTTTCGGCCAGAAGCATCAAAACGGCATGCAAGTTCCGGTCCCCAATATTGTTTTTCTGGTTTATCTGCAATTGCGGAAACATATTGCTGCCGCCGAACACTTTCACCTGGCAGTCTTGCGGGCGAAGCTTGAGTTTGGCCATTTCTTCCATCATCAAGGCAATCGCTTCATCGGCATATTTGCCTGACCTGCCAGAAGCTGTTTCATTCTTGTCTTTACGTGAGGCATGCCGCTGCGGCAACAGGATATGGCACATGCCTCCCATCTGTTTTACCGGGTGCCAGATGGTGATTGCCACGCAGGAGCCCAGAATGGTTCGGACTCTGGTATCAGCATCGCCCCAGTACCATTCACCAGGCTGCAAAAAAACCTCAAAAACCTCTTCAGGCTTTTTATCGAATAATCCAAAACTCAAGGTAGGCTGGGTACGCATCAACATAACAACTAATTAGCAGCTTTTTTATAAATAGAAGGCGCTTCAGAGACAAATTTCTCAGTGACGCCATTCAAGCTCTCGGAATGACTGATCATGAAGTAGCCGCCATCCTTGAGCAAGGGCAACATTTGATCTGTAATCTGCCGTTTGGTCTCGACATCAAAATAGATCATCACGTTACGCAAAAAAATCACATCAAACTGGCCCAGATCAGGAAAAGGCTTGGTCAGATTAACCTGCAAAAATTTGATCCGTTGCCTGAGCTCTTTCACAATTAGCAGCTCGCCGTCGTGATCGCCGGTGCCTTTCAGGCAATATTTGGTCAGATAAGGCCTGGGGATCTCGGAGGCACGCTGCATGTTGTAACAACCGCTGTGCGCTTGCTGCAACACCTTGGTGCTTAAATCAGAGGCGACAATTTCCCAGGGCTCTTTGCCCAGATGTTCATCAAGCAACATGGCAATCGTATAGGGCTCCTCACCAGACGAGCACGCCGCACTCCAGACCCGGAAAGGCTTGCCTTTGCTACGCTTGGGCAGAATCACTTCTTTAAAGAAGTCAAAGTGTTTGGGCTCTCTGAAAAAATGCGTTTCGTTGGTGGTGAGCAAATCAATCGCAATCTGCTTTTCCGTCGCATTGGCCGGATCATTAATCAACTTGTAATACTGCGTGAATGAATGCAGTTTATGAAAATGCAGGCGCTTACTGAGCCGGCCACTCACCAACGGTTTTTTAACGTCAGACAGGGCAATGCCTGCTTGTGAGTAAATAAAGCTTTTAAACAAGCCAAACTCTTTGACGGTTAATGATTCAATCTGATCCATCTTATTTACCCTTTAACTCGCCAATGTTTATCAGACTAGCGATTAGTTTCCAATCTCTCACTTGCTTCAAGCGTTAATTCGCCAAAGCGGCGCCAGTCGCCAGACTAGAGACCTCATCGACAGACAATACCTTGTTCACGTTGAGTAAAATAATAAACTTACCCTCTATCTTGCCCATGCCTTCAATAAAATCAGCGCGGATATTGGCACCAAAACTCGGCGCCGGCTCAATATTGCCAGCCTCAATATCCACCACTTCATTCACCGCATCCACCATCATGCCGACGACTTGTGTCCCCTCAGCATGCGCAACTTCAATAATCACGATACAGGTTTTGCGCGTGATGTCCGCCGTTGGCTTGTCAAACCGTGCTGCCATATCAATCACAGGCACCACCGCACCACGCAAATTAATTACCCCTCGGATAAACGCAGGCATTTTGGGCACTTCAGTCAGCTGCCCATACTCGATAATTTCCTTGATATTGAGGATATTTAGGGCAAACACTTCGCGTCCAAGCATAAATGTTAAATATTGCTGCACAGCCCCAGACAAACCATTCAGCGGATTACTTTCTTGTTTTACAACGACCAATTCACTCATTTTAGATCCTTTCGTTTTCTGTTTTAAGTACCGAATGGACACACGTCAATGTGTGCCCAATCACTTAAAACCTAACGAACTGCTCCTCATCAATGCCGCCACCATAGGTGCCAGTTTTTGGCGTTGGTATAGACTGGCTAATGACTGGCTTGCCCCCCTTAGATTTTTTACCAACTGGTTTACTACTTAAAGACTTCGTCCTTTGTCTTTCTGATCCTGCAGGTGCATGATGTTCGCTGCCCACTTTAAAGAAAGCGATTAAGTGTTGCAGTTGCTCGGCCTGGCCGCTCATTTCTTCTGCCGTCGCTGCCAGTTCTTCACTAGAACTCGCGTTTTGCTGGGTCACCTCATTCAGCTGGTTCATCGCAGCCGTAATCTGTAATGCACCACTGCTTTGCTCCTCACTGGCCGCTGAGATCTCTTGTACCAGGTCGCTGGTTTTATTGATACTAGGGACGATGTCGTCTAGCAAGTCACCGGCACGTTCTGCCAGGCTCACTGAGTTCTTGGCGACTTCACCAATCTCTTGCGCTGCCACCTGGCTACGTTCTGCCAGTTTTCGCACTTCTGCCGCAACCACAGCAAAGCCTTTGCCATGCTCGCCCGCACGTGCCGCTTCAATGGCCGCGTTCAAGGCCAGCAGGTTGGTCTGGTAGGCAATGTCATCAATAATGCTGATCTTGTCAGCGATACTCTTCATGGCAATCACGGTATCTTTCACCGCAGCCCCGCCTTCGTTGGCGTCTTTCGCGGCTTTACCGGCAATGCCATCGGTCACTTTAGAGTTTTCGGTATTCTGGTTAATTGAGGCACTCATCTGCTCAACGGAGGCCGAAGTCTCTTCAACAGCAGCGGCTTGTTCGTTAGTGGCCTGGCTGATGCTTTGCGCGGTCGCACTCACTTGCTCGGAGGCACTGGCAATATTGTCAGCGGAGCCTCTCACCTCGAGGATGACTTGCATCAATCGCTCTACCGTATTGACCACGGACAGCTTCAGCTCTTCAAGTTGGCCTTGATATTCATTGTCTATGCGTTGGGTCAAATCGCCTTGCTCAACCTCTTTCATCAATGCCATGACCTCTACCAGCGGATTGACAATGTTATCCAGCATGTCATTGAGGCCTTGCACCATCTTGCGGTAATCGCCCTTATACAAAGTTGAGTCTGCACGTACAGTCAAATTACCTTGTGAAGCGGCCTCAATCAGCATATTGATTTCACCTGACATGGCTTTCATATTGCTGCGGACCATTTCAATGGTGTCATTGATAAAGGCTTTTTTGCCAGGCAATTGCTCCATTGGCGCGTCAAAGTTACCCTCACCAAACTCCTTAATCACCGCCATGGCTTTTTTCTTCACTGCAATGTGGCCGCCGACCATGGTATTCACACCGACTGCCATAGTTTTGAAATCGCCCTGGAATTTATCTGCATTGATGACCACATCAATATCCCCGGCATCGTGCTCTTTGGACATATGGTTCATGTCGGCAATAAAACCTTTAAGGTTACTGCGCATGCTTTCAATGGTGTCGTTGATAAACGCTTTTTTACCGGGCAGTTGCTCCATCGGCGCATCAAAGTTACCTTCACCAAAGGCTTTGATGACCGCCATGGCTTTTTTCTTCACCGCAATATGACCACCAACCATGGTATTCACCCCTACCGCCATGGTTTTAAAATCGCCTTGGAATTTATCTGCATTCATCACCACGTCAATGTCACCCGCATCGTGCTCTTTCGACATATGGTTCATGTCGGCAATAAAGCCTTTAAGATTGCTGCGCATCTTTTCAATGGTGTCGTTGATAAAGGCTTTTTTACCTGGCAATTGCTCCATTGGCGCATCAAAGTTACCTTCGCCAAAGGCTTTGATGACCGCCATGGCTTTTTTCTTCACCGCAATATGGCCACCAACCATGGTGTTCACGCCCGCTGCCATAGTTTTGAAGTCGCCTTGGAATTTATCTGCATTCATCGCCACATCAATGTCACCGGCATCGTGCTCTTTCGACATATGGTTCATGTCGGCAATAAAGCCCTTGAGATTACTGCGCATCTTTTCAATGGTCTCATTGATAAACGCTTTTTTACCTGGCAGTTGCTCCATCGGTGCATCAAAATCACCTTCACCAAAGGCCTTAATGACCGCCATGGCTTTTTTCTTCACCGCAATATGTCCACCAACCATGGTATTCACCCCTACCGCCATGGTTTTGAAATCGCCTTGGAATTTATCTGCATTCATCGCTACATCAATATCTCCAGTATCATGCTCTTTGGACATGTGCTTAAGATCACTCATGAAATCATCCAGCACCTGTTGTTTCTGCGCCAATTGCTGTTGCAACTCGTAAATTTGCAAAAAAAGAGGACTTAACTCATCTTGAACACTTAAGTCCAGTGATTGATTCAACTGTCCCTTACCCAATTGCATTAAATATTGCTGCGCAACCTGAATGCGACTTTTATTGACTGCCCTGTAGTTCAAAATAGACATACTGTTTCTCCCAACATAATTACACTTGATTTAACAAATTTTTAGCCTACTGGCCGTGTGGCTCATGCTTCCCAACATCAGCCACATACATCTCGATCAAGTTAAAACTTCACAAACTGTGACTCATCAATATCGGCGGCATTGGCCGTCGCTACATGCAGCGCTGATTTGCTACTGGCTGGCTTGGTCACTTTTTTAACGCTCTTTTTCACTGAAGAGGAAAAAGCATTCTCTTCTGAACCCACCTTAAAGTAGGAGATCAATTGTTGCAGTTGCTCAGCCTGGCCGCTCATCTCTTCAGCGGTCGCCGCCAGTTCTTCACTGGAGCTGGCATTTTGCTGGGTCACCTGGCTCAGTTGATTCATCGCAGCCGTAATCTGCAAGGCTCCACTGCTTTGCTCTTCACTCGCGGCATAAATCTCTTGTACCAGATCACTGGTTTTGTTGATGCTAGGCACGATCTCATCCAGCAAGTCACCGGCACGCTCAGCCAGACCCACGGAATTCTTAGCCACTTCACCAATCTCTTGCGCCGCCACCTGGCTACGCTCTGCCAGCTTGCGCACTTCGGCCGCTACCACCGCAAAGCCTTTGCCATGCTCGCCCGCACGTGCCGCTTCAATGGCCGCGTTCAAGGCCAGCAGGTTGGTCTGGTAGGCAATGTCATCAATAATGCTGATCTTGTCAGCGATGCTCTTCATGGCAATCACGGTATCCTTCACCGCGGCCCCGCCTTCGTTGGCGTCTTTAGCTGCTTGACCGGCAATGCCATCGGTCACTTTAGAGTTTTCAGCGTTTTGGTTGATAGAAGCACTCATCTGCTCCACTGAAGCAGAAGTTTCCTCTACTGAAGCGGCTTGTTCGTTGGTGGCCTGGCTGATACTTTGTGCCGTCGCACTCACTTGCTCCGAAGCACTGGCAATATTGTCAGCGGAGCCACGGACTTCAGAAATAATACCGGTGAGGCGGTTCACCATATTGTCGATGGCAAACAAAATGCTGCTGTTATCATTGGGGCGTAAATCCGTCTTAACAGTCAAATCCCCTTCAGCGACGCGCTTGACAATGCCCGCAGCATAAGCAGGCTCGCCACCAATTTGAGACAGCAATTGTTCGACCATCTGCTTCATAGAGTACAACAGACTGCTGGTATCGCCGGGTCTGGTTTCTACCTGAACCGTGTAGTCGCCGGAAGCGACTGTTTTCACGACCGAAGCAGCGTACTCTGGCTTGCCACCAATTTGAGACATTAATTGCTCAACCATTTGCTTCATGGAGTACAACAAACTGCTGGTATCGCCAGGCTTGGTTTCCACTTGAATCGTGTAATCCCCCGCGGCTACCGTTTTCACAACAGCGGCTGCGTAATCCGGCTCCCCGCCCAATTGTTTTAACAGGTTACGGGTAATAAAGAAGCCGATTGCGGCGGCTAGCGCGATGACGGCCAAGGCGATTGTGCGGGAGAGCAGTAAAGCGGTGGCCTGTGTGTCAGAGGCGTCTTTTGAAGCCTTTTGACCGATTTCCACGTTGTACTTTCTATCCGCTTCAATCGCTTGTGAAACTTTAAGGAAGTCATCTTTCGCAGCGAAGACAGCCTTACGTGCCTCATCAATTTTGTTGGCACGTGAGAGCGACAATACACGCTCACGCACTGTATCGTAACTTCTCAGCTCAGATTTAATCCCTTCAATCAAGCTACGATCTTTATCGTCGGTGATATTCTCGGACTCATACTTCTTAACGCCTTCATCAAGCTTGGCCCGGTATTCCAGAATCACGCGATCCAACTGTGTCATGGTCGCGTCATCTGTATTGACGATATGCTGATAAACTGTTTCCTGCATATCCGCATAAGCTTTGGACATTTCATCCAAAACAATAATGCTGGGCACGGTATTGATATTGAGGTAATTGGTTTTGGTGTATACCTGGTCCAGGTAATACTGCGCCATGGAAGCGATTAAAATCAGGCCAAATACCGCTGTGCCAATCAGCAGTATCATTTTTTTTGCAACGGTCATTTTCATTTCAACTTCCTTTTCAACATTTAGTGATACTTCTCAACCGTACCAGCCAAGATTGCTATCCTGCATACAGACAAAACACTATTCACATTTAAACTCATTACAAACTGTCCCTGACTCTGCTCCGTGCCGCCTACAAAATCTGCACGGAGATTGGCTCTAAAACGAGGGAGATGCCATCAGGGACTCGTTTGGTGTTGCACTCAATCATTAAAATTTAACAAACTGTGACTCATCAATATCGGCCGCCGCAGTCGCGACATGCAGTGGTGCTTTACTGCTGGCTGGTGTGGTCACTTTTTTAACGCTCTTTTTCACTGCAGCTGAAAAACCACCACTGCCTTCGGAACCTACCTTAAAGTAGGAAATCAGTTGTTGCAGTTGCTCAGCCTGGCCACTCATTTCCTCTGCCGTCGCGGCCAGCTCTTCACTCGAACTCGCGTTTTGCTGGGTGGTTTGGCTCAGTTGGTTCATGGCAGAAGTAATCTGTAAGGCACCACTGCTTTGCTCTTCACTCGCCGCATAAATCTCTTGTACCAAATCACTGGTTTTGTTGATGCTAGGCACAATCTCATCCAGCAAGTCACCAGCACGTTCTGCCAGGCCCACGGAGTTCTTGGCCACTTCACCAATCTCTTGCGCAGCGACCTGGCTACGCTCGGCTAGCTTGCGTACTTCTGCCGCAACCACAGCAAAGCCTTTACCATGCTCGCCCGCACGCGCAGCTTCAATCGCTGCGTTCAAGGCCAGCAGGTTAGTCTGGTAGGCAATGTCATCAATAATGCTGATCTTGTCAGCGATGCTCTTCATGGCAACCACGGTATCTTTCACCGCTGCGCCGCCTTCGTTGGCGTCTGTAGCGGCTTTACCGGCAATGCTATCGGTGACTTTGGAGTTTTCGGCGTTCTGGTTAATAGACGCACTCATTTGCTCAACAGAGGCAGAGGTTTCTTCGACAGAGGCTGCTTGCTCATTAGTGGCCTGGCTGATACTTTGTGCGGTGGCACTTACTTGCTCAGAGGCACTAGCGATATTGTCGGCAGAGCCTCGCACTTCAGAAATAATGCCGGTCAGGCGGTTCACCATATTGTCGATGGCAAACAAAATGCTGCTGTTATCATTGGGGCGTAAATCCGTCTTAACAGTTAAATCCCCTTCAGCGACACGTTTCACAATGCCTGCGGCATAGGCGGGCTCACCACCAATTTGAGTCAACAATTGTTCGACCATTTGCTTCATGGAATACAACATACTGCTGGTATCGCCTGGCTTGGTTTCTACTTGAACGGTGTAGTCGCCAGAGGCCACCGTTTTGACCACAGAAGCTGCATAATCAGGTTCACCGCCCAGTTGTTTAAGCAGGCCTGAAGTAATTATCCAGCCGACGACCCCTGCAATAGCGATGATGATCGCGGCGATAGTGAAAGCAACCAAGCTGGCTTGTGCTTTAACTGCTTGTGCCTTTTCAGCGCCCTGTTTAGCCAGCCCTACGTTGTAATCAAAATCCTCATTAAGTACGTTAGCCGCTTCATCTGCCAACCCCATCAATTCGGCAGAGGCTTCACGCGCCTGCTCAGATTTATTGGCGCGGGAAAGCGCAATGATTGCGGGCGCATGCGACATGTACTGCACAAACAAATCACGACTTTTGGTGACCAGCTGTTTATCTTTTTCATCGGCCACATTGTTTTGGATGTAATGATCAAATGCCTCTAGTGACGCTTTTTTATGCTCTTCAATTTTGGCCTCTGTGTCATCTAAGGCCTTGATATCTCTAGCATCAGTGACAATATGGCGATTTAACTGGATACGAAAGCGCAAAGTGTGTTTGCGTATCTGATCCAGATCAATCAGGCTGGGGATGGAGTTCACGTTAGCGACATTGACAGTGTTAAACACTTTCTCCATTTGCGTGCTCGCCATGATGACCAAGCCCACCATACCAACCACCGCAGTGAATATTAAAAACAGCATTTTTTTTGCAACAGTCAGTTTCATATCTAACTACCTTTCGTTTTTATGGATTTACAATCCAAAAGTTCTTTTAGCGCTTTACTTGATAAAGCCCTTTATCATTACTCAGCAGCAGTGCTGACGTTACTGCCTGCCAGCGTGGCAATTTCATCCACCGACAGTACGCTGTTCACATCTAAAATAATTACAAACTTGCCATCAATTTTGCCCATACCTTCAATAAAGTCCGCACGGATATTGGCACCAAAGCTTGGCGCAGGCTCAATATTGGCCGCTTCAATATCCACCACTTCATTGACAGCATCGACCATGACACCAACCACTTGCGTCGCCTCTACATGTGCAACTTCTATAATGACAATGCAGGTTTTACGTGTGATATCGGCACTAGGCTTGCCAAACCTGGCAGCCATATCAATCACCGGCACCACTGCACCGCGCAGGTTAATGACGCCGCGAATAAACGCTGGCATTTTGGGGACCTCGGTTAATTGCCCATACTCAATAATCTCTTTGATATTGAGGATATTGAGGGCAAAGGTCTCCCGCCCAAGGACAAAGGTGAGGTACTGCTGAATCCCGTTTTCTAACACTGCTTGCTGCGTTTTTGGTGGCTCTGCCACACTCAGTTCACTCATGACTTTTCCTTTCAAGGTTGTCGGCAGTTCTCGCAAGCTCGCCAGTAGGCTGCTGCAAATGTCGACAATCAATATTCCTTAGAACTTTACGAACTGTGCTTCATCGACTTGAGCTGCATAGTCGTTAGTTGACTTGGCACCAGTCACATGACCAATCGTTGGTTTAGAGACTTTTTTGATCACCTTTTTAGTGGCTGCCGAGACCAGATGATCATCCACCCCCACCTTGAAGAATCCAATCAGTTGTTGCAGTTGCTCAGCCTGACCGCTCATCTCTTCAGCCGTCGCCGCCAGTTCTTCACTGGAGCTGGCATTTTGCTGGGTCACCTGGCTCAGTTGATTCATCGCAGCCGTAATCTGCAAGGCTCCACTGCTTTGCTCTTCACTTGCTGCATAAATCTCTTGTACCAGATCACTGGTTTTGTTGATGCTAGGCACGATCTCATCCAGCAAGTCTCCGGCGCGCTCTGCCAGACCCACGGAGTTTTTCGCCACTTCGCCAATCTCTTGTGCCGCCACCTGGCTACGCTCAGCCAGCTTGCGCACTTCTGCCGCCACCACAGCAAAGCCTTTGCCATGCTCACCGGCACGCGCCGCTTCAATCGCAGCGTTCAA
This sequence comes from Methylophilus sp. DMC14, assembly GCF_056314085.1. Classification (NCBI taxonomy): domain Bacteria; kingdom Pseudomonadati; phylum Pseudomonadota; class Betaproteobacteria; order Nitrosomonadales; family Methylophilaceae; genus Methylophilus; species Methylophilus sp. DMC14. The sequence continues at coordinate 61,457 of NZ_JBQUZA010000008.1, read as the reverse complement.
GGCCAGCAGGTTAGTCTGGTAGGCAATGTCATCAATAATGCTGATCTTGTCAGCGATGCTCTTCATCGCCACCACCGTGTCTTTCACCGCAGCTCCACCCTCGTTAGCATCTTTGGCTGCTTTACCGGCAATGCCGTCGGTCACTTTGGAGTTTTCAGCATTCTGGTTAATAGATGCGCTCATTTGCTCGACTGACGCAGAGGTTTCCTCGACAGAAGCGGCTTGTTCGTTGGTGGCCTGGCTGATGCTTTGCGCCGTCGCACTCACTTGCTCGGAGGCACTGGCAATATTGTCTGCAGAGGCCTTGATCTCATTAATCACCGTGCTGATTTTTTCAGACATGGTTTTCATGGAGGCCATCATCTGGCCGATTTCATCATTGGAGGTCACTTCAACGGTTTGCGTTAAATCCCCATTGGCAATGGCATTAGCAGAAATCACAGCGCTATTGAGTGGGCGGGTGATGGATCTGATGATAAAGAGCGCGAGAGCCAATACAGCAAACGAAAGTAAACCACCCACAATCAAGCCAGTTGTCACAGCGCTAGATTTAACTTCAATCGCATTTTCAGCCGAGGCTTTAGCCAATGCCTGGTTGTAAGCCATATGCTCATCAATCGCAGCATTCAACTCTTCAGCCACTTTTGCATTTGAAGTTAAAATAGCAAGCGCTTCTTTTTGCTTACCTTCTCTCGAGAGCTTGATGACTTCAGTCATACCAGGTAAATAAGCCTCATAGCCTTTACGCACACGGTCTAACAGCTCTTTATCTTTTGCATCAAAGATGTTCTCGTTGCTATATTTCACCAGGCCATCTTCAACACCTTTTTTCGCCTCGTTAATCGCAGTTTCAATGGCAGTCATCGCATTTTGATCGGTATTCAGCACATGGCGATACACCCTGACCCGCAATTGACCAAACTTCTTCATGACTTCGTTTAAAGTACTGATGCTTGGAATCCCGTTCACGTTGGCATTGTTGGTCGCTTCAAACACTTTTTCGAGACTGCTGTAGTTGAGGCCGATCAAACTAAATAGTCCAAGAACTGCAATAGCAATCATGAGTGATATTTTTTGAGAAACTTTCATTACAAACCCGCCTTCTTTAATTAATAAATTGTTTGGTTAAATCGCTGGAGCTTACTTAACTGTCGAGAAGCGCCTGTTCTTTTATGCTTTCCATATTGGCCAGTTGCATCATGCGCGGCACATCCAATACCAGTGCCACGCTGCCTGAGCCAAGAATGGTGAAGCCACCAATACCTTTGACGTTCTCAAACACCTTACCCAGGGGTTTAATCACAGTCTGGAATTCACCAATCAACTTATCCACCACTAATCCTATTTTTTGGTTTGCATACTGCATCACAACGATGTTTTGCCGTGCAGGAGGCTCACCTTTACTTTCGAACTCATCCCTGAGTTTGAGGTAAGGCAAGACCTCGCCCCGCAGGTTAATAAAGTTTCTTTGATCATTGACAGAGGATTCATAATCCGCTGCAGAAAGCTCAATACATTCCACCACCATATCGAGTGGGACCACGTAAGAAGAGTCGGCCACGCCCACGAGAAAGCCATCAATAATAGCGAGCGTCAGTGGCAGGCGGATGCTCATGGTGCAACCCAAGCCAGGCCGCGACTGGATATCAATGGTGCCGCGCAGGGCCTGAATATTACGTTTGACCACATCCATGCCCACCCCGCGGCCAGACAGGTTGCTGACGGCGTCTGCGGTAGAAAAGCCTGCTTCAAAAATCAGGTTATAAATGTCTTTGTCACTGAGTGACTGCTCAGGGCTGACCAAGCCTTTGTCTATGGCTTTGGCCAGAATCTTGTCGCGGTTAAGGCCCGCGCCATCATCACTGACTTCAATCACGATGCTGCCGGAGTCGTGGAAAGCATTGAGTTTGAGCGTGCCATAAGCGGGTTTGCCTTTGGCAACACGCACCTCGGCCGATTCAATGCCGTGGTCCATGGAGTTGCGTACCAGATGCGTGAGTGGATCACTGATTTTCTCCACCACGGTTTTATCGAGTTCGGTTTCTTCGCCACTGATCTCCAGGCGGATATCTTTACCCAGCTCTTTGCTGACATCACGTACCACACGGTTAAAGCGGCTAAAGGTGGCGCCGATTTGCACCATACGCAAGGCCAGTGCTGAGTCACGCACTTGCTCCACCAGCGTAGAGATATTGGAAGTGGCTTCATTCATGGCGCTATCACCGATCTTATTGGAAATCAGTGTGGCGCCGGCCCCTGCAATAATCAGTTCGCCCACCAGATTGATCAGCTCATCCAGCTTGTTGGCATCAATGCGGATATAGTTGGATTCGGCATTTTTGGTTTCTTTGACCTGACGCTGTTTTTCCAGCGCCGCATTGACCACCGCGGGTTGCACCAGTTGCTCATTGACCAGTGTCTGGCCGATGGGCTGCTTGTCGCCAGTTGCAGGGTTGGCCTGTTTGGCAAGCGCCGCCTCTAGCTCATTGGGCGTCAGTGTGCCGCACTTGAGTAAAATCTCACCCAGTTTCATGTCTTCATTGGAGAGGCGGTCGATCAAGTCGATATAGTGCTGAATCTGCCCATGCGGCGGCAGGATATGAATCTCGCAATCATCACGCACAAAATCAAAAATACCTTCGATCTCGACTTTGCTGGCCTGACTTTCGTAACTGATTTCAAAACCCAGAAAGCAGCTTTCGGCATCCATGTCTTCGAGTGCAGGCAGGGCTTGCGTGAGGGTGACCATGTGCACAATGCGGCCCATGGTATTCATGTAACGCAAGAAGCTGAACGGATCCATGCCACTGCGGAAGGTATCCGGGCCGAAGCGCAAGGAGAGATGCCAGCAACCGGTTTCTGCGGTGTCCATACTTTCTAGCGCGCCCGGCTCGGTAGCGGCAGTGTCACTTGCAACCGGCAACTCAGCCACGGCTTTGGCCGTCTGCTTGGCTTCCAGGTAAACATTGAGCCGGTGAATCAAACTGTCGTTGACCACCAGGGTGTCGGCATCTGGGGTAGTGCCTTCGGCCACATGATCAATCAGCTTGCTGATAAAGTCGCCCACTTCAAGAAACAGGGCCACGATCTCTTCAGTGACTTCAATTTCACCATTCCGCACTTTATCCAGCACGCTTTCAGCCACATGGGTGAAGCTGATGATAAAGTCCAAGCCAAACAAGCCGGCCGAGCCTTTAATGGTGTGGGCCGCACGGAAGATGGCATTAATCTTTTCTTCGTCTCCGGGATTCTGTTCCAGCGTCAGCAGCGCTTCTTCCATCTGCTGTAGCAAATCACGGCTTTCAATGATGTAAATCTGCAGGGATTCATCTAGTTGCATCTTGTTTCCTCCTTAAATAGTGGTCTCAAGCGGCAACTTCTGTCAGCACCTGGGTGATGCCAAAAAAGCCAGCGGTGTCAGAGAGCTCAATCAAATCCATGACCGCATCACTGGGATTTGCAAGTTGGAAATCCACCCCATGTGAAAGCGCATGCAAGCGGATCGCCATCAAAATCTGCAGGCCGGCCGCATCGACTTCGTCCACCTCTGCCAAATCAAGCTGCAAGGGCAAGGTCTTGCTTAACTCGGCCTTCACCTGGGCCATGGTCTCTGCCGCGTTGTAAATATTTAATTCACCACTAAAGGTCAGCGCACAACGCGCTTCATTGGTATCAATCATGACTGGCATACTGGAACTCCCTAAGATAGAAAATCGATGGATGGCTGTGGGCGATGCGCTATGGCAACACCAGCTTGGACACGGCGTTCAACAATTGTGGCGGTTGGAAAGGTTTCACCATCCATGCCTTGGCGCCCCCGGCCTGACCCTGCATCTTTTTCTCTTCGGCACTCTCGGTTGTGAGCATGATTACTGGCGTAAATTTATAGGCGGGGATTTGCTTGCTGGCTTTGAGGAACTCAAGGCCGTTCATATTGGGCATGTTCACATCACTAATGATGAGGTGGATTTTTTGCCCGTTTAGCTTGGTCAGTGCGTCCTTGCCGTCTTCGGCTTCAATCACATCGTAACCTGCCCCTTTGAGGGCGGTGCCAACTACGGATCGCAAAGAAGAAGAGTCATCTACAATAAGTATGGTTTTTGCCATGGCTAATTCCTTATTATTTAAAGCGTTTAAAAGAAAGTGATGTCATCTGCATCGTTGCTAGTGCTGGCCGGTGGCGCGGCACTCGCAGTGAAAGATTTTTTGCTGGCGCCTGCAGTTGGCCTGGAGCGCTTGTCGTGAATCTGGGTTTGCTCACGCATGGTGTAAGTGGACTTCAGTTGTTTTAACCATTCATCGACACCACCCAGTCCTTTCACATCGTCCACGCGCTGATTCAGTTTTTCGATATCCTGCTGCACATGGCCCAACATTTGACTGACGCGGTCTTGAAACTGTAATGAATACAAAACATGATCGATCTCTTGGGCCACATGCTGGCTTTCTTTCACCATCTGCTGGCTCTCTTCGACCACCTCATTCGCGGTATGGCCAAATTTATCCAGCACCGTATTCACAATCTGCTCTGCCTCGATCAAGGTTTGCGCATCTTTCTTTTCAAACTCTTTTGAAACTTGCGACACATTTTTAATCGCTTGCGACACGCGATTCACGGTTTCAGAAATATGCGAGCCGGTGCGACCAGCATCTGAGGAAAGTCGTTTCACGGCATCCGCCACCACAGCAAAGCCTCGGCCGCGCTCACCTACACGCGCGGCTTCAATCGCCGCGTTCACAGCGACCATCCCGGTTTCCTTGGCAATGCGGGTCACGATATCCGCCATATCCAACAGCTCTTTGGTATAACTGGACAAGGTAGACACGGCCTCTAGCAGCGTCTGCTTTTCTTCGATGCTGTTTTTGAGCAAGGCAATCACCGTGGCTAACTGCTCCTGGCTTAAATTGAGCAATTCAAGCAATTGCGCATTACTCTGCGATTGCCCATGGCTGGTGACCGTACGTACACTTTGCGACAACCCAGCAAACTTGGCACTCAATTCATCAATTGAGCTGCTGGTCAGTGTTTTTGCAGCGTGAATCTGATCCGCCCACAGCGGCAACACCGATAGGCACAACTGCTGTAATTCTTCGTTGTGAAATTCAGGCATATCATTGCTGCTTGCGGTGTGATCGTAATAATTTTGCATTCATGTGATCCTTACAGTAGTGCCAATGAAATTACATTTGTTTAACTCAATTTTAAGAGACTCCCTGACGCATTAATCCCCTAATAAACGTGGGTTTATTTGTCCTAATCTAACGCTTGAGCATAGGCCTAAAGCCTAGAGTATTTATGGCGTTATAGAGAGACGAGCGGGGCATAACTGCAACGTGAACTATTCACGTTAAAACAAGGAATTAGCTATGAACACGCAGGAAATCAATATCAAACGGACCTTGTTGAAATTCGTCTTCATGATGATTATCAGCATTACCTTGACCGTTGGCTGTCTGATCTGGATGACGCATAAAACCTACTTCTCACGCGGAGTCATCACGAACACCTTGATCCCAAATATGGAGGCGCTAAACGAGGTTAGAACAGAAACCCTGATGCTGATTGCCGATGTAAGAGAGTCGCTCAGGACGCAGGATTTATATAAGCGTAATCATGTCCTGCCAGAAATACTGAACAAGCTCCATGTGCTGACTAACAAGGTGGAGCAATTGAAACAGCTCCCAGCAATCAACTTGCAAAATGCTAGGTTGATTGACGAAATACAGAGCAACTTCCATCTTTTTAAGGACGAACTCAACCAGTTACTCATTCAACAACCGATAGATAAGTCAGAGGCCTCAGTGACAACACGCTTTACACCGGTGTTTCATGCTGGGAAGGCGACGATAGACAGCGTGGACACCGCACTGGCCGGGAATCTTTCGCAAACCTGGCAAGAGTTCAAGTCACTGGAGTATCTTGAATTTACCAATATCGGCATTTATCTGGTCAGTATGCTGCTCCTGCTGGGAGTGTTGTATTTTGCGGGCAAAAAAACCTATGCAAGGATTCTGGCAGTGTTGGGGTCAGAGCCCAATGAATTTATTGGCGTGATTAATGGTTTGCTGGAAGGCAAGCAAACCCAACCACAACCAGTTCCAGAAAACAGTCTGATGTTCAGGCTGCAGCAGTCCTTGCTGTTTGACAAGGAAACCGGGGTATTGAATAAACTGGGCTTTTTACACCATTATCCGCAGCGTTTTTCTGCAGATCAATCCATCGTTGCGACCATGATCAGGGTACAGTCACTCGAGGAGTTGTCAGAGTTTATCGGGCCTGCTAGCACGGCTGAATTATTGAACCAGTTTTTGGCCAGGCTGCAAGAAAGAGTCGTGTCAAACAGTCTGATTGCGCGCGTCGCGTCTTCAAGTTTTCTGTGGGTCAGGGAAGAATGCGGGGACGATAAAAAGCTGGTGACCGAAATTGAAACCCTGATTACACGCCTGCAAGCCCCTTATTCACTGGGCATACGCACCATCAAGATCAAGACTTTTGCCGGCATCATGAAGCTGCCGCAAGATACAGAGAACTTCAAGCTCTTGATCCCCTACACGACGCTGACGGCGACCAAAGCGGAAAAAACACTGCAGCAATACCTGTTTTTTGCCCCGGGCTTTTTACAAGAGTCTCTTGATTATATTGAAATGGAAGCTGCACTGTCGCATGCGCTTGAAAACAAGGAGTTTGAAATCTACCTGCAACCGCAAGTGGATATTCGTGACAATCGGATTGCCGGTGCCGAAGCCTTGATCCGCTGGAAACATCCACTCAAAGGCTTTATCCCGCCAGATAAATTTATTCCTGTGGCTGAACGCAATGGGCAAATTCTGGAGATTGGCGACTGGATTCTGAATCAAGGCATTGCTTATGCCGTCGAAATCAATCGTGCTTGCCATGACATGATCCCGATTTCAATCAATTTATCTTCACACCAGATTCAGGCACCGCTGTTTTTTGACAGCTTGCAACAAAAATTAAACCATTGGCAGTGCAATCCGGCCTGGATAAAACTGGAGATCACTGAATCTGTGCTGCTGGAGAAAAGTGAAGAGGTGCTGAAAACCCTGCTTCAGGTCGCATCACTGGGCATTACAGTTTCGTTGGATGACTTTGGGACAGGCTATTCCTCACTGAGCTATCTGACCAAATATCCAATCAGCCAGATCAAGATAGACCGGGCGTTTATGAACGACATTCCCTTACATCTGGACAATACCGAGCTGGTGAAGGCCATCGTCAAACTGGCCGAAATTCTGCACTTTGAAGTAGTAGCAGAAGGCATAGAGTCTCTGGAGCAATTAAATTTTTTGAATACTACCTCGTGCAAACTGGTGCAGGGCTATTACTTTTATAAGCCCATGCCTTACAGCAGCTTCAAGACCCTAGTGGCTGTTCCCAACAGCCCCAATGAGTAAGCATCGCTCAAGTAAACCCCGCACCTAGCTTGCGACTCGCCAACCAAAACTGATTAAAACTGATACAACAACGTCAACCAGCCCTTGGTGGTATCAGGCTTGCGTGAGGTCGCGGTGAGGCTGCTGCCTAGCGTGTCATCCTCATAAAAGCGCGCATATTCAAATTTGGCCTGCAACTTGGGCGTGTATTGATAAGCACAGGAAACATCCCACTCGTTACCATAATGATCGCCCATGCCTGTCGGTGTTTGATAGCGCTGGTCGGCATACATGGTGTGCCACTCGGTATGCAATGTCCACTGCTCAAACTTGCCGCCTAGCGTCAAATAGCGGTCTATCATGCCTTGTCTCGGTGTGGTGGTGAACAAATCGGTCCAGCCCTGAAAAGGATGCAAGGTGGCAAAAGGCGTTTGAAACGCATATAAGCCGCGGTTACTCGATAGAATTTCCTGATCGATCCTGGCAAACCATTGTTTGTAACCCAGCCCCAAGCCCATTCTGCGATAAGACACATCAATGGCGCTGGCGCCGCCCTGATAGGCGGTTTGCCGGGCCAGCTCCAGCGTATGCAACCAGCGCCAGTCAGGGTGCACCTCGATTGCGCCATCAAAACGCAAGCCAATATCCTTGTGCGAACTATTCAAAACGCCGGTATTCTGGCCTGTTTCAGGCTGATCCATAAAATAGCCGTAAGCGGTGACACTCGCCTTGGGCGCATACTGATAACTGGCATGCGCAATATCAAAATTGGTATTACGGTATTTGCCTGTAGACTGGCGCAAATGCTCATAATGCCCCAGCAAAAACTCGGTATTTGCCAGCGAGTGATTGGTCAAGGTCAGCCCGTCAAACACTTGAGACGATTGCCTGAAAATAATATCGCCCACATAACGGGTATTATCAATCCGGATGATTTGCCTGCCTAACCGCACTTTGCTATGAGGAATACCGGTGTAATCAATAAAGAGCTGGTTAATATCCGTGATTTCAGGATCTTGTACCGTTGGCAGCGGACTGGAATGATTGCGCCCCAGATTGTTATCGTAAAAATCCTGATTCAAATGGCTTACATTGATCAACTGCGCCGTGACACTGAGGTCTTGGTAAGGCGCGGTTTGCCATCCGAGCAAGGACTGCAAGGTCAATGCGTTGGCGTCGTCTGGCTTGTTGGCCTGGTCTACATATTCATAACGGAACCGGAATTGTGATACCGATTTGCCCTGATTAATCGCCTCATACATACTACTAACGCCACCTTCCTCTGCATAAATCGCAGAATGAAAAGTCAGCAAAAGGCCCAACAAAAGACGGCTACCTTGCCAAAAAATATAATGAATGGTTATCACCCCATTAATGAATGGGGTCAATATTAACGAAGATGATAGCTAGTAAAACCTTACATCATCGTTTATAACTCACCTTATTTTTTTTAATTGATAGCAAAGCGATTCGATAAAAATCCCGCCAGATTGCAAGCTTTGGAATGAGTGAGAAGAAGGAGTTAAGCCCATCTGAAGATGGAGAGTATCAATTGATAATGCATTTAATTTTTAATAAGTCAGGGTAAAAGTCACTCGTCATCTTAACTATCCTATGTTTAAAGGAGTCCAGTCTAAATCCCTCAAGACTAGCTACTCAAAAGACATTTCTCTCATCCCCTCTAACCCAACAGCTTGGCATAGGTTTATACTAATAACTTATCTCTTCTTAAATGAGTGATGACTTAACTGCTTTTAAAACATCTCAAGCGAAACCAACTTCACTTTACCCGATACACATTCTCTGCAAAATATGCATAATTGCATTGCCTTTAGCCTGCAAAGATTACATGGTTGACATATATATTTAAAATATCCTTTTTCCATGAAGTTTAAGAGTATTGAGTGAAAACAAAACGTTTTGTTGTTAGATCGTCTCTTTGTAAATTAGATTGACCTGCCCTTTGGATTGAACGATGTTAATCAAGAATTTTGGTTCAATAATTGCTTATGAATCAAGCTATTTAATGACAACACACACTATGTTACGTTTCTTATATATCGCTTACGCTTTTGTTGTAGCTTTCAACGTTGCAAGCATACATGCAGAGTCTAATGCCGACCCCTTATTTGGCAATATTCAATTAAAAAGACTGACTCTAAAAGATGCAACTACATTGCTGTCATTCAATAATAGAGAAATCATTTCCGCAAAACAGCTTGTTGATATTGCCGGGGCAAATATCAAGATTGCAGATCATGCGCCGAATCCCGTTTTAAGTCTTGCCACAGCGAATATTGATTTAAATCGTAATAAAGCCAACACTAACTATGCCATCACAAACAATCAAAATAGTTTGTTGAATCAAACCTATGACGCTTACATTATGTATGCGCAACTTTGGGAAAGGGGAGATAAACGAACTTTAAGAAAAAATGTAGCGGAAAGTGCTTTTAGTGCCAGCGAGTTGGATCTACAGGACACTTTTCGCCAACAATACTTGGCCTTGAAAAATGCGTACTATGATCTCAAGCTTGCGCAAGAAGTTTTACAAGTGCAGCAAGAAAACATTGCGTTATATCAGGCTATTCTTAAGGCCACAGAGTTAAGGGTAAAAGCGGGTGATGCCTCAACTTCAGACCTATCACGAATAGAGGTCGAGGTCATGCGAACCTCCAATGACCTTCGGCTAGCAGAGGCCAATGTTGAAAAAGCCCAAGCTAGTTTAGCTTATCTAATTGGCAGAGAGAACGAGTCTTCTGCAATCTTTGTCACTGAAATGTGGCCATCTTATAGTGAAGCGATTAAAGCCAATCTTGATAGCACTATCTTACAACAGCGCCCAGATGTGCTTGCCGCTGAAACACGCATTGGCCAGTCAACTCAGTCAATAAAATTAGCAGAATCTCTTAAAGTTCGCGATTTAACAATTACTGGTAGGTATGACCACTTTCCAGGGCAACAGACGGGTATGTTTACCAATACATTAGGCATCCAAGTCGATATTCCCCTATTCATAAACTACCAGTACGAAGGTGAGGTCGCTAGGGCTGAAGCAAGTTATCAGAATGCAATTACAGTCAAATCGCAAACTACAGCGCTAGCAATCGTTGAGCTCAAACAGTCACGCGCGAATTTAATCTCGGCTGCTGATCGATCCAAAAGGTTTGATCAGGACATTTTGACAAAAGCCGAAAAAAATGCAAATTATGCTGAGTTTGCTTACAGTCATGGGGCAAGTGGTGTGCTTGATTTACTAGATGCTAGACGAGTGCTCAGAGCATTACAAATAGAGGCTTTAACCGTCAAAGCTGATTACGCCAAGGCTTTATCAGCGTGGCAGGCTGCAAACTTTAGCGTTGATATGCGTGATAAATAATCTGGTTCAGCCATGCATTTATTTTCATTGGCTTCTATCATAAAAAAACCCAAGGCCTAACCTTGGGCTTTTAAATATAGTCAGAATTATTTAGTATCAAAGCAGAGCTAACTAATCTCCCGATACCGCCGGAATTTTGTGGATGCTCAAATCTGCACCATCAAACTCCTCTTCTGGGCCCAGGCGCAGGCCAACCAGTTTTTTGAGCAAGCCATAGACCAGCAAACCGCCCAGCAAGGCAATGACCACGCCAACCAGCGTGCCTAACAATTGACTCACCAGGCTCACGCTACCCAGCCCACCCAAAGTTGTGCTGCCAAAAATACCGGCAGCAATGCCCCCCCAGGCGCCACACAACCCATGCAGTGGCCACACACCTAAGACATCATCAATCTTTAGGCGGTTTTGCGTTAGGGTAAAGGCCCAGACAAACAAGACCCCGGCTACTGCGCCGGTGACGAGCGCACCGAGCGGATGCATGACATCCGAGCCGGCACAGACTGCCACCAATCCAGCCAAGGGACCGTTGTGGACAAAACCGGGGTCATTTTTACCCAGTACCAATGCCGCCAATGTTCCGCCGACCAGCGCCATTAATGAGTTAACAGCCACCAGCCCTGAAATCCCTTGTATGGATTGTGCGGACATCACATTAAAGCCAAACCAGCCTACGGTTAATATCCATGCACCCAAGGCAAGAAACGGAATATTGGAAGGCGGATAAGCATGCAATTTACCGTCTTTGGTATACCGCCCATTACGCGCACCCAATAACAACACCGCCGCCAGGGCGATCCAGCCGCCCATGGCATGCACGACAACCGAGCCGGCAAAATCATGGAAGTTAGCGCCAAAACTGGCCTTGAGCCAATCCTGAAAACCAAAATGACCATTCCAGGCAATGCCCTCAAAAAAGGGATAGATAAAGCCGACGATCAAAAAAGTTGCTGCCAATTGCGGGTTGAATTTGGCGCGCTCAGCAATGCCGCCAGAAATAATGGCAGGAATCGCAGCGGCAAAGGTGAGCAAGAAGAAGAACTTGACCAGACCGTAACCGTTTTGCACGGTCAGTGTTTCGGCACCATTGAAAAAATGGATACCGTAAGCAATGCCATACCCAACAAAAAAATAGGCAATGGTAGACACACAAAAATCCACCATAATTTTAACCAGGGCATTCACCTGATTTTTTTGACGCACTGTGCCGACCTCCAAAAAGGCAAAACCGGCATGCATTGCCAAGACCATGATGGCCCCCAGCAATACAAACAGGACGTCATTAGCTGTCACTAATGATTCCATTTCGCTCTCCGAATTCAATAATTATTGATTGGCGTTTTGTTTGAAAGACACGCCTTTTTAAAATGCGCAGGTTTCAAGCAAATATCAGGCCATCTTTAAGTGATTGATTTTAAAAAGAGTGGAGATTGGGCACTGGCAAAAACGCCCCAAAATAACTCAATCAAAAGTGCATTGCACATTATTGGTGCAAAATTAGGCATATTTAAACAAAACTACTTAAAGATGCTCAAATGCTGATGAATGAGGCATGCCATGCGAACTCATCGAGAGTTTGCGTCAACAAAAGCGGATAAAGCGGTGGATAACCGTATCGTCGTATGCCAATACGGAGGAGGGACAGACTTATATGATCTCGACCGGTTGCAATTGCTTGAGCATTTCGACCGCATCAGGATGCGCAGACCAGAAATAGTAAAATTCACGCACCGCGTTTAAAAATAGGTGACGGGTATTTTTGAGATTAAATAGCGGCAGGGTTGCGTCAGCGGTGATGCGGTAGGCGTTTTTTTCTGTGAGTGGTGCTTCACGCAAGCGCAACAACATGAGCTTTGCCATGCGCGTACGCAGTTCGATATCCATCTCCTGCTTGTGCTCCATGGATTTGAGCGCTTTGACGTAGCCGTTAAGCGGCCATAATTCTGCTGTTTCAAACTTCTCGGACTGCAACGCCGGCCAAACGGACTGCAAATCAATCACCGCGGGCTGCCAACCGATAGGATGTAATTCAAAGCCGACAGTATCGGCATATTGCATGACGGCTTTCACATCGCCACGCCAAAAAGGATAAAACTCGCGGATAATGGTCAGGATTTCTGGCCAGCGCTGGGCTTCTTTGTCGGCCAGACAATCGTCCACCGCTTGCCGGTAGACCGTGCTGCTGCACTCCTGGTCTTTTAATAGCGGCGTTAACTCAGCCAGCACCGCGTCGCGCTGTGCCATGATGGCAGCATCAGCGCCCTTGCTGTGCAATAAATTATAATAAGCTTGAATCGCATCTGCTTCGCGGCTTGAATTCATCGTTAACAACACTAAATAAGAATGAAATGAATATGAAACGGATTATTGGTCATCATACACTGAAAAAGATAATCGTCTTAAAGGAGAACAACGATGGCTGAATGGGCCTTATTAGCCATTTTGATGGCGGGCGCATGGTATTGGATGGATACGATTTCGAAACGTGAGATCGCGCTCAAGATTGGCCGCCAGTTGGCTGAGCGCTGCCATCTGCAGTTTCTGGATGAAACCGTGGCTTGCGCCCGCGTCGGTTTTGCAAGGGACGGCAATGGTCGCATGCAGTTACAACGCACGTATACCTTTGACGTCTCCAGCCAGGGCATTGAGCGCATGGCCTGTCATCTGCAATTGCGGGGCGGCCAATTGGTAGCCTGGCATATTCCGCCTTACGTCACCCAGTAAAACGCCATGGTGGTTGGCCGCTTTGCCCCTTCGCCTACCGGTCCCTTGCACTTTGGCTCACTGGTCGCCGCCGTCGCCAGTTACTGTGATGCTAAAAGCCAGGACGGCCGCTGGCTGCTGCGTATAGAAGATGTAGACACCACCCGCCGCGTCGCCGGCGCCAGCGCAGACATGATTCGCACCCTGCAGCATTATGGCTTTGTTTGGGATGAGGAAATCGTCTACCAAAGTGAACGCACCGAGCACTATGAGCAGGCCCTGGCGCAGTTACGCCACCGGGGCCTAGCATACCCTTGCACCTGCTCGCGCAAGGAGATTGCCGACAGCTCAACACAACTGGGCATTGAAGGTGCCATTTATCCTGGCACTTGCCTGCAACATCCCATTAAACCAGACACACCAGCTGCCTGGCGCTTGAAAACGCCTGCCATCAATATCGGCTTTGCAGACAGAATTATCGGCTGGCAGCAACATGCCATGGCCAGTGACATCGGTGACTTTGTGATCAAGCGTGCCGATGGTCTGTTCAGCTACCAGTTAGCCGTGGTCGTTGATGATGCCTTGCAAGGCGTGACCCACGTGGTGCGCGGTGCAGACCTGCTGCAGTCCACCACGCGGCAGATCTATCTGCAACAGTGCTTGGGCTATGCCACCCCAGCGTATGCCCATATCCCGCTGGTATTGAACGACCAAGGGCAAAAACTCAGCAAACAAACCCTGGCAACCGCTTTGCCGCTCGACAATATCCTGGCCACGCTCGTTGCCGCCTTTAACTTTCTACCCTATTTACCGCAACCGGTTCCCACTTTTTCAAACTTGCCTGCGCTGTGGCAATGGGCGACGGCCCATTGGCAACTCGGCCAGCTTGCTAGCGACTAGTACTCACGCTTATCCCGTGATTTGCTGACAAAACTTACAAAATTTATTGATAACCATTATCAATTAAGTTAATATTCGCGGCAATCATTGAGAGGATATTAATTTTATGACAATTAAAAATACCCAGAAAAATCCGTTCAGACCTCGTCCAACGCTGCTCTCGATCGGGCTGTTTTTTAGTAGCGCAATGCTATCCATGACCGCGTTAGGCGCCACTGAGCGCGAAACCGTCGAGTTACAAGAAGTTGAAGTCAAGGCAGAGAAAAAGAGTGACACCAAACCGGTCAAGGGTTACAACGCAAAACGCTCCACCTCCGCGACCAGAACCGATACCGAGCTGGTCAACGTACCGCAAGCCATTACCGTGATTACGCGCGACTTTATGCAAGACCAGTCCATGCAAAGCATCGCTGATGCTGTACGCTATGTGCCTGGTGTACAAGCGGCACAAGGTGAAGGTAACCGTGACCAGCTTGTATTACGTGGCAACCAGACTACGGGTGACTTATTTGTAGATGGCCTGCGCGACGACATTCAGACTTACCGCGACTTATATAACACTGACCGTATCGAAGTGCTTAAAGGCCCTAACGGCATGATTTTTGGCCGCGGCGGCGCAGGCGGTGTCGTGAACCGCGTCAGCAAAAAAGCCGGCTGGGATCCAGTCAGAGACCTCAGCGTGAGCTATGGCAGTTTCGATCACCGCCGTATCACCGCGGATTATGGTCAGGGGTTGTCCGAGGAATTAGCATTCAGACTCAATGCGGTGTATGAAAACTCCAACTCTTACCGTGATGGCGTGGAATTAAAACGCTACGGCATGACACCGACCTTTACGATCAAGCCGGGGGATAAAACCGAGATTGTTTTAAGTGCCGAATACTTTAAAGACGAACGCACTGCGGATAGAGGCATACCGTCTTTTATCGGTGGGGACAACAGCAACCTGAATAATCGTCCTTATCGCATCAAGGATTATGACAAGTTTTTTGGTAACGCAAAATTAAGCCCGACCGAAACAGAAACTGTCGCCTTTAATGCTGCCATCAGCCATGCCTTTGATAACGGCGTGCAGGTCAAAAACAGTACCCGTTTGGCCTACTACGATAAGTATTATCAAAACGTTTATGCAAATAGCAGTGTGACAACCGCCAATACCCTGCAATTAGGCGCTTATCGAGATGAGACAAAACGTGAGAACCTGATTAACCAAACTGATATTACCTATACAGCCAAAACTGGAAATGTAGAACATAAGTTGCTGGCTGGGACAGAGCTTGCTGCACAAGATACGACAAATAAGCGACTCACTCAGGGAACGAGTGAAAACTTAACTGGCAGCGTCTCGGCCGATAACCCTACAGTTTCCAATGTAGCCTTTAATGCAACCAGCCGCAATCAGAAAAGTGACTTTACCGTTGCCGCCATATACTTGCAGGATCAAATCGTTTTCAACCCCAAATGGCAGGCAGTCCTGGGCTTAAGACATGATCATTTGGAAACAAATTACACCGACTTGCGAACAGGTAACTTTGCCAATATCAATGTCACAAATAATCTGCTTTCACCGCGAGCCGGGCTGATTTACAAACCTACGACGGATAGCTCGCTATATGCAAGCTACAGCACCTCATATGTGCCGCGCGCTGGGGATCAGTTGATTGGTCTTACCGTGAGCACTCAAAGCTTCAAGCCTGAAAAATTCATTAATAAAGAAGTCGGCGCAAAATGGGATATCAACCCCAATCTGGCATTGACTGCCGCCATTTTTCAACTTGAAAGAGAAAATGTTTTGGCCGCAGACCCTACAAATACAGGTAACTCTATTCTGCTTGACGGCCAGGAAACCAAAGGTCTGGAAGTTGGCCTGAGCGGCAAGGTGACTGACCAATGGCAGGTCATGGGCGCATTCACGCTGCAAGAAGGTGAAATCACCAAACAGCAAGGCGCAGGCAACAGTGCGATCCTGGCTGGCAGCAATCTGGCAATGACACCTACCCGCACCTTCTCATTGTGGAATAAATACCAGATCAATGACATGTGGGCCGTCGCGTTGGGCATGGTCAGCCGCTCAGAAATGTATGCGGCCACCCCAACGGCGAGCCAAAGCACACTTCTGCCAGGTTACACGCGTTTTGATGCAGCGATTTTTGCCAAGTTAAGCCCGCAGTGGGATGCGCAAATCAATATCGAGAACCTGACTAACAAAGACTATGCCCTGTTTGCGCACAACAACAATAACATTACGCCCGGTGCGCCTTTAAACGCCCGTGCGACCTTGAACTATCATTTCTGATCTAGCATGCATGTGATTTTAGCCCGCCACTGTGCGGGCTTTTTTATTGCGGGTGTCAGACACGCCAAGCTTCAATGTTAAAATAACGGTCATGAAAAATGCACAACGCCCAGATCAACTGCACCCTTTTATTTTTGAACAGTCCGCCGTGCGCGGTAACTTTGTTCAACTCAATCAAAGCCTGTTCACTGCGCTTGCGCATCAGAGCCTGCCTGATGCGCTCAAAAGCGTGATTGGTGAATTTGCAGCGGCCAGTGTGTTGCTGACCTCTACCCTCAAAATGCAAGGCAAACTGATTTTGCAATTGCAAAGCAAAGGCGCCTTGCAGTTATTGGTGGTTGAATGCACTTCTGCTTTAAATATCCGCGCGACAGCCAAGGTCAGCGGCGAACTCAATGGCCCACATTTAACAGACTGGCTCGCACAAGGCCAGCTGGTGATTACCTTGATGCCTGAAACGGGCGAGCCTTATCAGGGCATTGTGCCGCTAGAAGGCGACAGCATAGCCAGCATGCTTGAAAACTACATGCTGCGCTCTCAACAGATTGACACCCGCCTGTGGCTGACCGCGGAGGCAAACCGCGCGGCTGGCCTGCTGTTGCAAAAATTGCCGCAGCAGCAAGAAAGTGATCTGGACTGCTGGAACCGTGTGCAACATCTGGCGGGTACTGTCACGGCCCCGGAGTTGTTGGATCTGGAAGCGGTCACTCTCTTGCAGCGGTTGTTTGTAGAAGAAGATGTACGGTTATTTAGCGGGCGCGAAGTGCAGGCGTTTTGTAGTTGCTCGCAAGCCAATGTCAGCAATATGCTGCAAATGCTGGGTCTGGAAGAAGTGCAAAGCATTTTGCAGGAGCAAGGCAGCATTGAGATTCAATGTGACTTTTGCCACAAACACTATGTGGTCGATGAAGAAGAAGCGCTCGCCTTGTTTGAGGCAGACAACTCGCCTGGCATCAAACACTAACCTGCGGCTATGTGCCCAGCCCGCGTTGGCGCTGGCATTCAAATAAGGCAATCGCGGTGGCTGCGGCCGCATTCAAAGACTCCAGGGCCAGTGTGCCCTGATGTGCCATCGGAATGGTGACACAGGTCTCAACCGCGGCTTGCAGCGCAGCAGAAACCCCAGCCCCTTCGTTACCCACCACAAACAAGACGGGCTCTTGCAGCGTTTGCTGATACAAGCTGGCGCCCTGCATGGTCAAAGCAAGGGTTTTGCCGGAAAAGCCCGCAATCACCTCCAGCGCATCCACGCTTTCCATCAGCGGTAAAATAAACTGTGCCCCCTGCCCGCCTCTGAGCGCTTTGGGCGACCAGGCATCGGTACAACCTTTGGTCAGATAGGCGGCCTGCACGCCTGCGGCCGCGGCCGTCCGCAAGATGCTGCCCAAATTACCCGGATCCTGGATATCTTCTATCACCAGTGCAAAATCACAGTGCGCGGGCAGCGTCGCAGCAGGAATATCCACCAAGGCCATCACACCACTACTGGATGCCACTGGCGCCAACTCGGCAAACATCAACGTAGGCAGCAGCATCGTATCCACATCCGTCAACTGCTGTATCAAGGCCGTCGCCTCGTCATTACTATGCCCTTCAGGAATAATCAGCAGCCTGGGTTCACCATAGACCTGATGGTAGGCTTCAATCAAATGCACGCCCTCCAACAGGGTAGACGCCGTTCTTTTGCGCTCACGCGACTGGTCGGCCAGCTTGCGCAATTGCTTGAAGACAGGATTATCGCGGGAGGTAATATGTTTAAAAGCCATGGCCGAATTATACGTGAATTGCGCGGCTGGCTGATTTTTGCCTGGAATCCATCCACAAACACGCGCCCAGCCCAAAGCTGCGCGCCATTCACGTATAATTCCTGCATGGCAAAAACACTTGATTTAGAACGTATCTTGCACAGGCAGGGCTTTGGCACACGCAAAATGTGCCGCATTTTAATTGTTAACGATGCAGTCACCGTCAATGGTGAACCCTGCGATGACCCGGACGCTAAGTTTGCGCTCGACAACAGCCTGCACTTCACGGTGGAAGGTGAGCCCTGGCAATACCGCGAGCATAGTTACCTGATGATGCACAAACCGGCGCATTATGAATGTACGCACAAAACCCAATTTCACCCGACCATCTATACGCTGCTGCCCAGCCCGCTGGTAGAGCGCGGAGTACAGTGTATCGGACGGCTGGATGAAGATACCACCGGCCTGATTTTGCTGTCAGACGATGGTCAGTTTATACACAAAGTCAGTTCGCCCAAACACCATGTACCCAAGGTATACGAGGTGACTTGCAAACACGCTTTGAGCACTGCCGATATGCAGCACCTGTTGGCAGGCGTGCAACTGATTGATGAAGACGAAACGATTGCTGCCTTGGCCGCCACACAGATCACAGAGACCGTGATACACCTCACGCTGGCAGAAGGCAAATACCATCAGGTCAAGCGCATGATCGCCGCCATCGGCAACCGCGTAGAAGCCTTGAAACGTATCAAAATTGGTCAACTTGCGCTACCAGAGACTCTGGCAGTGGGGGAATGGCGCTGGCTCACCGACGAGGATTTAATTGCCGTTCAATCCTGAACGATCAACAAAGGACCTTCATGATCTGGTTAGTACTGATAATTGCGGGATTGTTTGAAACCGCCTGGGCTATCGGTTTGAAGTATACCGAGGGATTCACCAAGTTTTGGCCCTCGTTCTGGACCATCGTGACCATGGTCATCAGTGTCTGGCTCTTGGGCGTCTGCGTCAAGCAACTGCCTGTCGGCACGGCTTATGCCGTCTGGGTTGGCATTGGAGCTGTCGGTACTGTGATCGGCGGCATCTGGCTATTTAATGAACCGGTATCTCCATTGCGCATCTTCAGCTTGTGCATGATTATGGCCGGCATTATCGGCCTCAAGCTGGCGGCGCATTAACTGCCAGCAAGCACTGGCATTAGCAAACTGGCAATTTTAAATCCTGTTGTGTGAAAGCCGGGCAACTTGAAACTCAAGCCGCCCCCAAGTCTGGATTTAACTACCGAGCAATTTTTGTGCTTTGGTAGTGGCGTTATTCGCCGTCTGTTTTTTAGAGTGTGAGACGTGATGTGTTTTTGTGGCCCCACTTTGCTGAGCCACGCAAGCGCCGCCTGCACTGCCTAAACCGGCACCAATCACCGCGAGTAACCTGCCACCACCCAAACCACGCCCCAGGATTGCACCGCCGGCCCCGCCCACGGCACCCCCCAACATCGTCGCAGGCTGTGCTTTGCCGCCATTGGCGACCACACTCCCCACGGCACCACCTACGGCGCCCCCGAGCACTTCGCCCGCGGGCCCCAGCATCACGGCACCAATGGCTGAACCAGCCAAGCCACCAACGCCACTGGCACCGACATTTTTGCTATTACAGCTTTGCGCCCAACTGGGGTTGCTGGCAATCAGCAAACTGACAGCAATCATCCATGTTTTCATGTCATGCTCCATTCAATGAAAAAAGGAAGAGGATCAAATAGACACTTGTACGACATGCGCGCTTAATCAACAGTCTTAATCGTGATCATGGTGTCTGTGTTTGTGGTGATGACGCGGACCTTTGTGTCGTTTGCCATAGCCACGCCCGGCATAGGGATCCGGCTCGGCTATCACTTTACCGACCACTGCACCACCTGCACCGCCAACACCGGCACCGACCACAGCGCCTGTAGTAGTACCGCTCACTTTACGCCCAACCATTGCCCCGGTGGCACCGCCCGCAGCCCCACCCAAAATGGCACCGGTCCGTCCCGCACGGCCTGTAGTGGCCGCACCACCCAGACCACCGCCGACAGCGCCGCCAATCACCTCACCGGTAGAGCCGCCTAACACGCTACCAACTGCAGTCCCGGCTGCTGCGCCCAGGCCGCCGCCAAGACCTGTTTCCAGATTATCTGCCATGACTGGTGTTGCGCATATGAACAACACACCCCAAATCAATTTTTTCATGTTGTATCCCTTGTTTGAATTTATGCTATTTTAAATGGTCTTTGAAAAACCATATATTGTTTATTGACTATATTGTTATGTTAACTAGCCGTCTCAGCCTCATTTGCATTTGCATCGTGTCAACTTGTCTCATCAGCTGCTCAGCGCCGATGCCCAGCCAGGCCGAGCAATCGATTGTCCGCAGCTTTGACCCTAACCAATACACCGGAACCTGGTATGAAATTGCCAGACTGGACAACCGATTTGAAAAAGGCTTGGAGCAAGTCACGGCCAATTACACCATCGAAGCGGATGGCACCCTCAAGGTAGTGAACCGTGGCTTCGATCCCCAGAAAAACGACTGGAGTGTCGCTACCGGCAAGGCCAAATTTGTCGATCCGGCCAATCCTGACGGCAGCCGTACCGGCAAACTAAAGGTGTCATTCTTCGGCCCTTTTTATGGTGATTACACCATCCTCGAAATCGATAAGCCTTATTACAACTATGCCTTGGTTAGCAGTGGCAGAGACTACTTATGGATACTCTCCCGCACACCACAACTCCCCTACCCGATCAAACAACATTTGATGGCCAAAGCCAAAGAATTGGGTTTTGCCACCGATCAGTTACTGTTCATCCGACAAGCCAACCAGGCCGAGTACGAATCCGGTAGACATGTGATGCCCCAGCATCAATAACTCCTGCCGGGACATCTCTGATACCACCGCATGGCCTTGTCCATCAGTTCATTGGGCATCCATCTGCTCAACAGCGCTGCCAGGTGCAGGTGGGGTATCCATCACTGTATCCATGCCTGCGGGCGCAGGGGCTGGCACCACTTCACCTGTGGTATAGCGCAACTCGCCCAGAACGGCATACACGCCTTCAGCCTGTTTGGCCAGATTAGTCACCGTTTCAACCTGCTCTTTGGAAGAAACCTGACCGCTCAGTTGAACCACACCATGGGTGTCAGAATTCACTTCAATTGCTGAAGCATCTACGCCATGGCTCTGCAACAGGGTTTTCACATTGTCGACCACCGTTTCGCTAGGCAAAAATTTATACATCGGTTCGCCTTGTGCCAGCGCATGGGTGCTGGCAAGACCCATTAAAGTTACTAAAGCACTCATAGTCAGATAACGGTTCATTTTCATGATGTTTCCTTTCATTTGTACACGTGATTAAGAGGGCGAGTTGTCCAAGCTGCAAAGAGGATGAATCTAACAACTACTTGTAGGACAACCCGCCAAACAAAAAAAGCAAGCTACATCATTGGGAGAGGATATGTAGCTTGCGAGGGGGTGTGAGTTAACCTTTCACCACAATAGCGTTTTTCACAGATTTAACGCCCTCTACACCAGTCACCAATTCTTCAGCCTTGGCTTTGAGAGAGGCATCTCCCACAAATCCACTCAGCAATACTTCGCCTTTATGAGTTTCCACGCTGATCTTGAGTGACTTCAAGGATTCTTCCTCGAGCAGTTTGGCTTTGACTTTAGTGGTGATCCAGCTGTCAGACATGGCGCCTTTAATGGCTTTCTGGCTGGTCTGTGTCTTAAGCTCTGCAAATTCTTCATAGCTCAAAGTGCCATCATTGTCGTGGTCAAACGCTTTGAAATCTTTTTTCTTTACGTTTTTGTCTTGCTGTATTTCTGCCCAGGTCAAGGTGCTGTTGCTATTCTTGTCCAAGGCCTTAAACTCTTCCTGATAGGGCTGTACGCCGTTTTGCACTTCGTCCAAATCGAACGCAAAGGCATTCACAGTGATTGTTGTTGCCAACAGGCTGCCAAAGATGATTGCTTGTTTATATTTTGACATTGACATTTGCGTCTCCTTATTTACGCACATCGCAAAGTAGTTGATGCGATGTGTAGCCATGTTACTGGCTGGGAGCGCAGGGGTCAGTCGTCCACCGACTGAATCCCTTGTCAGAATATGACTACAGCGTGCAAAACGCTGTATTAAGGAGGCTTAGTTGTTTGCCGGTTCGGCAGCGAGGAAAGGTAACATCACCCGCGTACTGGTGCCCTGGCCAGGCGTACTGGTGACTTCATAATGGCCGCCAATAGACTCCACCCGGTTGCGCATGCCGCTAATGCCGGTGTTACTACTGGTCAGACTACTCATGTCAAAGCCGATGCCATTATCGGCAATTTCAAGCTTGATATGCTGGTCGTCGTGCATCAGATGCACAGAAACGCCACTGGCTTGTGCATACTTGCTGCAGTTATTCAGGCTCTCTTGCACAAGGCGATAAATAATCAAACTCAAGGTCTCGTTCATCATGAGCTCTTGCTCGGGCATGATGATATCCATTTGCCAATGGTTACGGGCAGCGGCCTCATCAACCAGGTTTTGCAACGAGGCGATCAGACCAAAAGTCTTGATCATGGAGGGATGCAGGTTTTGCACAATCTCGCGTTTAAAGTTGATACTGCGGTCCAGGTATTGGTTGGTCTTTTTCAGCTTGTCGGTGATTTGCGGCGAGCTGTCTTTTAAGTATTTGATCGCCCAGGAAATATCCATTTTAATGGCTGTCAACAACGAGCCCAGCTCATCATGCAATTCGCGCGAGAGCTGATAGCGCTCACGCTCAATGTTAGTCTGTGCCTGCAGCGCCTGGCGTTGCAGGCTGACGGTTAGGGTCTGGATATTGCGCTCGTATTCGGCGTTCTCATCAGTCAAGCGTTCGTGCAGATTGGCTTTTTCTGCCAGTTCACGCAATAAACGGCGAATCACCAGTACCACCAGTGACACAAAGATCAACGGGCACGCCATGACAAACCAGCGCATCATGCGCCGCATATTGTTTCTCGCCTCGGCCAGTTCGTGACGGTAATCAGTGATTTCCTTCTCAAACTGGCGCGAGAGCATTTGTACGTTCGCACTTTCTTTAATACCAGAGTCCAGCTTGACCACGGCCAACGCCTTGTCGAACTGGTGCTTTTTGGCAAAATCAATGGTCACACTCATTTCGGCAGACTTTTTGGCAATGCTGTTGACCAGCTGGTTCATGATGTTTTGTATCGTGATGTGCTTGACCAGATTGGTGTGGTTCAACAGCGTATTAATGTTTTGCAGATGTTCGCTGATCTCCTGCGTCGCCTCGTCATAAGGCGCGAAATAGTTTTCCGAACGGGTGAGCAAGTAGCCGCGCTGCGCGCTTTCGGCCACAGAAAGACTGGCTTGTGTTTTCCACTCCTCCATCAGAAGCTGGTCCAGCTTGGTGAGCAGGTCTGTTTTTTCACGCGTATTGACGATCAAGCGATCGTTCACCACCAGCATGGCCGCAGCGAGCAATAAACTCACCGTCAGTAAAGCCACCGTATTACCGCCAAAGGTATCACTGATGACTTCCAGCCTGTCCAGCAAGGCCATCAATTGGGTTCTGATTTTTTGCATGCGGTTTACAAGGATAAAGATTGAAAGAAGGGTCAATCCAGCGTATTTTAATGTGCATTGTGAACAATACATTATCATCATAACGGGCTTGATGAGGATGGGCAATGTAAACATGCGTGATCAAGCCAAATAAGTATTGTCAGAGAATTCTGACCGTGTAATCGGTAGTGAGCCGATAGGTTCTCGCAGGCCGGGCAGTTAAGATGGCACCATATTGAAAACGCATCTTAATGCTCATATAACATCAAGATCGATTTCAACCATGCTGTATGACTTTTTAAAGGAGTTACAAAATGTTTAATTTTTCCAAAGACCATGTTGAAAATACAACGGATGATTTAGCTAAAAAATCTGACCAAGCCATTGAAGAAATTGCAGCGCAAGTCAAATCCACCGCCAATGATTTGCTGGACGCAGTCAATGACACGGCTGACACGACACAAGACAAGGCCAAGGCCTTGATTCACACCCTGAAAGCAAATATCGACCGTTTGACCAGCGAAGAAAATGCAGCAGCATTGGCTTCTAACCTGTCAGCGAAAGCAGGCCGTGTGAAGGATCAGGTACAGCGTGAAGTCAGCGATACCTATCACACCATCAAGGACAAAACCGCTGACACGGTGCAAGAGCATCCACTGGGTACGGTACTGGTAGCCGCTGGCGTCGGTTTGCTGATAGGATACCTGTTGGGCGCCAAGCGTCGCGAATAATTAAGGAAATCTATGTGGTTAAACCTCCTGAAATTTGTGGCTGTACTGTTTCTAGACCGTAAAGTCTCGGCATTGAAGGATAATTTCATCAATTTGCGCCATCATGTGGCTGACTATACCGAAGACAGAGCGCAACACATGAAGCAGGATTTTCTGGAGGAAACCCAACGCATGGCTACCAGCATTGTCGGCCTGCTGGTGGTCTTCAGCATGTTTATTTTTACCGGCTTGCTCGGGTTGATGTGGCTGTTTTCCATCTTGTGGGAGAATCCACATCGCACCTTGATTCTGGGGCTGGTGATGCTGGTTCCTGCCGCCATCGGACTGATTGTGTTTTTGGCAGTGCGTGCACAGTGGTATAAAAAACCCTTGTTTGCAGATTCGCTGTCAATGATCAGTCATGACTGGCAGGTATTCCGCAACGAGATTGCGCCACCGCCACCGGCAACACCTGAAGATGAGGGTGGCGAAGCAGATCATACTGAAAAACCGGCTTCTGACACCCCAAAACAATAAGAGAACCACATGAAAAGAATTCTTTTGGTAGATGATCACAGTATTGTTCGTGATGGTTTACGTAACCTGATTGAGCTTGAGTCTGACCTGCAGGTCACCGGAGAAGCAAGCTCAGGCTCAGAAGCCATCCAGCTGGTACGCAAAAACGAGTTTGATGCCATGGTACTGGATATATCCATGCCGGATAAAAATGGGGTCGATACGCTGCATGAGCTTAAGCACGTCGCCCCGACCTTGCCGGTGCTGGTGCTGAGCGGCTATTCTGAAGACCAGTATGCATTGAACCTGATGCGTAACGGCTGCAAGGGCTATTTATCGAAAAATGCGGATTCAGATGAAATCATTCAGGCCATCCGTACCATTGCCAGCGGCAAACGCTATATTTCGGCCGAACTGGCAGAGCTGATGACCAATGAACTGAGTCATCCTTCGGAAAAGCAGTTACATGAAACCCTGTCCGACCGCGAGTTTCAAGTATTCGTCAAGCTGGCTGCGGGGCAGACCCCAACGGCCATTGCAGAGGAGCTCTTCATCAGTATCAAGACCGTGAGCACTTATCGCAGTCGCATTCTGGAAAAAATGGCCATGAAATCAAATGCTGACCTGACATACTATGCCATTAAATATGGGCTACTTAACTAAAGAAAAATCACTAACAAGGCGCCCTTTTGTCATGTCAGCATTCAACTTGCTTAAATTAGATCACCCAGGGAGTCATTGGTGAGATTGTTATGTATAGATTATTGTTAGTTGAAGATTCTGCGTTGATCCGTGATGTCATTGTGGAAATGCTGCAAGACTGTCAGCAGCTTGATATCCAGGATGTCGCCACCACCAGTGATGAAGCGATCAACCTGCTCAATGCCCATGAGTACGACATGGTCGTGCTCGACATTGAGCTGGCCAAAGGCACGGGCTTTGATGTAGTCAGGCATACCCGCCAGCAGACCTACCCTTACAAGACGCCTGACATTGTCATGTTGACGAATCATGGCAACAGTTACTATCGTAATCTGGCGCAAAATATGGGCGTAGAGTATTTTTTTGACAAGTCCTTGCAGTTTGATGAGTGCATAGACATCATTCAACAGCGTGCCAGCCAGATCAACTAACTACCTTTCTTAACCCTGGCCGGACCCGGCCTGAAACACTGCGGTGCTTTGATGTCTTTAGAAACCTGGGAATTACTGAGCTATGTGGTCACCGTGGTCGGCTTGCCGCTGGCCATTGTCACGTTTGTGCTTGAACAGCGCAAAGAGCGCGAAAATGAAGATGAAGAGGTCTACCAATTACTGGCG
Source organism: Methylophilus sp. DMC14 (assembly GCF_056314085.1). Taxonomy (NCBI): domain Bacteria; kingdom Pseudomonadati; phylum Pseudomonadota; class Betaproteobacteria; order Nitrosomonadales; family Methylophilaceae; genus Methylophilus; species Methylophilus sp. DMC14. The sequence goes on along the minus strand of NZ_JBQUZA010000008.1, from coordinate 34,909 downwards.
GACAACTACACGGATTTTCTCAAGCTGGTGATGGCTCACCCTGACCTGCAATTGCGCTCCAACCGCGAATCCCTGGCACTTAGCGCCGAACAGGAGGAGCGCAAACTGGTGTTGTTTGAGATCCTTATTTCACTGTTTGAGCGCGCCTATTTGCTGGCTTACGATCCCGACATGCGTGGCAAACGCTTGCGCCGCTGGATGTCGTGGGAGGATTACATGCGTGAATGGTGCCAGCGTGAGGATTTCCGCCAGCACCTGCCACGACTGCTGGTCGGCGAAGATGCTGATTTTGTCGCCCACATTAACCAGATTGCACAGGAAGTCGCCTCTGCGCAGGCGCGCTAGACCAACAGCTGATGACGCTTTCCAACGAGACAGTTCAACCGCTATTTTTTGATGGCGGTGAGTTTAAAGCCCGCCTGCCTGAAGGCCTGTAACAAGCCATTTTTACCGGCCAAATGCGCCGCGCCAACGGCAATAAACACACTGCCTTGTCGCGCCTGCTCCAGACTACGCTCGGCCATCACCACATTGCGTTCGTCCAGCAACTTGACGCGCATGCGTTGCCACAAAGCGGCCGGCAAAATGCCACGCGTCATGGCATCATCCATATTCGCGACCTGATCGGCATCCCCCGCCAGATAAGCCTTCATCAACCGTTCAAAGTCTTGCTCCTTTTGCTTTTGGCTGCGTTTGAGCACCGCACGCAACATGAGCAACTGCTCATCCATGGACAAACTATCCATGACCCCAAAATGCGCTTGCGCACTTTCTAATCCCACAATACGTTTGTCGAACTCCTCTGCTTTAGCTTTAAGCAACAGATCTTGCGCAAACGGCGTTTGTGGCTTGGGCAAATCAAACATGACTGCCAGCAACCAGGGTTTCATTTTGACCACCGCATCCATCGGGATCACGTGCATGTCTGCCAGCGCAGCGACCTGCTGCAATTCTGCTTCCGAGATTAACTGTTTCAAATTGCCTTCTGGCATTTGCAAAAGACTCACTGGCGGCGCCTCTGCTACCTCCAGCATAAACATATTCACATTTTTAAGCGCCTGAATCACTGGCGCTGAAAAGTTGGTGACCCGGTTATCGTCGGTATGCATAGTGCCAAACAGGTAACTGACCTGGCCATTGGGCGCCTCCAGCTGCCAAAACAGGCCTTTCTCAGCCGCTTGCAGCAGTGGGGTTACCATCAATAAACACAGGGCGAACAAACGGACACTTCGCATCAAATTCCTCACTTTTTGTGATTAGCTAAACAGTTGCAAACCCTCAGCAACCGGCATTGTGACATCGTCTCACAAATACATATCCGCTGCCATGATTGCAAGGCATCAGGCCGTCATTGCCAGCCCCCACGCCGAGGGCTACCATAGGCAGGTAGCTCCATGATCGAGCACTCAAGGATACAGCGACACTTCCCCCTCAACCCCGGAGACAGCCAGATGAAAAGCAACAAACGTTTGATTGTTTTATTTGATGGCACCTGGAACGACCCGCAAGACCTGACCAACGTCTACCAACTCTCGACCTTAATCGAAGCCAAGGATGGCGACATTGAACAGCGTTTTTTCTATGAACCTGGCGTGGGGACCGGCACCGGCGAAAAGTTGCGCGGAGGACTATTTGGGTATGGCTTGAGCAAAAACCTGCTTAAAGGCTATGACTGGCTAGTCAGGCGCTATCAGGCAGGCGATGAAATTTGGGTGTTTGGCTTTAGCCGTGGCGCGTATACGGCCAGAAGCCTGGTCGGCTTGATCCGAAAATGCGGGTTACTCAACACCAGCACACCAGATTTGCTCGCACGCGCTGAAGCGCTCTACCGCGACAAATCCGCTGCACCAGAAAGTCCCCAGTGCCTGGCGTTCAGGCAGACCTACAGCCAGGAAGTCCGTGTCCATTTTCTGGGAGTTTGGGATACCGTCGGCGCGCTCGGCATCCCCGGCACCATGATTTCAGAGCAGGGATTTTATGCCTGGCATGATACCGAGCTGTCAAAAATTGTTTCTTATGCCTACCATGCGATGGCAATAGACGAACACCGTGACGCTTATAAAGTAGCGATGTGGACCAATGCGGGTGGCCAGCAAAAACCTGAGAACATTGCGGTGGAGCAGCGCTGGTTTATCGGCGCGCATGCCAATGTCGGCGGCGGTTATGGCCATGACCCGCTGGCCACCATTGCACTGGGATGGATGCTGGACAAAGCCCGTGCCGCAGGCCTTAAACTGAAACCGTTTTCAGTGGCCTCTAATGCCTGCTTATCCAGCCCCAGAGATGCATACAAAGCGTTTGCTTATGGCCTGTATGCTTTGTTCAAGGGCTTGTTTAGCAAAGGCGATGGTAGATTTTACCGGCCTTATCGTGGCAGCCCAGTCACGCCCTCCCCCGACGTAGCCAATGCGCTGCAAGCCCTGCCGGTGACGGCGGTTAACGTAACGCTGGATAGTTCGGTAGCAGAAAAATGGCTGGCACAAGCCGATTATCGCCCGCCTACGCTGCTCAATGCCGGCATAGTGCCGACGCAAGCGGCACGATAATCCATCAATGTTTTTTGCTGCGCGGCGCGTGCTTTTTCGGGCTGGCAAAGCTTTTGGTCTGGTTAAAGCCTTTAGCTAATGGCTTGGCCTGGAAGCGGCTGCCGTCCGATTGCACGATTTGTGGCAACACGGCAGGCTGGTACGCGGGCACCAGGTGCTTTTTACCATTGCCAATCAAATCCGCTCTGCCCATTTTCTTCAAGGCTTCACGCAGCATCGGCCAGTTTTGTGGATCGTGGTAGCGGATAAACGCTTTGTGCAATTTGCGGATATTGCCTGCTTTAGGGACGGGCACGGTTTCAGAATCCGCCGTCACTTTACGCAGCGGATTTTTACCGCTGTGATACATGGCTGTGGCCATCGCCATCGGCGTCGGCGTAAAGGTTTGCACCTGATCCAATCTAAAATCATTACGCTTGAGCCACAAGGCTAGATTGAGCATGTCTTCATTGGTGGTGCCTGGATGTGAGGCAATAAAATACGGGATCAAATACTGTTTTTTACCCGCCTCGGCGCTAAAGCGCTCAAACATGCGCTTGAACTCATCATAGGCGCCCATGCCAGGCTTCATCATTTTGCTTAGCACATTCTCTTCAGAATGTTCAGGCGCAATCTTGAGATAGCCGCCCACGTGATGCTGCACCAGCTCTTTCACATACTCGGGCGACTTTACGGCCAGGTCGTAACGCAAGCCGGAACCGATTAAAATCTTTTTGACACCGCGCAGGTTGCGCGCCTTGCGATACAACTGAATCAGCGCAGAGTGATCGGTATTGAGGTTTTCACATACGCCCGGATAGACACAGGACAACTTGCGGCAATTCTTTTCGATTTCCTCAGACTTGCAAGAGAGGCGATACATGTTGGCGGTCGGCCCCCCCAAATCCGAGATCACGCCCGTGAAGCCATCCACCTTGTCGCGGATTTCTTCAATTTCACGCAAAATCGAGTCTTCTGAACGGCTTTGGATAATGCGGCCTTCATGCTCGGTAATCGAACAAAAAGTACAGCCGCCAAAGCAGCCACGCATGATGTTGACCGAGAAGCGGATCATTTCCCAGGCCGGGATTTTGGCATCGCCATAGGCCGGATGGGGCTTGCGGGCATAAGGCAAGTCATACACATAATCCATCTCTTTGGTCGTGAGTGGAATCGGCGGCGGATTGAGCCAGACCTCCCGGTTGCCATGCTTTTGTACCAGTGCCCGTGCATTACCTGGGTTAGACTCCAGATGCAACACGCGTGAAGCATGCGCATACATGACAGGATCACTCACCACCTCTTCATAAGACGGCATACGGATTACCTGACGTTCGCGCGGCACTTTGGCAGCTTTCAGCGGTAAAGGCAAGCTGATCGCCGCGGCATTGGCGTCTTTCGCCTGATCATCCGTTGCGCAACTGGCATCGGCTTTGCCCATTTTCATCGCATAGGGGTCTTCGTGCTTATCCACCACCCCTGGCCGGTCGAGACGGGTAGAGGGCACTTCCACAAATTCATCTGGCACTTGCTTGCGGATAAACGCGGTGCCACGAATATCCTCAATCTCATGGATCGCTTCTCCACGGGCAATACGGTGCGATAGTTCGACAATGGCACGCTCGGCGTTTCCGAACACCAGCAAGTCCGCCTTGGCATCCATCAGGATAGAACGACGGACTTTATCTGACCAGTAATCATAGTGCGCTATGCGGCGCAGGCTGGCTTCAATACTGCCAATCACCAGCGGCACATCTGCATAGGCCTCTTTACAACGTTGAGAGTAAACCAGTACCGCGCGATCAGGACGCTTGTTGGCCTCGGCATTCGGCGTATAGGCATCATCCGAGCGTATCTTGCGGTCCGCGGTATAGCGGTTGACCATGCTATCCATATTCCCGGCCGTGACGCCAAAATACAGATTGGGTTTACCCAGCACTTTGAACGGTTCTGCCGACTGCCAGTCTGGTTGCGCAATAATGCCCACACGAAAACCTTGTGCCTCAAGCAAGCGGCCAATCAGGGCGACGCCAAAACTTGGATGGTCAATGTAGGCATCGCCGCTGACCAGAATAATATCGCAGCTATCCCAGCCCAATGCATTCATTTCGGCGCGACTCATGGGCAGCACGGGGGCGGTGCCAAAGCGTTTCGCCCAATAAGGACGGTAACTTTGAATGGGTTTGGCAGTGAGGGAAGTATAGATTTCCACGCGGGTAACCAGCTAATGCTTGAGAGTTGCGCATTTTACGCATTAATTGATTGATTTGAAAGATTTTTTTCACAACATTCAGGTGAGTGCCACCTTACCTGGCCAAATCAATCACAATCATTCATCACCACAAACCATTCCCAAATATTTGTGTAATAAATAAGACGACATTTATTTAAAATTGGGCTCGCACAGGGGGCCGGTCTTATAAATGATTGCAGTCAGTTGTAAAGCCATGTATAAACAAAGTGCAGGATGGGGAAACTTACTTATAAAATAATTACATAAACTCACAATGAAGCACTACACTCTTTTTAAAAAAATCCTTTTACCTCTGACCAGCTTGGGGTTGCTGATCGGTCTGATTTCTTTCGCATTTATTTTCAACGCGCATTTAAACAATATCGAAACCCAGGCTCAGGAAGAAACACAAAAACTGTCCAACCTGTTGATCACGGCGAAAACCCTGGTCAGCGAACATGTATTCTCAAGCATGGCCTTGCTCAAACAATATGGCTCGCTTGAAGGCCCGCCCAATATTAACGGCAGGACCCAGATACTGGGAATGGACGTCCCAAACTTACAATTTGGGGATACTCCCCAAACCGGCAGCACACTGCTGGTCGATTCGGTGACACGCATAGGTAGCGGTACCGCTACTATCTTTGTCAAACGTGGCGGACAGTTCCTACGCATTTCGACCAACGTCAAAAAAGCGGATGGCACCAATGCCTTTGGGACCGAACTCGATCCCTTTGGCAAGGCCATCGTCGCATTGCAAAAGAATCAGGCTTATTTTGGCGTGGTAGATATTCTTGGGGAATCGTATCTCTCCCGCTATGAACCCATGCAGGATAATCACGGCAACCTGATTGGGGCCTGGTATGTCGGTTACAAGCTTGACTTTAACGCCATTGACCAGGCGATCCGGCAATGGGGATTTTTGAAAAAAGGCTTTGTGGCCATCACCGACGGACACGGCAATATCCGCTTTCTGACCAATGGACTGACACGCCAGGAGGCAGAAACCGCCCTCAAAGATAGCCAGCACCGCTGGACCAAGGTCACGCGGCAGGTGCCAGAATGGGATTTTCAAATCAACATCGTGTACCCGACCAGTGAGGCTTACTGGTCTGCACTGGGCGCGCTGTCACCTTTGATGATCATTACCTTTATTCTGACATTGGTCGTCCTGATTGCCATTGTCAGCGGTTTGCAGCGGTTTGTGTTGAACCCCTTGGGCGGTGATCCCGAGACAGCCAAGCATTTATTGATGCGGATTGAAAGCGGCGACTTTGCCGAAGACCAAACCACGGCAGCCCCGGACAGCCTGATCGCCAACATGCTTAAAATGCGCAGACGCCTACGTGAAATGGTCAGCCAGCTGCAGGCCAATGCCAGCCGGCTAAAGGTCTCCTCCAGCGTGTTTGACCATGCCCATGATGCGATTTTCATTACCGACAATCAAGGGCATATCATTCAGTGCAATCCCTCCTTCAGCGTGATTACAGGCTACGTGCAGCCCGAAGTCATGGGTAAAACCCCGCAACAACTCGGTCTCGCCTATCAGCAACCAGACCTTTTCCAGTCCCTGTATGACAGCCAGCGTGGCTTTCAGGAGTGGCAGGGCGAAGTCTGGAACCGCCATCAACAAGGTCATGAGTATCTGGTAGAACTCGAATTGTCGCCAGTGCTCAACCAGGCGGGGGAATTTCAGCATTATGTCGGACTCTTCTCAGATATCACGCACGCCAAAGAGCAACAAAACATGCTTGAGCATCTGGCTTATCATGATGTGTTGACGCAACTGCCTAACCGTGTGTTGTTTTCGAGCCGATTGCAACAAGCGCTACACGAAGCCGAAAGCCAGTCGAGGCTGGTGGCCATTTGCTATATTGATCTGGATGACTTCAAAATCGTCAATGATCAATATGGCCACGAGTATGGCGACCGTTTACTTATGCAACTAGCCAACCGGCTCAGTGGTCTGCTCAAACCGCAAGATACCCTGGCTCGCCTTGGTGGCGATGAGTTCGCCATGCTATTGTGCGGACTGCGCACCGCCAATGAATATACCCGCCTGCTCAAGAAGTTGCTGACGGCGATTGAAAAACCGTTCAAGGTAGATAAATTCAAGTTTTCCATTTCGGCCAGTATCGGCTATACGCTGTACCCGATAGACAGCAATCCGCCAGACACCTTGCTGCGGCATGCCGACCATGCCATGTACCATGCCAAAACGCATGGTGGGCACCAATGCCATTTGTTTGACCTGGCGTCTGCACAACAATCCCAGCAACAGCAAGCCTTGCTCAAAGACCTGCTGCATGGCATTCAAAACAACCATATCCGCCTGGTTTACCAACCGCAAGTCTGCATGCAGTCTGGTGAAATTTTCTGCTTCGAGGCCCTGTTGCGCTGGCAGCATCCGGTACGCGGACTGCTCTACCCTAACGACTTCCTGACCGCGGTTGAACATACCAACCTGATTGTAGACATCGGTAACTGGGTGATGGAAGAAAGCCTGCGCCAACTGAGCGAATGGCAAAGCCAGGGCTTGGACACACAAGTCTCCGTCAACATCGCCGCCCAGCATTTAATGCATAAACAGTTTCCGGAACGATTGGCTGACATGTTTAAAAAGTATGCCATGATCAAGCCGCAACAGCTGCATATCGAGATCACCGAAAGTGCTGCCATCAGCGATTTTGCCCGCGTCAACCGCGTCATCCAGCAATGCCAGGCGCTGGGCGTTGCATTCTCGATTGATGATTTTGGCTCAGGCTACTCCTCGCTGATTTACTTACGCCGCCTGCCAGTCAACATCATTAAAATTGATCAGTCCTTTATCCATAACATGTTAAGTGACCAGGAAGACATGGCGGTGATCCGTGGCGTGATTACGCTCTGCCGCGACTTCGGCCGCAAGGTGGTGGCTGAAGGCGTCGAAAAAGCCGAGCAGGCGCAGATTCTGGCCGAACTGGGCTGCGACTATGCCCAAGGGTTTGGCATCTCGCGTGGCATCCCCGGCCATAAGGTTATAGAATGGACGAGCAAGCACAATCCGTTTAAGTTCTAGTACCAAATGCAAATGCGTGCGGGTAAGGGCCTGTATCAGTCCCGCATAAAGCGTGCGTAATGACGTATTGAATATCAGGCTGACTTTACTCATGTGCGTTAAAGGATAGCTATGTGATCACCAGACTCATCAGTATCTGGCAATCACGGAGAGCCGACAAAACCTTAATGCGATTAACTTGCGTCCCTACACCACCGCAATGACTGTTTATGCATGACAATTACTATCCTCTCCCGGGCGGGCCGGTGCGCATTCTCGCAGCAGAGACCCCATTCCCGTCCTTGCAGCAGGCGTTGACAGAGCCCAACGGCCTGATCGCCATCAGCGGCAGCCTGACGCCACGATGCCTGTTGAGTGCCTACAAACAAGGGATTTTTCCATGGTTTAGTCCGGGCGAGCCTATCCTCTGGTGGAGTCCGGACCCTCGCATGGTGCTGTTTCCACCAGCGCTGAAAATCACCCGCTCCTTGCGCAAGGTCATCCAGCAACAGCCGTTTGAGTTACGCATGAATACGCAATTTACCGCCGTGATGCAGGCGTGCGCTGCCACCCCGCGCCCAGGTCAATCCGGCTCATGGATCACCGATGAAATGATTGCGGCATACAGCGAGTTGCATGCCATGGGCTACGCGCATAGTATGGAAGCCTGGCAAGATGGGCAATTGGTTGGCGGTTGTTATGGGGTCAAGATTGGGCGCATGTTTTATGGTGAAAGCATGTTTCACCATGTCAGCAATGCGTCCAAAGTGGCATTTGCGCATCTGGTGGAATGGTTAATCACGCAACAAGTCGGTATGATTGATTGTCAGATGCATACACCGTTACTTGCCAGTTTTGGTGCTTATGAAATTCCCAGAGACAGGTTTATCGAAGAGTTAACGCATTTAGTGCAATATGACCCTACCTAACGACGCACCCCTGCAAAAATTACAGTTTTATGTGACCACCGCTTACACCTGTGGCTATCTGCCTAAAAAGCTGGCGCAAAGCCTGATTGCCACGCCGCAGACACTGGTAGATGGCCGCGTCTATAGCGGGCTGATACAGCAGGGCTTTCGCCGCAGTGGCAAGTTTGCTTACCGGCCGCATTGCGAACATTGCAATGCCTGCATTTCGGTCCGTTTGCCTGTACATGCGTTTGAAGCCACGCGTAGCCAGCAACGGGCATTTAAGAAGCATGCACCGTTACAGGCCACCATCCGTGAAGCCAGTTATGATGCAGAACACTTCGCCCTGTACCTGACCTACCAGCAACAGCGTCATCCCAGCAGTCTGGAGTCAGCCATGCCGCAAGAAGACGAAGCGACGCAATACCAGCAGTTTTTATGTCAAAGCAATGTAGATAGCGTAATGGTCGAGTTCAGAGATGCACAGCAGCAGCTCAAGATGGTCAGCGTGATTGATATTGTCATGGATGGTCTGTCTGCGGTGTACACGTTTTATGATACGCATGACAAAGCGAGTTATGGCACCTATAGCATCCTCTGGCAAATCGAGTGGGCCAGGCAACTCGGCCTGGACTATTTGTACCTGGGCTACTGGATTGCAGACAGCCAGAAAATGGCTTACAAGCAGCAGTTCCAGCCGCAGGAAAAACTGATTGAGGGCGTATGGGTGCGTTAACCCAGCTGGGCCAGCGATGAAGACGCCTGATTCAATACGTATGCAAAGTGTCTCCGTACAGTCGCTGGCCAGGCAGTTTTGTCATGGTCAGTACGTGAATACCGTGGATGCTGCTTTATGGCGGCAAACCTTCGAATACATCGGCCGGATTCAGGATGAATCCGGCTTTGAGCAATCAAACATTGCCGCATTGTGGCGACAATATGGCGGCGATTTGCGCGCCTTGATTAAAAATGATGAGCTGGTGCTGCGCGTGCTGAAAAAATGCTTGGCCGACACGCGGCATCAACCGCTGCAGGGCCTGACCCTGTATCGTGGCGAAAGCTGGTTTTTGTTTGATCAAGACCAGATTGGCTTTTGCTGGACGCCCTCGGAGGCGCTGGCCACCAGCTATGCCAAAGGTCTCAACGCCGTAGAATCCGGTGGCGTTCTGCTCAAATGCTTTGCTCCCACAGAAGCCATCCTCGCAGTACCTCCATCCGCTAGCGAGATGAAACAGAACATCTACATTTGTGACCCTGGCGCTCTATTGCGCATGACCACCCTGGCGCTATTTCCAAAACTCTAAATCCATCCAGTGTAATTACGCTGGATCTCGCCATTGCCCATAGCCTTTAAATTGGGTATGGACTTCAAGCATTTGTGCAGGCGTCAGCAAGCGGAGCTCCCCGACTTGTAACAGTCGCCAGTACTGCTCACACAGGTTTTCCACTTCTACCGCCACGGCCAGTGCGTGGGATAAATCCTTGCCCAGCGCAATCATGCCATGATGTGCGAGCAAACAGGCCTTGCGCTCATGCAATGCAGCGAGCGCAACCTCAGACAGCGCCTGGGTGCCAAATAAGGCGTAGGGCGCGCAACGGATATTATCTCCACCCACGCTGGCAATCATGTAATGAAACGGCGGCACGTCGTGCCCCATGCAGGCTACCGTGGTCGCAAACATGCTGTGGCAATGCACAACCGCATTGACTTCAGGCCGCGCCTGTAAAATATCCAGATGAAAACGCCATTCGCTGGAGGGGGTTTTCCCGGCTTCAGCCAGGCCTTGCCAATCCATATGCACCATGCTGTCAGCATGCAGCTGTTCTGCCGGCACGCCAGAAGGCGTCACCAGAAAACCCGTTTCTAGCCGGACACTGGCATTGCCAGAGGTGCCTTTATTCAGGCCGGTAAGGGCCATTTGCTGGGCCGTGTATAACAACTGTTGCGCAGGCGAGCGCTTGCTCATGTTAATCGCCCAGACTATGCGTTTTCAGCGCATGCAACTGGTCAGGGGCAAACACCCCATGTTCGGTAATCACTCCCGTCACCAGCCTGGCTGGTGTCACATCAAACGCCGGATTCAATGCCGGGCTTTCATGCGGAATTACCCGGACCGTCTCTATGTCTCCTGTTGCCGTCTGCCCTTGCATATAAGCCACCTCATCCGCATCACGCATTTCAATCTCGATCTCTGCGCCGCGTGCGATCTGCCAGTCTATGGTCGGCGTCGGCACCGCAGCATAAAATGGGATTTGCTGATCAGATGCTGCCAGCGCTTTTAAATAGGTGCCTATCTTGTTGCAGACATCACCTTGACTGGTGACACGATCTGCACCGACGATGACCAGATCTACCTGACCATGCTGCATCAGATGGCCGCCAGCATTATCGGCAATCACCGTATGCGGAACCCCGTGTTGCGCCAGCTCCCAGGCGGTCAGGCTGGCACCCTGATTGCGTGGCCGCGTTTCATCTACCCAGACATGCACTTTCAGACCTGCATCATGCGCGGCATAAATCGGCGCCAAGGCCGTCCCGCCATCCACCGTGGCCAACCACCCGGCATTGCAATGGGTCAAAATATTCACAGCCTGATTGGCATCCACAGTCGCCTTTTCAGCGATCAAGGCTTTACCGTGCTGGCCAATCGCCAGATTCTGCGCCACATCCTCATCAGCAATCGCTTGTGCCACCAGCCAAGCGGCAGCTGCGCGTTGCGCCACAGCCAGCGGCATTAACGTCTGTTGCATGCGCTGTGCCGCCCAGGCAAGATTGACAGCAGTCGGTCGTGTGGCGATCAGCTGCTTTATCACCGCCTGCAAGTGTTCATCGCTGGCATCCTGCTGAATGCCTAACGCCACACCATAGGCTGCCGCAGCTCCAATGAGGGGTGCACCACGGACCTGCATGTGGCGGATGGCATGACATATTTGCGCCAAAGACGTTAATTCCACCGTTACAAAATCAAACGGCAATCGCGTCTGGTCAATGATATAAACAGCGTTGGCTTGTTGCCAAATGCTACGGAAATGTTGGGATTGAATGCGCATATGAGAGGCCTGGCCAAGCACCGATTAGTAATTGTAAAGTTTGTAAAACCACTTGCTTTTCTTGTAGGACAAACACCGTATTTTGCTATCCACAAAATCTGTGGATAACTTTGTGGATTGCTGTGTCTTAATTCCGTAACTTACCAATTTATAAGGACTTTTTCCAAAAGTTCATTTTTTAATCTATTTTTTTATCCAATAAAATCAATCACTTACAAAGCACCACTATAATATAGTCACTTTCGACACATTCTTAAAGTGTCACTTTAAGTCATGTGCATAAATGGGCTATTTTTGGCAAAACTTCTACAGAATTTTTACCAGTCATTTCAATGAGTTGCGAAGCTTCCAAGCCACGTATCAGGGCCATCTCTTCTGCGATCTTTTTTAATTGATCCGGCGCATTTCTTCCTTGATGCCCCAGCCAAACCGGCGGAATATCCGGCGCATCGGTCTCCAGAACCAGTGTTTCCACAGGCAATTCTGCAGCAAGCTGACGCAGTTTCAATGCGCGCGGCCAAGTCATGGCACCACCAAACCCTAATTTGAATCCCAAACTGGCAAATATCTCCGCTTGTTGCTTGCTGCCGTTAAAGGCATGTGCAATGCCCCCCGTTAACGCATGCTTGCGCAAATATTTGAGGATGGTGTCTATCGCACCGCGCACATGCAAAATCACAGGCAAATGAAACTGCCTGGCAATGCGCAACTGTCCTTCATATAGCTCTAGCTGTCTGGCCTCATGTTCGCGCGTCAGGTAAAAGTCGAGACCGATCTCTCCAATCGCCAGCAATTGATGCGCCTGGGGGCCCTCCAGCACCCTGGCGACGGTTTGCTCGAGCTGGTCCAGCGCATCCTCAGGTGCCTCAGACACATACATGGGATGCCAGCCAAGAGCGAATCCGGCTTGCGGATGCCGTGCGCACCAGGCCATAATCGGTTCAAAGCTCGCCTGCGTCACGGCCGGGATGACCACCGCACGAACGCCCTGCGCCAAAGCCGCCTGCCAGACCAGTTCACGGTCGGCATCAAACTCACGGGCATCCAGATGACAGTGGGTGTCGATCAGCATAAGAATCAGGCCTTAAGCGTGGCCTGAAGACGGATATCCTGCCCGACCTGTCGCAGATCCATGATGTCCAGCGTATGTATGTCTGCCATCTGCGTCCATGCTGGCAGGGCAAACATGCCGCGTGCCGCGTCTCCCATCAGCTTGGGTGCGTAATACAGCAATAACTCATCCACAAACCCGCTTTGCAAAAAGGCCCCATTCAGCGTTGCCCCGGCCTCGACCAATACCTCATTACAAGGCCAGGCCGTTAGTGCCTGCATGACCGCACCAATATCCACCTGCCCCTGCGCATTCGGTGCATGCAGGGTACGTACTCCCATCACTTGCAACATCTCCAGCTTGGCGGCCTCCCCTTGCGCATATGCCACCAGCGCATGGCCATCCTGCAACACCTTGGCGTCTATCGGGATGCGTAACTGGCTATCGAGAATGACGCGTAAGGGTTGGCGTGGCGTCTTCACCTCACGCACGGTGAGCGAGGCATTATCCTGCAGAATGGTAGAGATACCCGTGATCACTGCACAACTTTGCGCACGCCAGTGATGGACATCTTTCCGCGCCTCAGGCGACGTAATCCATTGACTGACCCCATTCGCCAACGCCGTACGGCCATCCAGACTGGCAGCGACCTTGAGGCGGACATAAGGGCGTTGTTGCGTCATGCGCAGAATAAACCCGGGATTCAGCGCCTTGGCCTGTGCTTCGCAAACCCCAACCGTGACAGCGATGCCCTGTGCCTGCAAACGCGCAATGCCGTTGCCTGCGACCAAAGGATTCGGATCCTGCATGGCAACCACGACCCGGCTCACACCGGCATTCACCAGTGCATCGGCGCAGGGGGGCGTCCGGCCAAAATGACTGCAGGGCTCCAGAGTCACGTATGCAGTAGCCCCCCGCGCTTGCTCGCCAGCGGCGCGCAAGGCGTGCACTTCAGCATGGGGTTCCCCCGCCTTGAGGTGAGCGCCCTCTCCAACCACTTGACCTTGTTTGACGATGACACACCCGACACGCGGATTAGGCGTGGTCGAATACAGTCCATGCGCCGCCAGGCGCAAGGCATGGGTCATCCATTGAATATCTTGAGCACTGTGTAACATAGACTAGCATCATACAAAAAAAGCCCGCCTTGCGGTGGTTTTGTATGGCGGACACCTTTGAACGGCCAGTGAATAATAAGACCACGGCCTGAATAAAGCGCGTATTAAAGAAAGCTAATGAGAGGAGATTTGACTATGGGTGAGACGTCCATCCTGGTCAAAGTATATGCGTAAGGCATGATAAACATGCATGCACTTACCCAGATCATACTCAAGTGCATTGGCGTCCTCAAGGCTAGGCCGCCCAAGCAAGGCCATGACTGCCTCTTTTTTGGCGCCTCGAATCAGGATGTGATTTTTGAGATCGTATGCCATGTCACCGCGTCTACACTCCTTTTGCACAGTGTTGGCCAATTCCATCCAGCGGGTCTGGTCAAACTTGTCTCGACCAAACACCGCCTCATCTTTAAATGCCCACCAGGTAAAAAACACGATGGTGAGAATCACGGTGAATACCGCTAATACCACTGCAGACAGCTTGATCAGTTTCATACGCCCCCGCCTTCACATGCAACATTGATAGACCGTGCACAAGGGTAAAGCAAGGCACACGGAACACATACACCAGCGCACAGAGGGTGCGTCCAGCAATGGTTGTTGTCAGTTATCCAGATCGCGGATGGCGTTATGAAAGTCATCCACATCTGAAAAGCTTCGATACACCGAAGCAAAGCGGATATACGCCACCTGATCCATTTGTTTTAACTCTTGCATGACTGTTTCACCCAGCAACCGCGCAGGCACTTCGCGCGCGCCCAAACCGAGCACTTTTTGAACAATGCGGTCCAGTGCTTTATCGACATATTCAGTAGGCACTGGACGTTTGTGCAGGGCGCGTGTAAATGAGAGGCGCAATTTTTCGCGCTTGAACTCTTCGCGCGTCCCGTTTTGCTTCACCACCTGTGGCAAATGCAATTCTGCGGTTTCATAGGTGGTAAAGCGCTTGTCACACACCTGACAGCGACGGCGCCTGCGGATGGAGTTCCCTTCCTCATTGAGGCGGGAATCCACCACTTGCGTATCATCAGCACCGCAAAACGGACATTTCATGGCTGTGGATAGCCGGAAAAATTATTTACCGTACACCGGGAATTGATCGGTCAAGGCGTGCACTTTCGCCTTGGTGGCCGCAATCACTTCAGCGCTTTCCGGATGATCCAGCACATCGGCAATCAGGTTAGCCACTTGTTCGGCTTCGGCTTCTTTAAAGCCACGCGTTGTGATCGCAGGCGAACCGATACGAATACCGGAAGTCACAAACGGGCTCTCGGGGTCGTTAGGAATCGCATTTTTGTTGACCGTAATGTGCGCTTGGCCCAGATAAGCGTCTGCCGCCTTACCGGTCAAGCCTTTAGGACGCAGGTCTACCAGGAACACATGAGACTCGGTACGGCCAGAGATAATACGCAAACCGCGCGCAGCCAACGTGCTGGCCATGATGCTGGCGTTCTTCAATACCTGTTCCTGATATGCTTTGAAATCTGGCTGTGCCGCTTCGAGGAAAGCTGTCGCCTTACCGGCGATAACGTGCATCAACGGGCCGCCTTGCAAGCTTGGGAACACATTGGAATTCAGTGATTTTTCAAACTCGGCCTTGGCCATGATGATACCGCCACGTGGACCACGTAAGGTCTTGTGCGTGGTTGAAGTCACAAAGTCAGCATGGGGCACCGGGTTAGGATAGACACCCGCTGCAATCAAGCCAGAATAGTGCGCCATATCGACCATGAAATAAGCACCGACTTTTTTGGCGATTTCAGCCATACGCGCCCAGTCAAAACGCAAGGCATACGCAGAAGCACCCCCAATCAACAACTTTGGTTTGCACTCCACCGCGATACGCTCCATCTCATCGTAGTCGATCTCTTCTTTATCGTTCAAACCGTAAGGCACGATATTAAACAACTTGCCGGACAGGTTAGCCGGGGAACCGTGTGTTAGGTGACCGCCGTGACCCAGATTCATGCCCATGACGGTATCGCCTGGTTTCAGGATGGAGAAATACACGGCCTGATTCGCCTGTGAGCCAGAATGTGGCTGCACGTTGGCATACTCAGCGCCATACAAGGCTTTCAGTCGGTCAATCGCCAGCTGTTCAACCTGGTCAACAAACTCACAGCCACCGTAAAAGCGTTTGCCTGGATACCCTTCAGCATACTTGTTCGTCAATTGCGAGCCTTGGGCTTCCATCACCGCTGGACTGGTGTAGTTTTCTGAAGCAATCAACTCGATATGCTGATGCTGACGCTCCACTTCGGAAGAAATCATTTGGGCCAAGGCCGGGTCTGCAACGCTTAAGTTTCTTGAAAAGCTAAACATGACGATCAAGTTTCCGTATCACAAAAATAAAGCGCGATTTTAGCATGAGGCGACCGCAGCATCCATCTTTAGCGATGCGCTCATTGAGCGCCTATCACTTTGAGGCGTGGTGTAATCCAGACACAAAGCGCACCAATACAGTGCAAACATGACCAACCTGATTGAAACAACATGCACCAAAAAACAGAATTAAATACTTAAGCAATTGATTTAAATTATCTTTTTAAATCTGGCACAGCTTATGCTTAATAAGATCCGTAAGCGTATATCTCCAAAATCGCTCCCTAAACCCAACTTCGGTTGGGTTCTTTTTTTTCAGGGGATGCTGTCTTGTCTTGACTCAATGTTGACGCATTTTTAATTGCTGCAAGGTTTGCTGGCAGCCTACATCCGTAGTTGCACTTTGATCGCCCGGATCGAGAAATGGCAGGATGGCGGCAAACGGATTGATCAATGCCAGTAATATGCCGCCAGCGACCCGTGCGGCAATCGGCCCCGGGCTGATCGAAACCTGGGGGTCCACAAAAGGCCCTGTCACCAGAATAGGTGAGCGCACGGTTAACGGCGAAAAGTTTTTAGGACTGGCCTGGAGTTTAAGGTTGAGCTGCTCCTGACCCAAGTCGACGGCACCATTGACCGTGACGGTCGTCACAGGCGTATCAATCACGGCTGCCTCTGGTGTCAAAACACCCTCTTTGGCCCGCCAGCCCATCGCGGCGCAATGCATGGGCAAGGGCTGATCGCCCTTGATCATGACACCAACCGCTTGGGCAATATCTAATCCAGCCGCCTCAATCAACAAGTGAGACATTTCCCCCTGACGCACCATCAGGGCGAGCTGACCATCCAGCGAGCGCAATAATTCGGCGGTTGAGCGGCCATGCCCCTGCAGCTTGGCACGCCCATTCAATTTACCGCTCACATAAGCTGGCGCCGGCTGTTGGCTGGTTTCCTTGGCTGTGTCACTGGTCGATTTTTTATCCGTCTGCGGCGAAACTTTTAGCCATTGTTCCAAACGGATATCATGCACCGCCAGCGCAATCTCCCAATCCGGGGCGGCGGGTGGCGACAAGTCGGCGTTCTGCACATCATGTGCATCAATCGATAGCTCGCCTGAGAGCGAGCCTTGAGCCGTACTGGCCTCCAGCTCTGCCAGACTTAACTTGTGTTTTTGCAAGCGCAAGCGCAATTTAAGCGGTGCAATGCGCTGCCTGAAGGCCGATCCTAAATCGACCGCATCAATATGCACATCGATATCCGCATTCATACGGCCATAGGTCGTAAAATCCAGCGAGGTATTTGGAAACAATTTGCCTGGATGCGGGTTGCTAGTCGTTGGAGTCGCTGCAGCGCCAAAGGCGGGCGCCAAATCCGCCAACATCAATAACGAGCCTTGCAGTTTGCCAGTCAACATCGGCGTTTCTGGTGCAAGATCATATACAAACTGTCCCGCCAGCTGACTGTTGCCAATGTGTGCAGACGCGACATTCACAGCCCACTGCATCGCGTTTTTTTCAACGGTCGCCTTGATTTTGAAATGCGGCGTCCTAGGGAATGTCAGGCTCAGCAAGTCCCCGACATCGGCCAGCGATGAGCCTTTTAACTCTACCTGCCCCTTGACACGCTGGACACCCAAGACATCATATACGGCACCGCGGAACGTGGCATGCACGGCACCATACGTTAACCATCCTTGCGAGTTAACCGGCGGTGAGTCCTGCCCCTGAGTGGCGATCGGTAAAAAGCCTTGCGTCACCAATGCGGCCTGCAAGGGCAAACGACGGAACTGGCCATCCATTTTGATTTGCGATTCCGGCGTTTTAAGATGGGCGCCCTCTTCGGTATAAAACTTGACGTTCAGTTGCGCATCCGTAACGGCATCGGCAATCTTGGCTTGCCCCTCATTAACGGCCAGTTGCTCAATGATGGGAAACGGACGGGGCGGACTGCCGTCATCCAGCTCAAAATCCCAACTGGCCTCTTGGTTGGCATGGCGGATCATGTAAGCATTTAAACGGTCCGCGCGAATCGATGCAATGCGATAAGGATCGCGTGCTTTGAGTGACCACAGGTCACGGTAGCGCAACGCCAGCGACAAGCCATGCGCTTCAACAAAATAAGGCGCGTCAAAGCCTGCGGGCGCGGCAATTCTCAATCCGCCTACTTGCAACCGGATGCCACCCAGCAATTGCAAATGGAAAGGACGGTCTATGATCACGGCCCGTTGTAACTGATTTTGCAACGCGGTTTGCAGGGGTTGGCGCAAAAAAGGCCAGCCCAGCATTTCGCAGACCATGACTACAAAGACAAGCACAAGTAGCATGCCCCCCAGCCAGCGTGCAAACAGGGGAGCGCGGGGTGTTTTATCAATATCACTCATAACCCGTTATGATGCCGCGTGCAGCTCAGGCTGACCAGTGCCCCACGTCTGACAGCGCTGTAGGTGGATTCTGGCAAATCCGGCACCTACTGTCAGTTATAATGAGCCCATCTCACTCACATCGACAGGAGCCCACCACCATGAAATGGACTGACAGCCAGCGCATTGCTGAAGAGCTGTATGATCAATTCCCCGAGATTGACCCCAAAACCATCCGCTTTACCGACCTCATGCAATGGGTGATGGATTTGGAGGACTTTGATGATGAGCCCTCCCGCTGCGGCGAAAAAATCCTGGAGGCGATTCAACTGGCCTGGATAGAAGAAGCCGAATAAATGATTCCATTGCTGCCAGCGTCGATTTTCAAAGCCTACGACATCCGTGGCATTGTCGGCGACACATTAACAGAAGAGATTGTGCAGCAGATTGGCCTGGCACTTGGCTCGCTGGCTCAGGTGCACGGCGAGCATAGTGTCTGCGTGGGCTATGATGGCCGTTTATCCAGCCCGGCACTGGCCACCGCCTTGAGTGCAGGGCTGATGCAAACGGGTGTCAATGTGCTGAATCTGGGCATGGTCACTACGCCCATGCTGTATTTTGCAACGCATTACCTTGCCCAAACGCGCAGTGGCGTCATGATCACCGGCAGCCATAACCCACCGCAATACAATGGGCTTAAAATGGTGATTGCGGGCGAGACGCTCAGTAGCGAAGCCATCCAGGCCCTCAAGCACAGCATCATGCAGCAGCAGTTTTACCAGCCCGACCAAGCTGGCAATCAAACCAGCTACGATATTTATCCCGCCTATCAGGCAGCCATTGTGTCGGATATCCAGCTCGCACGCCCCATGCGAGTGGTCATCGACTGCGGCAACGGTGTCGCCGGCGCCTACGCGCCCGCCATCTTCCAGGCATTAGGCTGCGAGGTCGAGCCACTGTTTTGTGAGGTCGATGGTCACTTCCCCAACCACCACCCAGACCCGGTGGAAGCCAAAAACTTGCAGGACGTCATCCACGCCTTGCAAGGCGGCACCGCCGAAATCGGGATCGCGTTTGATGGCGATGGCGACCGTCTGGGCGTGGTCACCCGATCCGGGCAAATCATCCGTAGCGACCGCCAGCTCATGTTGTTTGTAGAGGATATACTCAGCCAGCAACCAGGCAGCCAAGTGGTGTTTGATGTCAAATCCAGCCGCCATCTCGCGCCCTGGATACGCCAACATGGGGGTAAACCGGTGATCTGGAAAACCGGCCACTCGCTGATGAAAGCCAAAATCAAGGAAACGGGTGCCGCCATCGGTGGTGAGCTCTCGGGTCATTTGTTTTTTAATGACTGTGTCGCGGGTACCCCGCGCTGGTTTGGCTTTGATGATGGCCTGTATAGCGCGGCACGCCTGCTCGAACTGGTGAGCCGCAGCCCCGATGCCAACGCCGTGCTAGAAGCCCTGCCAGACAGCCTCAACACGCCAGAACTGCAAATCGCCATGCAAGAAGGCGAGCCACATGCCTTTATTGCGCAACTGCAACAAGCCGCGCAATTTCCGGGCGCAGTAGAAGTGATCACCATCGATGGCTTGCGCGTTGAGTATGCCGATGGCTTTGGTTTGATTCGCGCCTCAAACACCACACCCGTGTTGACCTTGCGCTTTGAGGCCGATGACAATGCGGCCTTAACCCGCATTCAACAGACATTCAAACAACTGCTACTCAGCGCTCACCCAGACTTGAAAATCCCTTTTTGAGCCTCCATTGAATGAGCATGCGACATGCCACTCAAAAAAACCATCTCCGCGGGCGCAGCCTGCTTTACACCCTGCTCTGGCTGGGGCTAGCTGCACTGATCTGGTTTCTGGTAGACCGCGTACAACACCCCAACACCCTGGAACAACTCGGCCAGCAAAAAGTGGTGACGCTCAAGCGCGGCACCGACGGCCATTACAGTGCCGAAGCCCTCATTAATGGCGAACGGGTACGCGTTCTGGTGGATACCGGAGCCACCGGCGTCGCCATCTCACAAAATGTGGCAGACCGTTTGGGTCTGGTCAGCCATGACGCGATTAGCACCCACACCGCTAACGGCACGGCGGTCGCTTATTTGGTCAGGCTTAAAACCGTGCAACTGGGTGGCGTCGTCGCCCATGATGTCGCCGCGACGATTTCGCCTGGACTGGAAGGCGATGCCCTGCTCGGCATGAGCTTTTTAGGCAGAATGGATGTGCGCTTATACCAAGGCACCATGACCATTCAGAACGCAGAATAAGGCTGCTATTAAATTTCAAGCTATTTTCTGTAGCCGAATTCGAGCACAAACCACTGCGGATGCATCCCTGCCAACGGCTCCCTCAGCTTGGCCAATTCGGCTTCTGTCCCATGCACTTCAATCCGCACCAACTTAGACACTTCCCCCATCTCGTGCAAAATCGGCCGCAGGTTTTCGATGTGCGCCAACAGCGCTTCTGCATTGGTGAACCCTTCGCGGCAATGGGCCAAGTCACCGTGAAAGCTAAAGCCGTAATACAGGCAACCAGGCTCACGGGATGACCAGCTCACATATTTTTCGCAAATCGCCCGAAAGGCAGAAGCCTGGCCAGGCTGGATTTCAAAGTAGGGAGAGACGGAGACACAGGAATCGGTAGTGGCCATAGGATGAAACCAAATGATTGAATAATAGCGTGATTAATTGGCGAGTTCGGCGCCTTCAACCACGACCCGGAAAAACTGCAAATCGGCCTGGTCGATGATGCGGACACCGGTGGCCACTGAACCGCGCCGACCGGGGGCAATGCCGCCCGTAATTAACATCGAACGCGTCTGGTTGACCATGCGGCCACGGCTGTCGTATTGCAGCATGCGTACTTGCACGCGCCCCACTGGCACATTGCTGTTATTTTGCACGGCAGCGTAAACCATGCCGGTATCATCAGCCAGCGGACCAGCAGGCAAATAGCGGCCAGGGTTGCGTGGCAAATCGAGTCGCATGGCTCTTGCCGCAGCCTCTTTGCCGATTTCGGAATCTGAACTTGCCGCCAGTTGATAATGCTGCAACGCCAGGGCGGTTTCGCCACGCCCTTCAGCAATCTGCCCAAGCAAGGCATAGCCTGGCGCCGTTGGTAACAAGGCGTTGGCTTTTTTCAAAAAGGATTCCGCCTGTTCTTTTTTACCGGCATTAAACAGGGCAATGCCACTTTGCACATAGGGCTTGAAGTAGTCCGGTTGCATCTGGATGGCTTTGTCGTAAAACGCCAGCGCTTCGGTAGTATTTTTCTTGGTGAGGGCAATATCCCCCAGCAGCTCCTCGAAACGCGCTTCGCGCGGCTCAATGCTGATGGCTTTTTTCGCCAAAGTTTTTGCTTTTTCGGTATCGCCTTTTTGCAAGGCCTCTTTGCCTTCATCGTAGGCTTTATAAGCCTCGCGCGTCGCCATTAGTTTGGCGACTTTTTGTGCATAAATCTCTTTCCCCATCTCACCGCCAGTGCCCAGCTCAGCCAAGGTTTTTTCGTTGAGATCGACACGCTCTTGCGAAGGCGGGTGGCTGGCAAACAAGCCGGACAGAAAATCCTGCCGTTTGCCCTGACTGAGCCGGACAAAGGTCTCTTGCAGCGTCACCGCCGCAGCAGGGTCATAACCGGCAAGCTTCATATACTTCATGCCATAGTGATCTGCCTCGGACTCAGCCTCACGGCCATATTTGCTCGTGATCAGTTGCCCGCCCAATTGCGCGCCACCGACCACCAGATTGGCATAATTGGAGTCACGCGTGGCCAGGCCCACCGCCAGCATGGCCCCTTGCATAAAGATGCCACGCTCCATGCCTTTGGCACCATGCCTGGCCGCCGCGTGCACAATTTCATGGCCCAACACAGCCGCCAGTTCAGCTTCGCTGTGCAATTCGTATAACAGGCCCCGGTTAAACGCAATTTTGCCACCCGGCATGGCCCAGGCATTGGGCACTGAGTCATTGAGTACCACAAACTCATAGGGCAAATCCGGGCGGTCAGACACCGCGGCTAACCGCTGGCCGACTTGCTGCACATAGCGTGTCAGCTCAGGATCCAGCGTATAGTCGCCGCCTTGCGATTGACGCGCCGGGCTATAGTTTTGCTGGCCAATCTGGATTTCCTTGTCTTGCGAGACAAACTGGAACTCCCGCTCTTTGGTGACCGGATTCACCCCGCAAGCCAGCAGGCCTGCAGATACTATCAGCGGACAAAGAATGCTTTTTTTGATCATGTTCACGCCACGGTTCCCTGTGCAGCCTTTGCTTAAGTAATCACCGTAGGTTGCTGTCTACCAGTCAGCTGTGGCAACTGCGAAATCTGATGCGAGACCGTAATCAGTTCTGCCAATGCCTCCTGGGCATCGAGCTGTTGCTGAGCCAGGTCTTGCGTAAAGGCCTCCAGATAAACGCGGATGGTGGCACCTTCAGTGCCGGTGCCGGATAAACGGATCACCACCCGTGAGCCGCAGGCAAACAGAATGCGCAAGCCCTGGCCAGTGCTGACAGAGCCATCGACGGGGTCGGTATAACTGAAGTCATCCACCGTGTTCACGGTGTAGCTGCCAAACACCTGACCAGGCAAGCTGGCAAACTGGGCCTTGATATGTGCCATCACAGCATTGGCCTGCTCGGTGGGCACGCCTTCGTAGTCATGGCGAGAATACACATTGCGGCCATAGGTTTGCCAATGTTTGCGCACCAGTGACTCAACGCTCTCACCAGTGGCGGCCAGCAGATTCAACCAGCACAACACCGCCCACAAGCCATCTTTTTCGCGGACATGGTCACTGCCGGTACCAAAGCTTTCTTCACCACACAAGGTGACACGGCCAGCATCCATCAGGTTGCCAAAAAACTTCCAGCCGGTGGGCGTTTCGTAACAAGCGATGCCCAATTTGGCGGCCACGCGGTCTACGGCACCACTGGTTGGCATCGAACGGGCGACGCCAGACAAGCCTTTGGCATAAGCAGGGATCAACTTGGCATTGGCGGCAATCAGGGCCAGACTGTCAGACGGCGTGACAAAAAAGTGATTGCCCAGAATCATGTTGCGATCCCCGTCGCCATCAGAAGCCGCTGCAAAATCCGGGGCCTGTGCGCCATACGCCACTTTGACCAGGTCTTCGGCATAGGTCAGGTTAGGGTCCGGATGGCCGCCCCCAAAGTTTTCGGAGACTTCGCAATTCATGAGGCTGTCTGCAGATGCGCCCAGGCGATTGCCCAAAATCTCCTTGGCATATGGCCCGGTCACGGCATGCATGGCATCAAACGTCAGCCGATGCCCCGCGGCCAGCCAGCGCTTGATGGCAGCAAAATCAAACATGCTTTCCATCAGTTCAGCATAGTCACTCACCGCATCTATCACTTCAACCACGAAGCCATCCAGGGTGGTGACACCGATACTGGAGAGATCCACCTCTGGCAAGTCGGCCAGTTTGTATTGGCTGATTTGTTTGCTATTGGCAAAAATGGCATCGGTGATTTTTTCCGGTGCCGGGCCGCCGTTGCTGGTGTTGTATTTGATGCCAAAATCGTCATCCGGTCCGCCTGGATTATGACTGGCAGAAAGAATAATGCCGCCAAAAGTCTGGTATTTGCGGATCAGATGAGAAGCCGCCGGTGTAGACAGAATACCGTGCTGGCCGACCAGCACTTTACCAAAGCCGTTGGCAGCCGCCATTTTGATAATGATCTGGATCGCTTCTTTATTAAAGTAGCGGCCATCCCCGCCCAGCGTCAAGGTCGCATTGGCAGGAATCTCCAGCGTATCAAAAATACTTTGCACAAAGTTTTGCAGGTAGTGTGGCTGTTGAAACACGCGCACTTTTTTGCGCAAGCCAGAGGTCCCGGGTTTTTGATCAGAAAAAGCTTGTGTAGCGACAGTTTGAATCGACATGATATGGGCTTCGTGAAATGTAAAAAAATCTAAGCTTGATTGTATTACAAATTGATGGCAGTTTTGTGTGCGGCGGGATTTCTCCTTCTCCGCATGATTCAGGCTGCGCGATGACGCAGACTAAAATACAGCAGCGACAACGCGGCCACATGGCCCACCGGCAACCACAAGGCATTAAAATGCCAGCGCATAAAGCTGCAGGCGCCCAATACCCCGCCACAAACAAACCCGCCTATCAGCAACAAATACAGTGTGAGCCGGCGCTTATCCACGGCCTTGCCGCGCAAGCGCAAGCCCAGTGCAATGCCGATATCGGTAAACAGGCCCGAGACATGCGTGGTGCGCACCACGGCGCCACTATAGGTGCTGGTCATGGCATTTTGCAAGCCGCAAGCAGCCGAGGCCAGCCACTGTCCGCTGTGCCAGCCCGTATTCAATAGCAGGATAGCAGCGGCCAACAAGCCGGCCTCCAGCCATAACGCCCAATGATACTGGTGCCCGAGCTTGAGTGCCTCATGCCCGATGATGACACCACTGAGCATGGCGCCCAGCAAAAAAAACAGCATCACGCAAAGCAAGTGCAAGGCCTGCAACCCGTCGCCCTGCATGATTTCAATAGAGAAAAAAGTCGAAATCCCGGTGAGATGCGACACCGCCTGATGTCTGAAGCCTAATACCCCCACCGCATTAATAAAGCCGGCGTTCAATGCCATTAAAAACCCGCCCCACTCTACCCAGCGTGGCAATCGCTGCATCATATAGACCTCGAATCCTGCATAGACCAGACAGCCTTATTCTACGCCGAGTGAGCGACCTGATTATAAAAACTACGTAAAATCATGAGCCGTTTTTACGGATTCGCTTCAGGTCTGGATTGAAACACCCGCGTATAGTGAGAGTCATACAAATACATCAATCATGATGCATTTAAACAAACACTTAAGGAGACGATTATGTGGACTAAACCAGCTGCAACTGAAATGCGTTTTGGCTTTGAAGTAACAATGTACGTCATGAACAAATAATCAGCGCTTGTCTTAATCACAAGTGAGCTGAACAAAAAACCGCCGGACTCCGGCGGTTTTTTTATGACGGGTAAGTTCGCAGATATCCACGGTCTTTCACCCGAAAAACAATATGCTAGCGCTCAAAGGTGACCGGTTCCGGATGCCTGTTTTTCTGACGCACCACAACGGTTCCCGCAAGTTTGTCATGCCATCCTTGCTTTCGACGGTCGAAAGCCACCCACAGAATCCCCAGGCCCAGCGGAAGACCAGCAAGAAAATAGGACAGATAACGGCCGATAGATTGCCCTGTGGTTAAACTCTGTCCAGTTCTTGCATCGACTACTTTTGCTGAAATAGCCATTTTTCCCGGTGTCGCCTGCTTTGTCAGCCAGAAAATGATCACCGCCACGGCAGGAAACAACCACGACATGATGAAATCCATCGGGCCTTGCAGCATCTTTTGACTGGACCAGTAGGACTCGCCATATAAGGCGGTCAGGATTGGCCAGATAATCACACCCAACAAGATCGTATCAATGAGCGAAGCCCCGACACGCGCCCAAAAACTAACATACTCCAGTTCATCGACCTGCATGTATTCTCCCTGATAATGATGATTGAATGTTGAGCGCTGGCTAGCCTGCTGACCAACATTATAGCGACAACGGATAACCATGGACGACTGCAAGCTGACTGGTGGATGTCGCGAGGCAAAAGATGTTTCAGGACAGTTGTGACCATACCAGATTCAGACTCACACCGATCAAAAAAACGGCGAAAATGCGCTTCAAGACCTTGACCGGAAGTCGTCTCGTTAGGGCGACACCCATTGGTGCAAAGAGCATGCTAAAAGGCGTCAGCAGTATCACCGCGGGTAAATACAGCAGGCCAAACGTTTCTGGCGCATGTGCGGTTTGCCGCCAGGCATCTTGCAAATAACTGACCGTACTGGCCAGAGCAATCGGAAAGCCCAATACCGCCGAGGTCCCAATCGCCTGCTTCACCGACACATTGCGCATGGCTAAATAAGGCACCGTCAAGGTTCCGCCGCCAATCGACACCAGCGCAGACACACCGCCTATCAGCAATGAAACCAGGCCAATCTCAACCTTGTCTGGCACTTTATGCTGGGTCGGTTTGCGATCCAGAAATAATTGCACCGCCGCAAAAAAAGTAAAGGTGGCAAAAAACAGCGTCAAATACCTGGCATCCAGATGAATCGCCACCAGTGTCGCCAGCAACGACCCCACAAACGCCATCGGCACCATGGCCCACACATAGGGCCAGACAATATTCTGGTTTTTATGATGCGCCAAAATGCTGGACAGCGAGGTAAACACGATGCAAGCCATCGAGGTCGCCAGCGCCATATGAAACGCCGTGTCGGCTGCAAAGCCTTTGGCGACCAAAATGGCATGCAGCATGGGTACCAGCACAATGCCGCCACCAATCCCGAGCAAGCCAGACAAGACACCGACAATCACGCCCATCAGGCAAAACACAGCATATTGTTCAAAAAAAACGGTTAACCAGTCCATAGCAGTTTTTTGAATGATCAGGCCGCACAGTATACCTTCTGAGATTATTTTTTCTTTTGCATCCCACTTGTTTTGTTTAACTGCCCACGCACTAATTTTTGTTACAATAATCAAATGAACGAGATGGTTGATCAAAAAGCAGGAGGCAAGCGCCCCGGTGCCGGTCGCAAACCGGGCGCTGGCTTATACCAGGAAGCGACGACAGTCATGCGGGTGCCTGCCAGCCAAAAAGCCGCCATTCGCCAACTGCTGGCCAGCGATGCCCGCAAACAGCGGCAACCATCACCGGACAGCCTGGATAGCCCGCACTCTTTTGCGCAACCGGCGTGCGATACGTCAGGCATTGCCTTACCTTTATTTCAGTCCAAAGTGGCGGCAGGCTTCCCCTCGCCTGCGGATGATCATATCGAACAACGGCTGGACCCCAACGAATACCTGATCGATCAGGCAGATACAACGTTTTTTGTCACCATACAAGGCGAATCCATGATTGAGGTGGGCCTCATGCCTGGCGATAAAGCCGTGGTGGATAAAAACAAACAGGCGGTGATGGGCGATATTGTGCTGGCCATGATTGATGGCGAATTCACCATCAAAACCCTGTCCAGACAAAAAAATGGCAAACCACAACTGTTACCTGCCAATGCCTCAGGCAAGTACCGCCCGATTCTGATCGAAGACGACATGCAGTTTGAAATCTGGGGCGTCGTCATTGGCTCATTCAGGCGCTTCAGATAAGTACTTGCAGATCCGTCAAAAAACCCATTCCTGATCAGGCACACATCCGGGCACACAGTGCCCACCGACAGCTGTTTGCTGTGCCCCCCTAGCCAGGGTGCACTCGTTTTTTCATCACGCTTAAAAAAATCTTGATTATTGTTACAACAACGCTTGATTGCTGTTACAATAATTCCCATGAACGATGAAGACAATACACACGGCGGCAAAAGAGCGGGCGCCGGGCGCAAGTCAGGCACAGGCACCTACCGGGAAGAAACCTCGGTCATGCGCGTGCCTAACAGCCAAAAACCGGTCATCAGCGACTTTCTGGAGGCCTACGCGAAAAAACAGCGGTTGGCGCAGCTGAAAGACCATCTTGATCGCATTGAAGAATTTACACAGTTATCAGCTGAGCTTGACCAGGTCAGTTTGCCGCTGTTTGAGTCCAAAGTGCCCGCCGGATTACCGTCGCCTGCTGACGACCATGTCGATGCACGCATGGACCCGAATGCCTATCTGATCAACAAGGCCGACAAAACCTTCTTTGTCACGATACAAGGCGAATCCATGATTGAGGTGGGCCTCATGCCTGGCGATAAAGCCGTGATTGAAAAAGACAAGGTGCCCGCTGTGGGCGATATTGTGCTGGCAATGATTGATGGCGAATTTACGGTCAAAACCCTGGCCAAACAAAAAGATGGTATGCCCAAGTTATTACCCGCTAATTCATCAGGAAGATACGCCCCTATCCTGATCTCGCAACACATGCAGTTTGAAATCTGGGGCGTGGTGACTGGTTCTTTTAGAAAGTTTTAATCATGGCACGTCAAAATACCCCTGCTTCTCACTGGACAGATGGCGTTTGCAGAGCAAACGGTATCAATATTCACTACCTGCGCACTGGCGGCAACAAACCGACCATCATTGCCTTGCACGGCCTGGCCGGCAACAGCGTATGCTGGTCACCCATCGCCCGTGCGCTGGAGCAACACTATGACATCATCATGCCGGATGCGCGCGGCCATGGCCAATCCAGCGCACCCCTGCATGGCTACACCTATCAAGACCACGCCAATGATGTGATTGAGCTGATCCGCACGCTGGGCATCAAATCGCCTTACCTGCTCGGCCACTCCATGGGAGGCATGACTGCGGCCATGGTCGCCAGCAGACTCGGCCTGGCGATCAATGGCGTGATTTTGGCAGACCCAACCTTTCTGAGTGCAGAGTGGCCGCATGAGGTCTATCACCGCCAGCTGGTTGAGCAACATCAACAAATGCTGACTTCCAGCAAGGAAGCGTTATTTAAAGCAGACAAGGCGAAACACCGTTTTCGCGCCTCGGCCATTATCGAGCACCTGATAGAAGCCAGACTGCAAACCAGCCTGCAAGCGTTTGATGTGCTGATTCCACCGAATCCAGAGTTTGATGAACTGATCCGCAATATTTATGTGCCCACCTTAATGCTGCTTGGCAGCGAAGGCGTGGTCTCTGCGGAAACGGCGCGCGCCTTGCACCGCATCAATCCTGATCTGCAATACAAGGTCATTCAGGATGCAGGGCACGGGCTGCCATACGATGAACCCGCCCGTTTGGCGGCAGCGATTCATGCCTTCCTCAAACCAAGAACCGCCGCCAAACCGCGCCTGCAGGCGACACCGGGCATGTTCTCCATGCGCGCAGCCTACGCCTATTAATCAAACGCGACGTGCAAAGCCGCGGTCAGGCTTGCTAACAAGGGGAGCCGCGGCTAGGTGTCTGGTCTGCATGCGCATGCCAGCGCATCCAGCTGAATGTCGTATCAGGCAGCCGTCTTCTATGCTGACGGCTGCCATGCTGATGGGTGAAACATTGAGGCAACATCAAAAACAGCGCGTTGCAAACCGGCAAGAGAGCAATGCGTCGCGCACAAAAAACCCGGTACTAGGCGACCGGGTCTCTTGTCCGTCAGTCAGAACAATTATTTGTTCATGACGTACATGGTTACTTCAAAACCGAAACGCATTTCAGTTGCAGCTGGTTTAGTCCACATGATTGATCTCCTTGTTGTTGTCCCGGGCCGACCCCATGTCTTGCCCGTGTGAAAGTATTATCGACCCGGTGAGCCAAAATCCTGCTATTGCCGATCATGAACAAGGATTAGGGAATTTCATGAAACACACCTCATGCCAATGACCGCGACAGACTGCCCAAGCATGCATGCACGCACCATTGCACTGATTGATGTGAATAACTTTTACGTGAGCTGTGAGCGCGTGTTTAAACCCGCATTGCGCCAACGGCCCGTGGTGGTATTGAGCAATAACGATGGCTGCGTGGTCTCGCGCAGCGCCGAAGCCAAAGCGCTGGGCATCGCCATGGGCGCACCCTGGTTCCAGATTCGCAAGCAGGCAGAACGCGCTGGCGTCATTGCCTTCTCCTCTAACTATGCCTTGTATGCAGACATGAGCAACCGCGTCATGTCCATCTTGCGTCAGTTCAGTCCGGCACAGGAGATTTACTCCATCGACGAATGCTTTCTGGAGTTGACCGGGTTTACGCGGCGCGATTTGACTGAGTATGCACAAACCTTGCGGCAAACCATCTTGCGCGGTACAGGTTTAGCTGTGTGTGTCGGCATAGGCGCCAGCAAAACGCTGGCTAAACTCGCCAATCACTGCGCCAAGCATACCCCTGCCATGCAAGGCGTATGCAATTTCAACGTCCTGCCGCCAACCGCGGTAGATGCCCGTCTCGCCGAAATACAGGTGGATGAAGTCTGGGGAATCGGCCGCCGCCTGGCCGCCACGCTGCATGCACGTCCACTAGCGATTCACACCGCCTATGACCTCAAATACAGTGATGCCGAAACCATGCGCAGGCGCTTTAGCGTGGTGATGGAAAAAACCATCCGTGAACTGAATGGCACCGTGTGCCTGGAACTCGAAGAAGTGCGCGGGCCGCAGCAACAGATTTTGAGCACACGCAGCTTTGGCCAGCCGGTCAGAGAAATCGAAGGCCTGTCTGAAGCGCTGACGTTGTATACGACCCGCGCTGCAGAAAAGTTACGCAAAAAACAGCTGTTTGCTGGCAGTGTCTATGTGTATATCCGCACCAGCCCCTTCCGCGAGGACAGCCGCTTTTACAGCAATGCACTCACCGTGCCACTACCGGTGGCCACGCACGATACCCGGCAACTGGTCAAAGCGGCACTCTGGGCGCTCAGGCGCATTTACCAGCCCGGACACGACTATGCCAAAGCCGGCGTGTCCTTGGGCGAATTGGTGCCTGCGCAGGCAATACAACAGGATTTGTTTCATTCAGGGCCGCAAGCCGACAACACTGCGCGGCTGATGCAGGCCATGGACGCAATTAACCGCAAAATGGGCAGAGCTACCTTGCGGCTGGCAAGCGAAGGCCGGCAACAGCCCTGGCAAATGAAGCAAATGCGCAAGAGCCCGAGTTATACGACCAACTGGAAAGACCTGCTGTGTGTGGATTGAGAGTAGTGACTTAACAAATAAAAGGCTTAGCTTACTCGCTTGTTAGCTCGCATCAATCAGCCCATGTTTCATGGCCAGCCTGACCATTTCTACCGGGCTGTTCACAGAGAGCTTCTGCTTGATCAGGGTGTAGTAATTGGCCACGGTTTTCTGGCTGATTTTCAGCATGTCTGCCACCTCATCCGCCCGTTTGCCCTCGGCCAGCAGCCGGAACACCTCAAACTCTCGTGACGTCAGCTGTTGGAGCGGATTACTGTCGCCCACCAGGGTTTGTAACGCGACTTTCTGCGCCACATCCTGACTTAAAAACGTGCGCCCTTTGGACACATCCAGCACGGCTTGTACCAGGTCCTCAGCCACGCCGGTTTTAGTCACATAGCCTTTCACACCGGTTTTAAGCGCCTGTGCGGCAAACGAAACGGCCTCATGCATAGAGAAAATGACGATCCTGGCTTGCGGGTAGCGCTGCAAAATACGCTTGGCGGCTTCTAGCCCGCCCATGCCTGGCATGGAGATATCCATGAGCATCACATCAGGCATGACCTCACCATACACCTGATAAGCCTGTTCGCCCGTATCCGCCTCGGCGATAATTTCTATCGACTTGTGGCTTTCAAGCAGACGCCTTAACCCTGATCGCACCACTGTGTGATCATCTACCAACACCACCTTGACTGTCATACCGCTGCTTCCTGAAATGCTTCTGTCATCTGAAAATGGATTTCTATGCGCGTCCCCTGACCAGGCGCCGTATGAATATGCATGCGCCCCATCAAGCCCTCTACCCGCTCTTGCATCCCGGCCAAGCCGTAACCGCGCGTTTGCGACTGCGGATCAAAGCCCCGTCCGTCATCCTCCACCATCAGGTAAAGGCCGTTGTCGGTCTCCTTCACCTCAATCGTCACCCGTGTCGCGGCGGCGTGCTTGCTGATATTGGTCAAACACTCCTGCAAAATGCGGTACACCGTCACCGACAGCGCTTCATCCGGCTGCGACAAATGGTTAGAAATCTGATTCAACACCATAATGCCGCGATTGCGGTCGCGCCAGTGATGGATCAACTCCGCCAGCGCCAGGCTCAACCCCAATTCATCCAGCACACGCGGACGCAAGCGCGACAAAATATCCTGTATCGTCACCATCATTTGCCGCGTAATCTGCGCAATCGCCTGCGCACTCTCCCGCGCCGAGCTGAGCTTTTTCGCCGCCACCAGCGCACTCGCATCCACATGCACCGCGGTCAGATACTGGCCAATCTCATCATGCAAATCGCGCGCAAGTTTTTTACGCTCCTCTTCCTGCAAATGAATAATCTGCTGGGTCAAGCGGTGGTTATTGCGGATGCTTTGTTCAAGCGTGCTCGCCATACTGTTGAACTTGTCACTAATCTCGCTCAACTCCACCTGCTCAAAACCCGGCAACCGGCTCTGGTATTCACCGCGCTCAATCTGGTTCAAGCCATGAATAATCTGCTTAACCGGCTTAAACGTCGCCCGCACCGTCCAATACACAAACAGCAGCACACTCAAGCCAAACAAACTCACAATCGCAAGCAAGCCAGACGTATCATCCCAAATCTCGCGCAACTCAAAACTAGGGTCCGGCGTAATCACCAACTCGCCAATAAAGCGGCCATTTAAAATAATATTTTTGCGCTTGGGCTCATTCAGCACACTAGAAATATCCAGCAACTTCACAAACCATTTGGGGGGATCTTCCCCGCTATGCGTCAGCCGCGTACTGCGGTTAGATTCGCGCAAGCGGCCATTGTTATCGTAAAAATCCACCTTCAAATGGCGGATATTCTTCAACTCCTCCAGCCGGAAGATCTGAATCCCCTCTTGCTGGTTATGCTGCAACCAGCCAAAGTCCGTCATGTAATGGGCAATCTCCGCATCCAGCAAATGCATCACCAGATTACTGGTCGACTGCACCTCCGCCAGCACATCCTCGCGCGCGTTTTTAACCACCGACACAGCCCACGTCAGCAACAACCCAAGCAATAACAGGGTAATAATCAGATTGAGTTTGAATTGAAGGCTGAGAGATTTCATCATGCTAGGGGGATTTTAAAGAGTATTCACCAAAAACATTCGGGAATTTTTCCCTATTCATTCGTACAGCAAGAAATTATCAAGGCGTGGGGTCACATGGTCGATTGTAGCGCCTAACAAAAAACTTGCCAGCTCACAACAAAGACCTATTGGACGGATTGCTTCTTGCTCAAGCCAAACTAGAAGGCCTGGAACTGTTCTCGGCAGACTCGGCTTTTGATGAAAATGCCATTAAAAGGTATGGTTTGTTGTGTAGAGCTGATAGAAGTTGACGCAGTTAAGGTTGTATTTTAGGATGGTCTAAAAATTAATAACAGCTTGAAAATGTTAAATAAAAACCTTAAACCTTCAATCAAAAAAGCATCAATGCCGGAAAGTTTTGCGTCATTTAGGATGCCTACTGTACGTTAGGGTTTATGTTCAGTTTATTTAGGAAAAAGTCGCCCAACCTCTTGGCTCTCCAGCAACTTGAGCGGATTGAGGCTGAAATGAGGCGCATTGGCTTTTGGACAGATACTCCACCACAGCTAGAAGCAATTGAGTCCGGGCAAGTCTTCCCGACTTTCGAACAATGGCTCCAATGTGTTTTTTTACCTAAAGCAAGAGAGGACGCAAAAAAAGGTAAATCCCAGAAAAATTACGAGTTAGGACTACAGGCCATGCGAGAGTATGACTATCATTCGCGGATAGAAGAAGCCCACCCACTAATGTGCCTACTTAGAGACTATGATAAATTAGGCAAAAATCATGGTTCGAGAAATTAACCCTAACCCATCATTCAAGCGGGACGCCTAACGGCACCCCTTAATTCAAACGTTAGAGCTTAGGTACAAAGATTTGAGACTTATAAAAGCAACGCTGATACTAATATCTTTTGTTTTATTGGTTTGGCTCATTTTTTTTCCATATTGGCATTTTTATTGGGCAACAACTTGTGCTGTTTTATTTCTACCAGCAATGGTTATAGCAAACCTAATTTTCAAAAACACATTTGAAATTAGAGAGCCTAAGTTTAAGCCTTTGCTTAGTAGCCGCATAAATCTGTTCGACCCTCTCTTTATAAGCACTTTGGGTTTGGCGTTGATTTTTGCTTACCCTGTACCATATGGTTTTCAAATACTAAATTTTTTACACTTTTTTATTTTGGCGACGATTATTTTTTGTATTCTTACTGCGGTTATATGGGTGTGCTTTCGAGGGCATGGTAACTTGTCGTCAATTGCAGGCCTCATGATTTTTTATTCTCTTTTTCTAACTGGCTATCTTAACGAAATAGGTCCAATATCTACTGAGGTTGTTTCAAAAGGTTTGATAACAGAAAAATTTAAACAAATCAAAGGCCTTGGTAATACATTCGTGATCGGAACCAACACTATGAAAAATCGAGTTGGGGTTACTAAATCCGACTATGAAAAATACGCTATCGGAATGGAGGCATGCGCAAAAAATGTGACGGGTTGGCTTGGTATAACCACTAGAACATTTATCGAATGTAATACCGCTCTAACCCCTCCATCAAGCGGGACGCTGGACTTGCCTTAGAAAAGTAGACACATCGACCTAACTTTTTAGGAGATGTGAAATGGCAAGAA
>NZ_JBQUZA010000007.1:0-171288 GCF_056314085.1 Methylophilus sp. DMC14 | reverse complement strand
AAATCGGTTAGACTTAAAGCATGCGCCTCTTTAATGTCTTGAGCTGTGAGCGATTGCACGTTGCCAGGGATTTCTTCTTTGGTCAGGCCAGTGCCTCCCAAAGGCCCAATTTCATAAAACCGTTTTGCACGGACTTCTACTTTATCTAGCTGTATATCTTTTGTTTCAACCTTTGTTATGCGTTGTATATAAAGCGTGTTGTCATTTAACTTCGCTTCAAGCCCGGTATTTGCCAACAGTTTTTGCAACGCCTCTTTGCTACGCATGGTGCCGCTCAGCGCCGGGGCTTGTTTATCTGACACAAGCTTATCGTTATAAGTGATGTTTAAACCTATTTTGGCGCTCAGTGTTTTTAGCGAAGCGGCCAGTGGTTGGGCTGGCAAGGTGATGGTGATTTTTTGCGAGAGCAAAACGTCTTCTTCTGACTGCGGCAACTTGGTATTAAGCTCTGCCGCCCATAAAGGGTTGAGCCAGGTCGGCTGGCTGCTAAAGCAGGCGGCGATGGCTGCGCCCAGAATCAATTTTTTTGGTGTGTGCATCTGACTTCCCCGTTACTTTTTGGCTTGTTATTGCCTTAATGCACGGGGCGTCAAAACCCTGATATGTTGATTGCAAAAAAATGTAATGATGTGCGATTTGCTTATTTGGCTGCGGGGTAAGTTTCTAGTTGAATACCTTCTGGGCTGCGGTGCACACGCACATTGGCTATGCGGGGCAGGGTGGCGATAAAGCTGTTGCTGTCTTTAATGGCGACCACGGCGCTGATTTTTTCGCTGGAACGCTCATCGCTGGTGATGGGTTGGGGCTGGTAGCGGGTGAGGGTTTCGGCGATTTCTGAGAGCGAGGATTGATTAAATACCAAGGTGCCGCTAATAAAGCGGAAGTAGTCCTGGGCACTCACTTGTGGGCGAGCTTGCAGGCCGTGCTGGTTGATTTCAGCGACCTGGTTATTTTGCAGGATGAGGCCTTGCTGATCTTGCTTGTTGAGCACTTGTACCTTGCCGTGATCGACGCTGACACGTTCAAGCTGTTTGAGTTTGTTGACGGCAAAGCGTGTGCCCAGCACGGTGACTTTCAGGCGCTGGGTTTCTACTACAAAGGGTCGGTCTCGGTCTGGTTGCACTTCAAACACGGCTTCACCTTGCAGCAGGTCAATGTGGCGCTGGTTGCGGTAGTACTTGATCTCAATACGCGAGTTGGCATTGAGTGTGACACGGCTGCCGTCGTCCAGCGTTTGTGTGCTGAGTTGGGCGGTGGTGGTTTGCGCGGCGAGTTGTAGCGTGGGCGTGCTTTGCCAAACCTGATATTGGTGCAAGCCTGCCCAGCCTATGCACAGCGCCGCGACCACGCTGGCCACCGTGCCAGCCAGTTTCTGCCGCGATTTTTTGCGCTCGCTCTGTTTGAAGAAAGCATCAGCCTGTTTGGCCTGCGCCAGAGATTGCAGCTCGGTGACCGAGTCTATGCCTTGCCAGGCTTCGCTGATGCTACGGTATTCTTGTTGATGCAATGGGCTTTGCATGAGCCAGGCTTCAAACTGGCTGCGTTCCGGCGCGTCTGGTGCCGCTTCTTGCATGCGGATAAACCAGCGGGCAGCTGTCTCAGCGATTTTTTGATGGGCCGACATGCGCTTATTTGAGAAACTGCTCGCGCGCCGCACGCAGGTCTAGCAAGGCGCGGATCAGGTGGCGTTCGACCATGTTGAGGCTAATGTTGAGTTGCGTTGCAATGTCTTTTTGCGCATGGCCTTCAATGCGGTACATGACAAACACCTGGCGGCATTTGGGCGGTAGGTCCTGAATGATTTGGGTGACGAGTTCCAGCCGTTGTTTGATGTCTGCCAGATGTTCGACGGAAATCGTGACGGGTTCTTCCAAGTCTGCCTGTTGCTGATACTCGGCAAAATAACGCTCTTTACGGTAATGCTCAAGCAGCAGATTTTGTACGATGGTACGCAGATAGGCATGCGGTTCTTGCCCGCGGTTGGGGCTGGTGGTCAGGGCAAAGCGCAGAAAGCCATCATGCAAAATATCCTTGGCATGATGCTGGCATTGCGTTTTACGGCGGATGCCGGGTAGCAACGTGCTATATGCCCAATGAAGATTAATGCCATGCCATAACATGCGAATTTGCCAGTAAGGTGAACTTGTTTGGCATCAGGCAAGGATTGTACCGTGCAGCCAGCATGGGCTAACTTGTTGTTTATCATGATTTTTATAAATTCAAGCTGTGACTTTGGTTGTGAGTATATGGTTGATATCAACCATATTGGTTTAAATGAGCCAGGGGTTGATCGCGCGTTTGCTCACAAACATTATCTGCCGCTGGCATCGCTGAAATGCCGCATGGTTTGCTAAAATAGTCGTTTTATTTTGATCTGGCTGACATGACACGCAAACTTCTGGTGACCTCCGCCTTGCCTTATGCCAATGGCAGTATCCATCTGGGCCATTTGGTTGAATACATTCAAACCGATATCTGGGTGCGTTTTCACAAGATGCAGGGGCATACCGTGCATTATGTTTGCGCGGATGATACGCATGGCACGCCGATTATGTTGCGTGCTGAAAAAGAGGGCATTACCCCTGAGGCGTTGATTGAGAAAGTCCACGCTGAGCACAGCCAGGATTTTGCCGAATTTTTGGTGCAGTTTGATAACTACTATTCCACCAACTCGCAAGAAAACCGCGAACTGGCCTCTGGCATTTACAAGGCGCTCAAGGCCAACGGCAAAATCGCCAGCAAAACCATAGAGCAATATTTTGACCCGGTGAAAAGTATGTTTTTGCCGGATCGCTTTATCAAAGGCGAGTGCCCCAAGTGCCACGCCAAAGACCAGTATGGCGATAACTGTGAAGTGTGCGGTGCGACCTACAGCCCGACAGATTTGCTAAATCCCTATTCTGCCGTTTCTGGTGCGACGCCAGTACGTAAAGAGACCGAACACTATTTCTTCAAGCTCAGTGAATGTGCTGACTTTTTGCGTGACTGGACACGGTCTGGCACGCTGCAAGCCGAAGCTGCCAACAAGATGAGCGAGTGGGTAGGCGAGGCGGGCGAGAACAAGCTCTCCGATTGGGATATTTCGCGCGATGCGCCTTATTTTGGCTTTGAAATCCCGGATGCGCCAGGCAAGTATTTTTATGTCTGGCTGGATGCGCCAATTGGCTACATGGCCAGCTTCAAAAATCTGTGTGCCAAAGCTGGTTTGGACTTTGATGAGTACTGGAAAAAGGATTCTTCGACCGAGCTGTATCACTTTATCGGCAAGGATATCCTGTATTTTCATGCCTTGTTCTGGCCAGCCACGCTGGAATATTCCGGTCACCGCACGCCTACGCAGGTGTTTGCGCATGGTTTTTTGACTGTGAACGGCGAAAAAATGTCCAAGTCGCGCGGCACGTTTATCACGGCGCGTAGCTACTTGGAACATGTCAAAAATCCTGAATACTTGCGCTACTACTATGCCGCTAAACTGAATGGCAGTATGGAAGATGTCGATCTCAACCTGGAAGATTTTGTTGCCCGGGTGAATAGTGATCTGGTGGGTAAATATATCAATATCGCCAGCCGCACGGCCGGCTTTATCGCCAAAAAATTCGATCACCAAGTGATTGCAGCGCAGCACGCTGTGATTGACGAGATGCGCGCCGCCGCGCCTGTGATTGCCGAAGCCTATGCCGCGCGTGATTTTGCGCGTGCTTTGCGTGAAATCATGAAGCTGACCGATGCCGCGAATGGCTATGTCGCCGAAGCGGCGCCGTGGGTGGTGGCTAAAGACGAAAGCAAGGCGGCTGAGCTGCATATCATTTGCAGTAATGCGCTGGAAATGTTCCGTCTGTTGACCATTTATCTGAAGCCGGTGTTACCAAATATCGCTAGTGCGGTGGAGGCTTTCTTGAACGTGCCAGCCTTGCAGTGGTCACATGTGAACCAAGGTCTGGCTGCGCAAACAATCCAGGCATATAGTCATATGGTGACGCGTTTGGAGGCCAAGCAAATCGAGGCCATGGTCGAAGCCAATAAAGAAAGCCTGCAAGCGGCAGCACCTGCCAAAGCTGAAGTAAAGGTAGAAGCGAAAGCCGAAGCCAAGGCGGCAGAAGAGGGTGCGTATATCTCGATTGATGACTTTGGCAAGGTGGATTTACGGATTGCCAAAATTGTCAGCGCCGAGCACGTAGAGGGTGCAGAG
This sequence comes from Methylophilus sp. DMC14, assembly GCF_056314085.1. Classification (NCBI taxonomy): domain Bacteria; kingdom Pseudomonadati; phylum Pseudomonadota; class Betaproteobacteria; order Nitrosomonadales; family Methylophilaceae; genus Methylophilus; species Methylophilus sp. DMC14. The sequence continues at coordinate 167,099 of NZ_JBQUZA010000007.1, read as the reverse complement.
AAGTTACTTAAGCTGCAACTCGATATTGGCGAAGAGAAGCCGCGTCAAGTGTTTGCCGGTATCAAGTCCGCTTATGACCCAGCGACGCTGGTGGGGCGGCTGACTGTGATGGTGGCTAATCTGGCGCCACGCAAAATGAAGTTTGGCATGAGTGAGGGCATGGTGCTGGCCGCCAGTGATGAGCGGGGCGGACCTTATATCCTCTCACCTGACAGTGGTGCGCAAGCGGGGATGCGTGTGAAATAATGGTTGCATGCGCATCAGGCGGTTTTCTTGGGCTGTCATGGACGCGATGTTTGCGCCAAATCAACAAAGAGAAGATCGTTTGCTGCTTTAATGACAGCTTGAAAAGTTCGCTAACACATTGATTTATATTATATTCAATCATATAATATAAAGTTATAGATTGTTTCACGGATGCTCCATCACCCAATGGCAACCCCTTTAGCAGTGAGCAGTGCAAATCCCTGGCAGGGGCTGGATGTCCAGTCCGAGTGGGAGCGGTTTAGTCAGCGTGATGCTTCTGCCAACGAGGTGTGGACCTCGCATGTCTGGGTTGATAGCATGCATTGTGCCGCCTGCAGTGGTCGCATTGAGCAGACATTGAAACAAATGCGTGGTGTGCTGGCTGTGCATGCCAGTGCCGCTTCCAAGCGCGTCCGTGTGGTATGGGATGCGCATCAAACCTCCCCCTCGCAATGGTTTGCCGGTCTTAACGAGATTGGCTACCCAGCGCTTCCGCTTAACGAATACAACGCCATCAGCGACAGAACCGTGCAGCAGCGCAAGATGCTGTGGCGCCTGGTGGTCGCCGTCTTCTGCATGATGCAGGTCATGATGTATGCCTATCCCACTTATTGGACAGGCAGTAATGACATGGCGCCTGACATGGTGCAGTTGATGAAGTGGGCATCATGGGTGCTGACACTGCCCGTGATGCTGTTTTCTGCGACGCCGTTTCTCTCCCAGGCCTGGAACAGTCTCAAAAAACGCCAGTTAGGCATGGATGTGCCGGTGTCACTGGGCATACTGGCTGCCTTTATCATGAGTACGCTGGCCACGTTTGTACCGGGTGGCTGGTGGGGCGATGTGGTCTATTACGATTCTCTGACCATGTTTGTCAGCTTTTTGCTGGTTGGCCGCTGGCTGGATGTGAAGCTGCGCAACCGCACGGCAGGCGCGCTGGAAAACATGATGCGTCGCTTGCCACATGCGGTGCTCAAAAAGAATGAAACGGGCGAATGGGTGCAAATCGCCGCCAGCAACATCAATGTGGGCGATGTCTTATATGTGCGCCCTGGTGAAGTGTTTGCCGCCGACGGCAAGGTGCTGGTAGGCAATACCAGTGCCGATGAATCCATGCTGACAGGTGAGTCGGACCCAGTGTTGAAACCTGCCGGCGCAACTGTGATTGCCGGTTCGGGTAACCTGACTTCGGCGATTGAAATGCAGGTGGAGCAGGTGGGTGAGGGTACACAGTATCATGCGCTGGTGAACCTGATGGCCTCTGCTTCAACCGAGAAACCTGGCATCGCCTTGCTGGCTGATAAAGTGGCGCAACCCTTCTTGTGGGGTGTGCTGCTGGCCGCGCTGTATGCCCTGGTTTTCTGGTGGACCACCGATCCGGCCAAAGCGATTATGTCAGCAGTGGCGGTGCTGGTAGTGACTTGCCCTTGTGCCTTGTCGCTGGCAACGCCTGCGGCCATGCTGGCCAGTGCGGGCACGTTTGCCAAAGGCGGGGTGCTGATCCGCCGTCTGCAGGCGATTCAGGCCCTCAGCGAAATTGACACCATTGTATTTGATAAAACCGGAACCTTGACCGAGAGCTTGCAAGAGGTCAGCGCGGTCGAAATGGCCGCCGGGCAAGACCATCATTGGCTGCTGGATGTGATTGCCAGCATGAGCCGTGATTCCCTGCATCCGGTGGCGCAGGCCTTGCATGGATTTGCCACCCGGCAAGACGCGAGTGACCAGCTGGAGATGCAGGACTGGCAAGAAATTGTGGGGGGTGGCATGTCTGCGACCTTGATCACACAGTCTGGTGATTCCATGCCATTAAAATTGGGCAATGCTGAGTTTTGCGGGATCACGGTCAAGCCGGAACACGAGGCGTTGCGAGTAGTCTATTTGGCTAGCAATGGCCAAATGTTGGCAACATTGGCGTTGTCGGAGCAAGTGAAGCCACACGCCAAGGCGGCTGTTTCACAATTAATTGCATCCGGGCTTGATATTCAACTGTTATCTGGTGATAGAATAGCGGCCGTTAAAAACCTTGCATCACAACTGGGTATCCAGCGAGCAGCAGGGTTACAAAAAGCAGAAGATAAGCTGCAGCATGTCAAGCAGCTGCAACAACAGGGGCGGAAAGTGTTGATGGTAGGTGATGGTTTGAATGACGGCCCTGTCATTGCAGCAGCGCATACTTCTATTGCAATGGGTTCCGGCGTCCCTTTGACGCAGGCACAGGCCGATATGGTAGTGTTGGGCAATGATATCGGCGTGCTGGTTTCGCTCATTTCACACTGCAAAAAAACCATCCTCATCGTAAAACAGAATTTGTTGTGGGCGGCGTTGTATAACGCGGCCGGGGTGCCTTTGGCGATTATGGGGCTGTTGCCTGCCTGGTTAGCCGGGTTGGGGATGGCGGCCAGTTCGTTGCTGGTACTGTTAAATGCATTGCGATTGACCGACTGGGATAAGTCGGCCTGGCAGAAAGGTTAGGCATCGCTCAATGGAAATTGCATACTTACTGATCCCACTGGCAGTGCTGCTGGTGTTTGTGATTTTGGGTGGCTTATGGTGGGCCATTCAAACCGGGCAATTTGAAGACTTGGAGGAAGAGGGGTCCAGAATTCTCGAGCAGGATTAGGAATTCTCAAGCAGGATCGGGGATTCTTAAGCAGTATTGATGTGAGTCAAATCAAATTTGTGACATCTCTGAGAATATCAGGGTGAACAACTAGAAGTTTTTTTAGTGTTGGGTGTTTGTTTTAATCATTGGGAGAAATCCATGCAAAATGCAACCGTGAAGGCTGCGACCTACAACGATAGTGTAGTCCGCCAGTTCGCAATCATGGCAGTGGTTTGGGGTGTTGTGGGTACACTGATGGGCGTGATTATTGCGTCCCAGCTGGTGTGGCCAGAGCTGAACCTGGGCCTGCCGTTTACCTCTTTTGGCCGCTTGAGACCACTGCATACCAACGCAGTGATTTTTGCGTTTGGTGGCTGTGCGCTGTTCGCGACTTCATACTATGTCGTGCAACGTACCTGCCAGACACGTCTGTTCAGCGACAAATTGAGTAGTTTTACTTTCTGGGGCTGGCAAGCGGTGATTGTGTCCGCTGCGATTTCCCTGCCACTGGGTTATACCCAAGGTAAGGAATACGGCGAACTGGAATGGCCAATCGACATCCTGATTGCAGTGGTTTGGATTGCTTACGCGGTCAACTTCTTCGGTACCATCGGTATCCGTAAAGTGAAGCATATCTATGTGGCTAACTGGTTCTACGGTGCATTTATTCTGGCGGTGGCTTTGTTGCACATCGTTGAAAGTGCTGCGATTCCAGCAGGCTACATGAAGTCTTACTCTGCTTACGCTGGCGTACAAGATGCGATGGTGCAGTGGTGGTATGGTCACAACGCGGTTGGTTTCTTCCTGACAGCGGGCTTTCTGGGCATGATGTACTACTTTGTGCCTAAACAAGCTGAGCGTCCTGTCTACTCTTACAGCTTGTCTATCGTGCACTTCTGGGCACTGATCTTCACTTACATGTGGGCGGGTCCTCACCACCTGCATTACACTGCCTTGCCTGACTGGACACAATCCTTGGGTATGGTGTTGTCCCTGATCCTGTTTGCACCAAGCTGGGGTGGCATGATCAACGGTATCATGACCTTGTCTGGCGCATGGCACAAACTGCGCACAGACCCAATCTTGCGCTTCCTGATTGTTTCCCTGTCTTTCTACGGTATGAGTACCTTTGAAGGTCCGATGATGGCGATCAAGACTGTGAACGCCTTGTCTCACTACACTGACTGGACCGTGGGTCACGTGCACTCTGGTGCGCTGGGCTGGGTTGGTTTCGTGTCTATCGGTTCCCTGTACTTCCTGATTCCACGTTTGTTTGGTCAAAAACAAATGTACAGCGTGAAAGCGATTGAAGTGCACTTCTGGATGGCAACCATCGGCGTAGTGCTGTACATCGCTGCATTGTGGATTTCTGGCGTGATGGAAGGCTTGATGTGGCGTGCCATGAACGCTGACGGCACATTGGCGTACACCTTCGTTGAAAGTGTGAAAGCCAAGTTCCCATACTACTTCACACGTGCATTGGGTGGTTTCCTGTACATGAGCGGTTTGATCATCATGTTGTGGAATACATATAAAACAGCAACTAACGGCAAAGCAGTCACTGTAGAAGTGCCCGCTGTGGTTGCTCACGCTTAAGGAATTCACTATGGCTACGCATCAAAACAATAGTGGCAATTTTCACGAAAAGATTGAAACCAGCAACTTCCTGCTGATCGTGCTGACCTTCATCACGATCTCCTTTGGTGGTCTGGTCGAAATCGTGCCTTTGTTCTTCCAGAAGTCCACAACAGAGCCTATCCGTGGTCTGGAGCCTTACACCGCGTTGCAACTGGCTGGCCGTGACATTTATCTGCGTGAAGGTTGCTACAACTGCCACTCACAGATGATTCGTCCTTTCCACGCTGAAACGCTGCGTTATGGCCATTACTCAGTTGCTGGTGAGTACGTTTATGATCACCCGTTCCAGTGGGGCAGTAAGCGTACGGGTCCTGACCTGCACCGTATTGGTGGTAAGTACAGTGATGACTGGCACCGTGTGCACCTGCACAACCCGCGTGATGTCGTACCTGAGTCCATCATGCCAGCCTACCCATGGCTGGAAGAAAACCTGGTTGACGACAAAACCATTGGTGACCATATGGCTGCGCTGCGTAAAGTTGGCGTGCCTTACACCGACGCGCAGATCAAGGCTGCAGGGGATGAAATCAAAGGCAAAACCGAGCAGGATGCACTGGTGTCTTACCTGCAAGTGTTGGGTACACACCTGAAATAAGGAGACGCGCCATGGATATCAACATACTACGCATATTTTTTACAGTACTGAGTTTCGTCCTGTTTGTGGCAATTTTGATTTGGGCATGGCGCAATCGCAACTCCGCGCAATTCAAGGACGCGCAAAATCTGCCGTTCGACCAAGACTAAATACTGCGCGGAAAGGTTAAGGAAAACATCATGAATGATTTTGTAAATGGTTTTTGGCCGATCTGGATTTCGACCATTACCTTGGGCGGGATTGCTTTCTGTGTCGGTTTGCTGATTTTCGCAAGCCGCGTCAAAGTGCCTTTGGATAGCGATAACACCAATGGTCACGAATGGGATGGCATCAAGGAGATGAACAATCCGCTGCCAATGTGGTGGGTAGGCTTGTTTATCATTACCGTAATTTTTGGCCTGACCTATTTGTACCTGTTTCCAGGTCTGGGCACTTACAACGGCAAGTTCGGCTGGTCGGAAGTTAAGCAGTACGAAGCTGAAGTGGCAAAGAACAATGCCAAGATCGCTCCGCTGTATGCCAAATATGCAGCCATGCCGGTAGAAGAAGTAGCCAAGATTCCTGAGGCGCGTGACATTGGCAAGCGTATTTTCCTAAACAACTGTGCTGCTTGTCATGGTTCAGATGCCAAAGGGAGCCGTGGCTTTCCTAACCTGACCGACAATGACTGGTTGTATGGTGGTTCACCTGACACCATCAAGCTGACCATCACCAACGGCCGTAACGGCATCATGCCGCCGATGGCGGCCGCTGTTGGTAGTGAAGAAGATGTGAAAAACGTCGCCAACTACGTATTGAGCTTGTCTGGCAGTATTCATGACTCTGGTCGTGCCAATGCCGGTAAAGACAAGTTTGTGGTCTGTGCTGCTTGCCATGGTCCAGAAGGCAAAGGCAACCAGGCGATTGGTGCGCCTAACCTGACAGACAACATCTGGTTGCATGGTCAAGGCGAAGCCGCGATCATCAAGCGTATTCATGAAGGTAAAAACAACGTGATGCCAGCCTGGAAAGAAAAATTCAGCCCAGAGCAAATTCATCTGCTGACTGCTTATGTTTGGGGTCTTTCCAACAAATAGGCGAATGCAGATAACCCATGAGCGATATTAAACAAAACGCTGTGAACAAAACCACCATCCCTGAACAGGAGGTGGTTTTGTCACTTTATAAATCCGCAGATAAGATCTATGCCCGTAGCGTCTCCGGGATGTTCAACAACTGGCGCTGGGTCATGGTGTGGGCCACGCAACTGTTTTTCTATGGTGTACCCTGGCTGCAATGGGATGGTCGTCAGGCCATGCTGTTCGACCTGGATGCCAAGCGCTTTTATATCTTCGGCCTGATCTTTCATCCACAGGATCTGATCTATTTGTCGTTTCTGCTGATTGTGTCTGCGCTGTCGCTGTTTCTGTTTACGGCCATTGCCGGTCGCTTGTGGTGTGGCTACACCTGTCCGCAAACGGTGTATACCGAGATTTTCATGTGGATGGAAAATAAAATCGAGGGGGATCGTATCGCACGTATGCGCCTCGATGACAGCAAATGGAATCTGAACAAGATTACGCGCAAATCGCTCAAGCAGTTTGCCTGGATCGCCTTTGGCTTGTGGACAGGTGTGACCTTTGTGGGTTACTTCTCCTCCATTCGCGAGCTGGTACCCAATATTGTGAACTGGCAATTGGGTGGCTGGGAAACATTCTGGATTTGCTTTTACGGCTTTGCCACTTATGGCAATGCAGGCTATATGCGTGAGCAAGTCTGCAAATATATGTGCCCTTATGCCCGCTTTCAGAGTGCCATGTTTGACGATGACACCATGATCGTGACCTATGACGAGGCGCGTGGTGAACCGCGCGGCGCACGCTCTAAAAAAGTCGCCGAGAATGCCAATGGTCTGGGCAGTTGTATCGATTGCAGTATCTGTGTGCAAGTCTGTCCGACCGGGATTGATATCCGTAAAGGCTTGCAATACGAGTGTATTGGTTGCGGTGCCTGTATTGATGCTTGCGACGATGTGATGGACAAAATGGGCTATGCCAAGGGCTTGATCAAGTACTCCACGCAAAACGGCATCACCAACCGCTGGAACCGTCAGCAAATGCTGCAGCGCTTGCTGCGCCCGCGCGTGATTATTTACACCGCGATTTTGTTGGCACTCACCGTTGGCATGGTGGTCAGCCTCTACTTCAAGCCTGATTTCAGGCTGGATGTGTTACGTGACCGTGCAGTCATGTCTCGCTACACAGATGATGGCATGATTGAAAACGTGTATAACCTCAAGCTTGAAAATGATACTGAAGCCGTCCATGACTATGCATTGAAGGTCACGGGGCTTGAAGGCTTGGTGGTGCACTTTGCTGACGAGAATAGCCAGGACTTCAAAGGCTTGCGGCCGTTTGAGACACGCAATGTGGTGATTGAGCTGGAGTTGCCTGATGGTGTCACCAGAGCTGGTTCGCATAAAATCTTTTTCGAAATGACGGATTTACAAACCAGCGAAGCGGTCAAAGAAAAGTCGGTCTTTATTGTGCCGAGCAACTAATGGAGCAGACATTGTCACAACACCAAGCACAGCAGAAACCGGCCGCTAAAGCGGTTGACCAGAAAAAGTGGTATCACAACCCTTATGTCTGGATGATTATAGGCGGCCCTTCTGCCGTGATTGTGGCTTCATTCATCACCTTGTATCTGGCGATTACGCATCCTGACCCAGCGATTGATGATTACTACCGCAAGGGCATAGAAATCAACAAGACGCTGGATGCGCAAGCGCAAGACGGCCAGACAGATGCCATGGCGCCCGCCATCCAGGCGCGTAACCATGCGCAGACCGGCCTGAAACCGGCTGAACAGTAACCGTCTGCCTGTCTCTCAGCGCTGACGCGCATCTAATCCCTGATTCAGGCGCGAGCATTGCGGGTAAGGGATCAGCGTTTAGGCAAATAGGCGCACGTTAAAACCCTGCGTGCGCAAAGCCTCAGCATACTGCTGTAACAGCAGTATGTCTGATGCTTGAATGCTGGCCAGCGTGTCTTGCTGGCTAGGTCTGGCGATGCCATACAACAAAACGCCTTCAATGTTCTCTTTAAGTGGTAGCAACGCCTGCACATAGCCGGCTAATGCGGGGGTGGTGACCAGTTGATCCGTGATGCATCGCTGCATCACAGCGGTTTGTACCCAGGTCCGGCAAGCCATGCTGCAAGCCGCCAACCGTTGCAGATGCAGGCTAAGTGGCAAACGCGCATCATTCACTGCCAGCATTTCCGCATCGTTGCCTGCATCGAGCTTAAACCAGACTTCCCCCCCCATCTGTTGCAGTACCTTTAAGGCTTGCTGTGTCGTGGCCAGATGCATTTGGCTGCCATTGGTAATGAGCCTGACCCGTGCCGGACGGTCTGTTTGCGCGCTCTGGCTCAGCAATCGTTCAACCAGTGCCAAGGCTTCAGGAAATTGCGGCGAGGTGGTCGGTTCACCGTCTCCGGCAAAGGCAATATCCTGCACATCTTCCGACAATACACGCTTTGCTGCGTGTAAGTGCTGTCTTAGCCAGTGCAGGCAGGCGCTTAATTCTTGTTGCAGGTGGTCCAAGTCAATGACCGGGGAGGGGCCGCGATGCAGCCCAGGCACCTGGCAATAAATGCAATGCCAGTTACAGCATTGATTCGGGTGCAGGTTGATGCCGATGGAAAGGCCCTGCGCGCGGCGGGACCACACTGGATAAACATATTGCCAGGCTTGTTGCGCGGCCATGCGCTGTAAGGCCTCAACTAGAGACGAAGGCAGTGGCATCCCTCAGCGCTTACAGACGTCAGCAACCGCCTAGCAGGTGCTGGCGTTGAAGATGGTTTTAAGCTTTTCGTGGTCCAGAATACGGATATTCTTTTGCTTGACCTCGATAATGCCTTCATCACTAAATTTGGAGAAAGTACGGCTCACTGTTTCCAGTTTCATGCCCAGGTAGCTGCCTATCTCTTCACGCGTCATGCGTAAAATCAATTCGCTTTTGGAATAGCCACGTGCATGCAGGCGTTGCAGCAAGTTGAGCAGAAACGCCGCCAGGCGTTCTTCGGCGCGCATATTAGCCAACAACATCATGACGCCGTTTTCGCGCACGATCTCGCGGCTCATAATTTTGTGCACATGGCGTTGCAAGACAGGAATCTCACGCGACAGGTCTTCGACATGATTGAAGGGCATCACACAGACTTCGGCGTCTTCGAGGGCAATAGCGTTACAGTTGTGCTTGTCACTGACAATGCCATCCAAGCCCATGATTTCACCGGCCATCTGAAAGCCGGTGACTTGTTCACGGCCATCTTCCGAGACGACGCAGGTCTTGAAAAAACCAGTGCGGATCGCATAAAGCGTGGTGAAGGCATCGCCACTGCTATACAAGTGACCACCTTGCTTGATCTTTTTACGGGTGGCAACCATGCCATCCAGTTTAGTCATTTCATCTGTGCTCAAGCCTACCGGCAGGCACAGTTCACGCAAGTTACAATTGGAGCAGGCAACCTTGAAACTGGATTCTGCTTGCATGGAGGGCGTCCTTGACTGACGTTGAACATGCGGCAAATTATACGCCTCTTCGGTTGCGATTTCATTGAACATGGTGTGACCTCTTCCTTTTGTATTTAGGCGCATTATGCAGCAGGCGACGCAAGCTGCATTTGACGTGTGTCAAAAAGCCCTGCATTGGTTTATGGCACAGTAGCGCCAGATGAACCCGTAAAGTCCAGTTTCGGGATACTGATAGGAAAGAATTTGCCAGAAACCATGAACTCCCCGTTGCTGATTACTCAAGAGCATATTGAGCGCTATGACGTCTCCGGGCCTCGTTATACCTCTTATCCTACAGCAGACCGCTTTGTTGAGGCGTTTGACGCCGCTGCTTATCTCAAGGCGGCCGAGCAGCGCAATATCAGCAACTGGACGCAGCCGCTCTCGTTGTATGTGCATATCCCGTTTTGTGCCTCGCTGTGTTTTTATTGCGCATGCAACAAGATAGTCACCAAGCGTTATGAGCAAGGCGCGGTTTACCTCAACTACCTGCAACGCGAGCTTGATTTGCACTTGGACAAGTTTGCCAAAAAGCAAACCGTCAACCAGTTGCATCTGGGCGGGGGCACGCCGACGTTTCTCAATGATGCCGAGTTGACGCAACTCATGCAGATGTTCAAGCAGGCGTTTGCCTTTGCCAAAGACGGTGAATACTCGATTGAAATTGATCCACGTACCGTCAATCAGCAACGCTTGCAACACTTGCGCGAGCTGGGCTTTAACCGCCTGAGTTTTGGCGTGCAAGACTTTGATGCCGAGGTACAGCAGGCCGTGCACCGGGTGCAGTCTTATGCGCAGGTTGAAAGCCTGATGCAACATGCGCGCGACCTGGGGTTTGCGTCTATCAATACCGACTTGATTTACGGCTTGCCCAAACAAACCCCGGCGACCTTCCGCCAGACCATCGCCCAGATTATTCAATTGCGGCCAGACCGTATCGCGCTGTATGGCTACGCGCACTTGCCGTCACGTTTCAAGCCGCAACGCCGGATTTTGCAAGCGGACTTGCCACATGCCGTAGATAAAATCCAAATGCTGTCAGAAGCGATTCAGCAGCTGATGCTGGCAGGCTATGTCTTTATCGGCATGGATCATTTTGCCTTGCCTGACGACCCGCTGGCGATTGCCAAACAGCAGGGCAGGTTGCACCGCAACTTTCAGGGTTACAGCACCATGGCTGATCAGGATATTCTGGCTTTGGGTGTCTCCGCGATTGGCAAGATCGGTGCTACCTACAGCCAGAATGCCAAAACCCTCGAAGAGTATTACGACTTTCTTGACCAAGGCCAGTTACCTATCGTGCGAGGGCTGGCATTAAGCCGCGATGACCTGATCCGCCGTGCCGTGATCATGGCGGTCATGTGCCATGGTGAACTGAGTTACGAATCCATTGAGTTGTCTTACATGGTCAATTTCAAGCAATATTTTCAGGCAGAAATTGCGCAATTGGCCGAGAAAGAGAAACAAGGCCTGGTCGTACTCGAAGACGATGGCCTCAAAGTCACCGAAATGGGCTGGTATTTTGTGCGCGCCATTGCCATGGTGTTTGACCGTTATTTGCAGCACGATGCCAACCGTGCAAGGTTTTCCAAAATCCTTTAAACTGCTGGCATGTTAGCCAGTTTACTCTTGACTGCTTTTGTCATGGGGCTGGCAGGCGGCCCGCACTGTGTGCTGATGTGTGGCGCTGCTTGCGGCGCCATGCAAACGCCGCCGAATCTTTCTAGTCCCCTGCGTTCCATCCCTCTGCGTGTCGTACAGACCATCCCCTGGAGTTTTTACCTGGGCCGTATGCTGGGCTATGGCTTGCTCGGCGCGATTGCTGCCGAAACCTTGCGCGGTTTGGCCTGGTTATCCAATCAGAGCCATCTGTTTCAACCATTTTGGACGTTCTCGCATACGCTGATCTTCGCCTGGGGCGTGTTGCTGCTTATCCTCGGCCGACAGCCACAATGGGCGGTGCAGCGGGCGCAATTGGTCTGGGCATGGATCAAGCAACATACCGCGCATGCCAGGTCGGGCTATTTTGTGACCGGCATCGTCTGGGCCTTGCTACCTTGCGGCTTGCTGTACTCGGCGGTGATGCTGGCCTCCCTCCAGTCGCAATGGCTGCAAGGCGCATTGGTCATGATTGCTTTCGCGACCGGTTCCGCCACCATCCTCGCTTTGGCCCCCTTTTTCTGGCGCGCGGGCCAGCAAAGCCTGCCGCACTGGTTCAGTGAAGCGGCAGGCATGCGCCTGAGTGGCGGCTTGCTGGTCGCTCTCAGCCTGGTGGCGCTGTGGATGGACGTCATGCATCACGACAAATTGTGGTGCCAGTTGTTATAGCCGTGTCTGATTGTTTGCACCAGCAGCCTCCGGGATGCTCATTTTCGACATCCGTGTATTGCCTACCGAGTTAAATTCCGCTAATTTACGATTGTTAAATTAAATTAACAATTGAGGGCGGTGATGATGATATGGATGCGCATCTGTTTTTTACTGTGGCTGATCAGTCAGCTTGGCATGCCAGCCTATGCGCAGGTACCAGAAATTCTGCTGGCACAGGTTTACCACGAAGGCATCGCTGTCAACGACTACTTGGTCAGCGAAAAGCTGGACGGCATACGCGCCGTGTGGAATGGCAAACAACTGATCAGTCGACAGGGCCATCCCATCCACGCCCCGGCCTGGTTTGTGCAAAAATTCCCCCAACAGGCCCTGGATGGTGAACTGTGGATCGCCCGCGCTCAATTTGAACGACTCTCTGGCACTGTGCGCCGCGCCCAGCCTGATGAAGCGGAGTGGCGTCATGTGGCCTATTATGTGTTTGAACTGCCAATGGCCCCAGGCACTTTCACTCAACGTGCCCAGCACATCGAGCAACTGGTTAAACGTCAGCAGAGCCCGTATCTCAAAGCCATCAAACAGTTTCGCGTGGCAGATGCTGCTGCCCTCAAACGCACGCTGGACTGGGTGGTGGCCCGCAAAGGCGAGGGCCTCATGTTGCATCAAGCCGATGCACCTTATCTGACCGGCCGCAGCCATGTGCTACTCAAACTCAAGCCACAGCTGGATGCCGAAGCCAAAGTCATCGCCTACGTGCCCGGCAAAGGTAAATACCAAGGTAAAATGGGCGCGTTACTGGTAGAAACCGCGCAAGGGATACGTTTTAAACTTGGCACCGGCTTTAAAGATAGCGATCGCGCAAACCCGCCGCCGATCGGCAGCCAGGTGACCTATACCTACCGCGACCTCACCAAAAACGGCAAACCCAAATTTGCGCGCTTTGTACGGGTACGGCCACCGGAATAATTGACACAGAAAGGATCACACAATGAAATGGATGCTTGGATTGGTCGGCATTTTTGTTGCAATCAACGCCTATGCGCTGGATTTAAGTGGTGTTTACAGCTGCACCGGCGATGACGCGCATGAAGGCAAATACACCGGCACCGTCACCATGAAGTTGCGCCCGGAACACAGCAAAGGTGCGGATGCCAGCTATGACTTTCAACTCGACGTCCCGGATTACGGTACCTATACAGGCCACGCCGCCGCGCACGGCATGCATGCGGCGATGCATTTTGCCTTGCCGATGGAAAATGGCGAATATGGCGGCAAGACGCATGATTATGGAACCGGGATTGCCGAGTTTAAGAAGAATGCCAAGGGGCAGTTGAGTTTTAGGAAGTTTTATTTTGAGCCTGGGTTTAAAGGTGGCAATACGGGAGTCGAGGAGTGCGTGAGGAAGTAATTTTTAGCATTTTAATTAGAGGTTTATGAATGTTGGATAGGTTATTTTCCTCTGTCGGCGAGTTAATTTCTTTGCCCTGCATCCCGTTCAATCTTAGGTGAAAAGTAGAAGTTGTAGGGTGGGCATGAATGCCCACGCGGATTGGTGTGTGTTGTATGTGATGTTCTGTTTCGCCTGTAGGCGAGTTACTTTTCTTTGCTTGCACAAAGATAAAGTAACCAAAAGAAAGTGCACCCCAACTTCCGCTTGTTTCCTGCGTTGCTCGGTTTAGGACTTTCGTCCGTTGCTTTGCCGGACTTAGGCATAAGCGCTCGCAGAACTCATCCTAGCGGCCTGCACAAAACGCAGGCCACCGCGGGATTCGGACAGCCGCTCGCTTCATCTTATTTTGCCTGCGCTACTCGGCGCGGCAGATGGGGACCCCGAACACCTGATGGGCGCAGCGATCAGTGAAATAAATAAAAGAGTTATTTTTTTGAACGGTCCAAACTTCTACGCTCGTAGTTTGGCGAGACAAATCCCATCCCATCACGCTGAGTAGCGGAAAAAAGTAAGGAAGAAGGGAGCGACTGTCTGAGCTCCGCGGCAGCTTGCGGGGTGGGCAAGCTGCTAGGGCGAGTTTCGTGACCGCTTACTTTGTTGATAACTAAGACTGCTAAGCAGTCTGTTACGGCGTAGGCTAACTCGCGTAGCGATGTTAAGCGTAGCGGCCGAAGCCAACAACGCAAGGCAGCCGAAGGCCGGGATGGCTGGGTGCCCTCTTTTTGGTTACTTTTTTGGGGCAAGCAAAAAAAGTAACTCGCCATTAAGGCGAAAAAACATACATTAAACTAGAGAAACTTAAGTTATATGTAAGCAGCTAGGCTGCATGCCAATTAGCATGCCATGATAAAATCACTGCCCTATGACTGCCGTCTCTCCCATCCAACTCATCAGCCAACTCGAAAAACAACTCCCCCAGTGCATGCTGGCTGATCGCTTTTCGCTTAAGCGTCGTTTGCAGCAGCTACGCGATGCTTTAAAACAAAATAAACCCGTGGATAAACCGCTGGTGGAACTTGCACACAAGGTGCAGGCTTCCCAGCAGCGGTTGCAGGCGCGTCAGGCGGCATTGCCCCAGCCTGATTACCCGCCAGAGTTGCCAGTGAGTGGTAAAAAGGATGAGATTGCAGCGGCGATTGCCAAGCATCAGGTGGTGATCGTGTGTGGTGAAACCGGTTCGGGTAAGACCACACAATTGCCTAAAATCTGCCTCGAGCTCGGTCGCGGGGTGAGTGGCTTGATTGGACATACGCAGCCACGCCGGATTGCTGCGCGCTCGGTGGCGTCGCGCATTGCGCAGGAGCTGCAAAGTCCGCTCGGTGAGGTGGTCGGTTACAAGGTGCGCTTTAACGACAAGTTGTCCGAGCGCAGTTACGTCAAGTTGATGACGGACGGCATTTTGCTGGCGGAGACGCAGAGCGATAAATTCCTTAACGGCTATGACACCATCATTATCGACGAGGCGCACGAGCGTAGCCTGAATATTGATTTTCTGTTGGGCTATCTCAAACAGTTACTCCCCAAGCGGCCAGATTTGAAAATCATCGTCACCTCGGCGACGATTGATGCAGACCGCTTCTCGAACCACTTTGATGGCGCGCCAGTGATTGAAGTGTCTGGCCGGACTTATCCGGTGGAAATCCGTTACCGGCCCTTGGGCAACAAAACCACCATGGTGGCCGTGGAAGTGCCGATTGATGACGGGCTGGATGACATAGACCGTTTTGCGCAGGACCTGATGGGCATCAAGCGCAAGCCGCCGCGTACCGAGACGCGCTGGCTGGAAGAGGATGACGAAGAGGAAGTCATGGAAGATGCCATCCTCGATACCGCCGAGGATTTGTTGCGTCTGGGGGATGGCGATATTCTGGTGTTTTTGCCGGGTGAGCGTGAAATCCGTGACACCGCCGAGCATCTGCGTAAATACCAGGGCCGCTCGCCCAAGCTGAAGTCGATTGAGATTTTGCCGCTATTCGCGCGCTTGAGTATAGAAGACCAGCAAAAGATTTTCCGGCCCAGCGGCCAGCGCCGCATTGTGCTGGCGACCAACGTGGCGGAAACCTCGCTAACCGTGCCTGGCATCAAGTATGTGATTGATACCGGACTGGCCCGAGTCAACCGCTATAGCCCACGTGCCAAGGTCGAGCAATTGCAGATTGAAAAAATCTCGCAAGCGGCGGCCAAGCAGCGGGCAGGGCGCTGCGGGCGTGTGTCTAACGGCATT
The DNA here is from genome assembly GCF_056314085.1 of Methylophilus sp. DMC14. NCBI lineage: Bacteria > Pseudomonadati > Pseudomonadota > Betaproteobacteria > Nitrosomonadales > Methylophilaceae > Methylophilus > Methylophilus sp. DMC14. The sequence goes on along the minus strand of NZ_JBQUZA010000007.1, from coordinate 151,456 downwards.
TGCGTGCGTTTGTACGGCGAGGATGATTTTAACCAGCGTCCGGCGTTTACCGATCCCGAGATTCTGCGTAGCTCACTGGCCAGCGTGATTTTGCGCATGGCGGATTTACGGCTGGGGGATGTCGGTGAATTCCCGTTTATTGAGGCGCCTTCTTCACGCCTGATCAGCGATGGCTATCAGTTGCTGCAAGAGCTGGGGGCGGTGACCGAGCGCCGTGAGATTACAGAGCTGGGTCGGCAGATGGCGCGCTTGCCACTGGATCCGCGTGTGGCGCGCATGATTCTGACCGCAAAAAAAGAAGGCTGCGTGCGTGAGATTCTGATTATTGCCAGCGTACTCAGCATCCAGGATCCGCGGGAGCGGCCCATGGATAAACGCGAGGCCGCCGACAATGCGCATGCCAAATTCAAGGCGGATGACTCTGACTTTATGAGTTATCTCAAGTTGTGGGACTGGTATGAGCAGGCGCTCAAAAGCAAAAAGTCCAACCGTGATTTGCTCAATCAGTGCCACCAGAATTTTCTCTCGTTTTTACGGCTGAAGGAATGGCGTGAGCTGCATGCGCAGTTGCTGGAAATGGTGGATGAGCTTGATATCAAGCCTAATCAGCAAGAAGCGAATTATGCGCAAATCCATCGTGCGTTACTGTCCGGCTTGCTTGGCAATATCGGCTTTAAAGATGGCGATAGCGAGACCTATGCCGGCGCGCGCGGGATCCGCTTTACCGTTGCACCAGGTTCGGTGCTCAAGAAAAACCGCCCCAAGTGGGTGATGGCCGCCGAGTTAGTCGACACCACCAAGCTTTATGCCCGTTGCGTTGCAAAAATTGATCCGGACTGGATAGAACCAATTGCGCATGAAGGCGGCGGCCGTGGCATTACACAAAGCCATTACAGCGACCCGCGCTGGGACCGCAAAACCGCGCAAGTGGTGGCCTGGGAGCGCGTGAGCTTGTACGGGCTGACCATTGTGCCCAAACGCCGCGTACATTATGGGCCGATTGCGCCGACCGAAGCGCGTGAAATTTTTATCCGTGAAGCCCTGGCCAATATGGAATTTGACACGCGGGCCCCGTTTTTTGAAGCCAACCGTCGCCTGATCGCCGAAGTGGAGGCGCTGGAACATAAAGCCAGACGTCAGGACGTGCTGGTCGACGAACACCAGTTGTTTGTGTTTTATGACCAGGTGGTGCCGCCGATTGCAGACCCTTACCGTGTCTATAATGGCGCTGCATTTGAAAAATGGCGGCAGGACGCTGAAAAAGCCAACCCCAAGGTGTTGTACCTGACGCGCGAATCGCTGATGCGCCATGGCGCCAGTGCCATTACCGAGGTACAGTTTCCCGAGACCATGGTGGTAGATGGCGAAACCGTGCCACTCAAATACCGCTTTGAACCCGGGCATGTGCTGGATGGGGTGACAGCGACGATACCGCTGGCCTTGCTCAATCAGCTTGATGCCACCGTCACTGAATGGCTGGTGCCGGGCATGGTACGCGACAAGGTGACGGCACTGATAAAAGCCTTGCCCAAAACCCTGCGCCGCGTCTGTGTACCGGTGCCGGAGTTTGTGACCGGCTTCCTCGAAGCCAAACAGACTGCGCAGCCATTATTGCCCGCTCTGGCTGAGTTTATCCAGCAAAAAACCGGGCTTAAGCTCAAGCCGGAAGAGTTTGACCTGGCGGGCCTGGAACCGCATCACCGCATGAACTTTAGCGTGGTCGACGAAAAAGGCCGTGAGCTAGGCATGGGCCGCGACTGGAATCAGCTCAAAAAACAACTGGGTTCGGCCGCGCAACTGACGTTTAGAACCGGCTCGCCCGGCATTGAAAAATCCGGACTCAAGCAGTGGGATTTTGGCGATTTGCCAGCCACCCTTACCTTTAGCAAAGATGGTCGCCAACTGACTGGCTATCCGGGCCTGGAAGACAATGGTGACAGCGTGGCCATCAAACTGTTTGATACGCCAGAAGCTGCCTTGGCCGCTCACCGTAAAGGCGTCTGCCGCCTGATGCGTTTTGAGCTTAAGGAGCAGGTCAAACAACTGGAAAAAGGCCTGCCAGGCTTTAACCAGTATGCCTTGCTGTTGCGCGCCATCATGAATCCTGACCAGTTGCGTGAAGACATGCTGCAATGTATTGCTGACCGCGCCTTTATTGCCGAGGACGACTTGCCGCGCAGCAATGCCGAGTTTATGCAACTTAAAACACGGGCGCGGACCCGCTTGCCAGCAGTGACCGAGGCGCTGACCCGGCAGGCACAACTGATTGCCAATGAGTATCAGGTGCTGCTTGCCCAGTTACAGAAAATGACGCCGGTGACGCAGAAAATCAAACGCGAGTGCGAGCAACAATTACAGGGTTTGTTGTATCACGGTTTTTTTAGCCAGACCCCGTGGGAGCAATTGCCGCATCTGCCGCGTTATCTCAAGGCGATCAAGCTGCGCATAGACAAATATCCGACCAGCATAGAGCGTGATGGCCGCCATGCGCAGGCGCTGGTACAACTGGAGCAGCGCTGGCAGCAAAAAATTGAGCAATTGCGCAAGGCGCATCTGCCTGTAACCATCCAGTTACAAGACTTTGCGTGGCAATTACAGGAGTTGCGTGTATCATTATTTGCGCAGGAATTAAGGACGCCTTATCCTGTCTCAATCAAACGTCTTGAAAAACTCTGGCAAGAAATGCAATAGTATCGCGTGACCACTGCTAACCTGTGACCAACCCTGTTCATGCAGCCTTCTCCCTTTGAACCATTTAGTACGCCTAACTGGCTAAAGCCCAAGCAACGCGAGCGCGTGTTGCGTATCCCGGCACGCCTGATGTGGGCGATTTTGGTGTCGCTGCTGATACACGCCATCCTGTTCTGGGGCTTTTTACTCGATTTGCTCAAGCCGCTTGAGGAGCCCGCGCAAGCGCCGCTGAATATTGTGCTCGACTTGGGTGTGCCTGCGCCGACCAAACCCAAAGTGGTCTCGCCGCCGCCTGAGATTCCGCCCACCCCACAACCGCGGCCCGAGCCTAAACCAAAGCCACCGCCCAAATCTGAGCTCAAGCTGCCTAAAAAGATTATTCAGTCACAGCGGCCGGATAGCGCCTTTAAATTGCCCGAGCCCAAGCCGCAACCCAGGCCAGAGCCTACCCCAAACTTGCCGCCACCGCCGGTGGAAGACTTTTCGAGTTTTATCAAGCGCAAGCAGACGGACCGTTATGCGGATGAAATCTCAGCCAAACAGGCCAATGATGCTGCTGCAGCGGCCGAGCGTGGTCCTTCCGAGGATGAGCGCCGCACCAAAAACATCATGAACAATCTCAAGTTCGGTACCAACGGCTTGTTCCAGATCCGCCGCATGGATCCCTTGAATGCAACCTTCAGCTTCAAGGGCTGGGTCAATGATTACACTTCGGCCAATACGCAGTACTACGAGGTGGAAGCCCGCAGCGGTGAAGATATCCGCCTGGTGATGGTCAGACGAATGATCAGTATCATCCGCGAGCACTATAACGGTGATTTTGACTGGATATCCAATCGCCTGGGCCGTACTGTCACGCTGTCTGCACGGCCTGCAGACAGCGCGGGGCTCGAAGACTTTTTGATGAAAGAGTTCTTTGGGCCCAATTATAAAAATCAGGATATTTACGGCCGCTAGCGCCCGGAGCAGCAGATGGCAGACGGCTTTGTTACCCCCACAACGTCGCATCGGCCAGACTGGCAATATCAGCTAGTACTGTGGTCGGGCATGGCCCTCACCACCTGGATGGGTGTCTGGCATTTTGCCAGTCTGGGCGTTACGCTGCTTACGTTGCTGTATATGCTATGGGTGTTGTGGGCGGCTTACTTTCTGCGCTTTGCCACGGCTATGCTGACGGCGATTGCCGCTGTCCTGCTGATCAATTTCTGTTTTATTGAACCGCTGTACACCTTGCGCGTGGCTAGCCTGCAATCGTGGGTGATGCTCATGGTGTTTGCCGTGCTGGCATTGACGGTGAGCCGGGCCATGCAACAGCTCAAGCGGCAAAGGCAACAGGCACAATTGGCCGCACAACAATCCCGTTTTTTTCAATCACTGGCCGAAGTGTTATCCAGCCACTTGAGCCTTGCAGCGTTGTTGCAGGCCGCTTGCCAGCATATGCAACAGGGATTGGGCTGGCAGGTTTGTGTGGTGCAATTGGCGCCCGACATGCAATTGCAGCGACTGGCCGGTGAGTCCACGCTGCTTGTACAGCCTTCCAGTGTGCAATGGGCACTCGATTACCAGCGTGCCATCGGCGCAGGCACTCAGGATTGGCCAGCGCTGGGCCAATGTTTACTACCGTTTGGTTTCCCGCAGCACGAAGTGCTGGTGGTTGCCGTGCCAGCCGATCATGTGCCTGACCTGCATTTTTTACAGCGGCTGGTACAACAATGTGCTGACGCTACGCTCAAGCTCAGGCAGCAGATTGCCCTGGCAGACGCCGCCCGCGAGACCACTGAGGTCCAGTTCAAAAAAACGCTGCTGACCGCCTTGTCGCATGATATGCGTACGCCACTCACAGCGATTTTAGGCGCGGCCAATGTGCTGGCCGACCAGCAAATTACGCTGGCACCCGCACAGTCCACACAGTTACTGCAAAGCATCCTGGCAGAAGCCGGTTATTTAAGCCAGGCCACAGAAAATATCCTGACTCTGGTCAAGCTGGAAGCGGGCGAGCGGGCCTTGCATCGCGAATGGCAATCGTTGCAAGAGGTGATCCAACATGTGATGCACCGCTACCTGCAGCGCACGCCCCCCGTATCACTGGCGTTTGCCGCTGTTGCAGAGGGTGAAGAATGGCTGGTGCATATGGATGCGGTGCTGGTGGCGCATGCACTCTCTAATCTGGTGGATAACGCCTTGCAATGGCGCAGCACCGAGACGCCCGTGGCATTGCAGCTGGCAAGGGAAGCGGATTGGCTGGTACTATCTGTCATCAATGAAGGTCCCGGCTTTGCACCAGATTTTGAGATTGCCTCGTTTCACTCGCGCCGTCCTGCGGGCAGTGGTAGCCGTGGCTTTGGCCTGGGCCTGAGTATCGTCAATACCATCATGCAGTTGCATCAAGGGCAATTGCAACTGACGCAGCAGTCAGATGAGCCCCCATTAAATGCAGCGCCGTTAGATAAAACGGTAGTCGCCCGGCGCACCTGTGTGCGTATGTTGTTTCCATTTGTGCCCGCTACCACCTTGAGTGCAGGGGATGCCTGATGAGCCAACCAGTCGATCATTCTACGCACCCACATCTGTTGCTGGTCGAAGATGATCCGGGTGTTTACCAGTTTCTGCTGCCCGCGCTGTCTGCGCATGGCTATCACGTGCAGCATGCACGTGACCTGGCTCAGGCCAGGCAGGCCAGCGGCTTTGCCATGGTGATACTCGACCTTGGCTTGCCAGACGGGCAGGGCGAACAACTGATTCCGCATCTGCGCAGTTATTCCGACGTGCCGATACTGGTGCTGTCCGCACGGCAGGATGAGGCAGACAAAGTGCAATGTCTTAACCTAGGCGCAGATGACTATTTGATGAAGCCGTTTGGCTTGCAGGAGTTGCTGGCCAGATTACAGGCGGCCCTGAGGCGTTCTGCCATGATGCAAATGCGCGACCATGTGTATCAGCACGCCGGTATCAGCGTCAACCGTGCCACCGGAATTGTGACCAAGGCTGGTACGCCCTTGCACCTGACGCCCATTGAGCACGCCTTGCTCATGCAACTGGCCAGCAAACCCGGCAGCATTTTTACCCATGCGCAATTGCTGCAAGCGGTGTGGGGGCCAGAATATCTCAACGATACGCAATACCTGCGTATTCACATTGGCCGTTTACGCGCCAAGCTCGAAGATCAGCCCGCTGAGCCTAAAGTGGTGTTAACCGAGCTGGGGATCGGCTACCGGCTGGCTTAATCATTGTCGTCATGACCATAGGCGTTGTAAACATTGCATCATGTATATGCGATTGATATACGCCTGATTGCACACTTGCGCCATCAATCAACCATAAGGGGATGTGATGGAAACGTTTTCCACCAAAAAAAGCAGTCTGGCCGCCTTGGCCTTAGGGGCGATCGGTGTCGTCTATGGCGATATCGGAACCAGTCCGCTCTATACCGTACAGGTCATTTTTAGCGAGAGCACCGGTGTGCCGCTCAACCAGCCCAATATCTTGGGAGCGATTTCGTCTATTTTCTGGTTACTCATGTTTGTGGTGACGTTTAAATACGTCCTGCTCGTGCTGCGGGCTCATAACAAAGGCGAGGGCGGCGTCATGGCCTTGCTGTCGCTGGCGGTCTCCAGCTTGCGTCCACAAGATAAGCGTAGCACTGTGCTGTTATTACTCGGCGTCCTCGGGGCGGCGCTGTTTTATGGCGACAGTGTCCTGACGCCGGCCATTTCGGTGCTGTCTGCCGTAGAAGGCCTGCAAGTGGCGTCGCCCACCCTGGCTGCGCAGGTGCTGCCGATTTCGATAGGCATCCTGATCGGATTGTTTTGGGTTCAGCGTCATGGCACGCATGCGGTGGGGCGTTTTTTTGGCCCGGTGGTCATTGGCTGGTTTCTGGCGCTGGCCTGTATCGGTGTCTGGCAAATTAGCCAGGCGCCAGAAGTATTGCAGGCCATTCATCCGCAGTATGCCTGGCAGTTTCTGCAATCACGCGGGGCTGGCGTGTTTATCGCGATTGGCGCCATCTTGCTGGCCGTGACCGGGGCCGAGGCCTTGTATGCAGACATGGGGCACTTTGGCCGTCCGGCCATTCAGTTGGCCTGGCTGGGCTTGGTATTTCCGTGCCTGATTTTAAATTATCTGGGCCAGGGCGCCTTGCTGCTGCATCATCCTGAAGCCGTCAACAATCCGTTTTACCTGTCGTTTCCCGAGCCCTTGCTGATTCCCGCTGTGATTCTGGCCACTCTGGCCACCATTATTGCCTCGCAAGCCGTGATTTCGGGCGCCTTCTCCATGACACGTCAGGCAATTCAATTAGGGTTTTTGCCTCGTATGCGCATTATTCACACTTCAGCCAGCGAGTCCGGCCAAATCTACATGCCCTCCGTCAACTGGGCGCTGCTGATCGCCGTCATCATCGTCTGTCTGGCTTTCCAAAGCTCATCGGCATTGGCTTCGGCCTATGGCATTGCTGTGACGGGCACCATGCTGATTACCACCATCCTGCTGTTTATCGTCATGTGCAAGCGCTGGCAGTTTCCGCTTTGGCTAGCAGGTTTGTTGACTGCCGTATTGGCGAGCGTAGATGGTATCTTGCTCAGTTCTGCCTCCATGAAGTTTATGCAAGGTGGCTGGTTTCCGGTTGCGCTGAGTGTGGTGTTGATTCTGTTCATGACCACCTGGAAAAAAGGCCGTTTTAGCCTGCTCAACGGCATTGCGCAGTCTGACCCCAAATTGCTGCCTTTTATCGAGTCACTGGCACACTGTAGGCTGCCCCGCGTCCAGCGCACTGCCGTCTACATGGTTTCCAATCTTGAAACCGTGCCACAAGCGCTGTTACACAACCTCAAGCATAACCAGGTGCTGCATCAGCATAACCTGTTTGTAAATGTCACGTTTGAGGAGGTGCCGTTTATGAGCGCAGAAGAGCGTGTGAGGGTGACGCGGCTGGCAGAAGGCTTCTGGCAAATCCAGTTACGGTATGGCTTTATGCAACATCCTGATATTCCGCAAGCCTTGCGCTCGGTGGCGCTGGATGGCAAGACGCTGGATCCGTTCACCAATTCTTATTTCTTGAGCCGCGAGATTATCGTGCCGGATGTAGGCGGTGCCATGCCACGCTGGCGTGACCAGTTATTCTCGGTGATGTCGCGCAATGCCAGCAGTGCGGTTGAGTTTTTCAATATCCCGGCCAATAGTGTCATTGAGCTGGGTAGCCGCGTGCAATTGTAGGGTGATCCCCTTGATCGCCAGCCAGAACAGGCAGGGCATCAAGGGGAAGCCGCCGTTTATGCCTAAAAGGATGCCCAGTCGCTCCGGGCATCCGTTTCATGACGGGTAGTGGCGCTGACATGCGCCGCTACGCCCGTCTTTTTTGAGTGTTTTGTGGCGTGAACTGGTTTTGTTGTCCGGCAGTATTGCCACTGTGATTCAATTTGTATTGACTGACTTTCTCGTTTAATTGCTCTGCCTGGTCTACCAGTGACATGGCCGCAGCGGCCGCTTCTTCGACCAGGGCGGCATTTTGTTGCGTGACTTCGTCCAGTTGCGTCACTGCCGTATTCACCTGTTCGATGCCTATGCTTTGCTCACGCGAAGCAGAAGTGATTTCAGTGATTAAGTCCGAAATTTGACGTATCGCGCCTATCATCTCGTCCATCGTACTGCCTGCCTGATTGACGTATTGAGAGCCGCTCGAGACTTTTTCAGAAGAGTCTACAATCAGTTGTTTAATCTCTTTGGCCGCACTGGCTGAGCGTTGGGCCAGATTGCGCACCTCACTGGCGACGACGGCAAAGCCACGGCCTTGCTCCCCCGCACGTGCGGCTTCCACGGCTGCATTCAAGGCCAGAATATTGGTCTGAAAAGCAATGCCATCAATCACTGAAATAATTTCCTCAATCCGTGAGGAGCTCTCGGTAATTTCGGACATGGTAATGACCACCTTGCCAAATACCTCGCCACCGCGTGCAGCAATTTCGCTGGCTTGGGCGCTCATGCTGTTAGCCTGTTTGGCATTTTCAGCATTCTGTTTTACCGTAGAGGCAATCTGTTCCATACTGGCCGCGGTTTCTTCCAGCGAGCTGGCTTGCTCTTCGGTACGTTGAGACAAATCATTATTGCCCACAGAAATCTCGCTGGCGGCGGTCTTGATGGTTTCTCCGGCAATTTTGATGGCAGCGAGAATCTCAGCCATGGTGTCGACAATACTGTTGACCCCCAGGCACAATTCCCTGATCTCTCCTTGTTTGTCATCTGTCTTGATGCGCTTTGTCAAGTCGCCTGCTTTAGCTAAAGCCACCACTTCTCCGGTTTCATCGACCGCCTGTTTCATGGCTTGTGCTTCTAGCATTTTGTCGGTGATGTCCGTCGCGTATTTCACCACCTTGAAGGGTTTGCCTTCCATATCCAATATCGGGTTATAACTCGCTTGTAGCCAGACCTGCTTACCGCCTTTGCCTATACGCAGATATTGGCCGTTATCGGCTTCACCACGTGCCAGTTTTTGCCAGAACTGCTTATATTCCTGACTATTTTTATAAGCTGACTCCACAAACATACTGTGGTGGTTGCCGATGATTTCCTGCGGGCGGTAGCCAGTGACGGCTGCAAAGTTGTCATTGACATGGGTGATCGTGCCTTTTAAATCAAATTCAATCACGCCCATCACTTTGCTAATGGCCGCAATTTGTCCGGCAGAGTCTGCATTTTTAACGATTTCTGCCGTGATGTCGGTGGCGTATTTAATCACCTTCACCGGCTTACCAGCGGCATCCAGAATCGGGTTGTAGTTGGCCTGTAGCCAGATCTCTTTGCCGCCTTTGCCCAAGCGCTTGCATTGGCCGCTCATGGCTTCGCCGCGCGCCAGTTTTTCCCAGAACTGTTTATATTCCTGACTATTTTTATAAGCCGGCTCGACAAACATACTGTGGTGATTGCCGATGATTTCCTGCGCGCTGTAACCGGTGACTGCGGCAAAAATGGGGTTTACATGTGTGATATTCCCTTTGAGGTCAAATTCAATCACGCCCATCACCTTGTTGATGGCCGAAATTTGGCCTTCAAACTGCGCACTTTTACTTTTTTCAGCGGTGATGTCGGTGGCATATTTGACGACTTTGAAGGGTTTGCCTGTCGCATCAAAAATGGGGTTGTAACTGGCTTGTAGCCAAACCTCTCGGCCGCCTTTGCCGATGCGTTTGTATTGCGCGTTATCGGCCTCACCCTTGGCCAGTTTGTCCCAAAACTGTTTATATTCCGCACTGTTTTTATAAGCGGTTTCAACAAACATGCTGTGGTGATTGCCAATGATTTCCTGCTTGCTATAGCCAGTGGCTGCGGCAAAGTTGTCATTCACAGCAATGATTCTCCCGCCAAGGTCAGACTCAATCACCCCCATCACCTTGTCGATCGCAGACATCTGGCCTTCAAAGTCAGCGTTCTTGCGTTTTTCTGCCGAGATATCAGTGGCGTATTTGACTACCTTGAATGGTTTGCCCTGTTTGTCGAGAATCGGGTTGTAGCTGGCTTGCAGCCAGATTTGTTTGCCGTCTTTGCCCTTGCGCAAATATAGGCCTTGATCTGGCTCGCCGCGCACTAGCTTTTGCCAGAGTGCCTGATATTCCGGGCTTGCCTGATACGCGGCATCCACAAGCAGCCGATGGTGCTGGCCGACCAGCTCCTGCCTGCTATAACCCGTCACCGCCGCAAAGTTGTCGTTGACCGCAAGGATGTTTCCCTCCAGGTCAAATTCAATCACGCCCATGACTTTATCAATCGCGCGCAGTTGTCCTTCTTGATCTAGCTGCCGGAGCAGTGTTTCCTGAGAAGGTTGTTTGCTAAGCTTTTTAAAAATATTCCAGTCCATTTTTCACCCTCATTGATATAAATTTATCTTGTAATTATTATCGCGATACCAAATGAGATTAAATGCTAACAAGGGGTTAAGGCATGGTGGGATAAGAGAGAGATTTGTGTTTGTGTTCAATAGATCAAACAGATATGTTGTCACTTCCTCTTCGTTTAAAGGTAAAATGTAGGTATATTCTTTGTAGTTGTTTTATGATTCGCTACCAAGTCTGTGATTAGCCTGTTCGGGCTATTGGGATGAAAACACTTAATAGTTATAATTATTGTCGACATAACTATACGAATAATTTGGAGATATAAATATGTTTTGGAAACTGACTTGTGCAGGGGTCATGTTTGCAGCTTTAAATGCAAATGCAGCTACGATTACAATCACAAATGGCTACGATCAGCCGGGTGCTGCTGCGGGTAAAACTGAAATCATTGATTTCGTTCCACAGAATACCGCGTTTAATTTGGTGGGGTCACTCGACCTAGACGGTACTCTCCAGAAAAATGGTAACCAGGACTTTGTGTTTGGTCTTTACAAAAACGATACGCTAATTAAAGGCCTGGCAGATTTTGTTCCTGCCAACGGGGATGTATACAACTTCAATTTCAGCAATTTAGTGTCAGGCTCTTACAGCTTGCGATTCAACATCAATGGTGGTGGTAACTATAGCTTCAATGCTAACTTGACGCCATTTTCCTCAGTTGTCACCCCAGTGCCAGAGCCAGAAAGCATGGCTTTGATGCTCGTGGGTTTGGGCGCGATTGTCGCCCGCCGTTTTAAAAAGGCTTAATCAGCCGCATGTAAAAAAAAGCCCCAGTGATGGGGCTTTTTTATTGGCTCAGGTTTTGTGGCTGCTCGCTGCACGCTTCTCATGCATGAGCTGATACACCTGCTCGATTTCTTTTTGCTCCGCAACATCCAGCACACCATCATGATTGGCATCCATATGCTCAAACATTTTTTTCTGATGCGTCGGGTCGCCTTGCAAATACTCCTGCAAAGAAATCATGCCATCGGTGTTTTCATCCAGATAATTCATGCTGTAATTAGGCGACAGTTTATTGCAATCTGGCGTTGTCGCATGTTCGTCGGCATGCGTGTTTTGGTACAGCGATGGAATTAAAAAAACAATAAAAGTGAAAACAGGAATTTTCATATTTAACCACCCCAATAAAGTTGTCAATATGATTAACGCGATAGCTAACAGGTTCCTTAAACGCTGTTATTTTTGCAAGATTTAATAGGTTTCTAAGGCAACAAAAAACCCGCCGCAGCGGGTTTTGTAGTTTAGCCTTTTAAAGACAAGCAACGCTGTTCAGTCAAGCCGGGCAGGGCTTAGTGGTCATCCCCATGCCCGGCAATTTTATCCATCCAGGCAAACAACACGCCAGTGATGATAAAAGTCAGGTGGATGCCCACCAGCCAGGCCATTTGCTCGGTGCTAAACGTAGCCGTGCCCGAGCTTTGGTGTACAAAGGCCTTGAGCAGGTCGATGGCAGAAATCGCTACAATCGAGCCAATCAGTTTGAGTTTCAGGCCGGAGTAATCGACTTTACCCATCCATTCAGGGCGGTCTTCGCTATCAGCCGTATCAATGCGTGAGACAAAGTTTTCATAGCCGCTAAAAATCACCATAATCAGCAAGTTACCCACCAAGGTGATATCCACCAGTGCCAGTAGCGATAGCACGGTTTCCTGCTCGGTGAGCGAGCCCAGATGCCCGGCAATATGCATAAACTCCTGGCCAAACTTCACCAGTAAAATGACCAGCCCGCCGACCAGGCCGAGGTACATCGGCGCCATCAGCCAGCGGCTCTTAAAAATCAAACTCTCTAAAATTTTTTCCAAAAACTTCGCCATGAAAACTCCAAACGTAAATAGCGATTAATAAACTCTTTAAATGCCCAGCGGTTTAAAACACAAACGGCTAGAACTGCGTCAACATTTCACGCACAGCCTCTTCATCAATCCCCTTGCCGATAATCACCACGCGGCTAATCGGCTCATCTTCATCCCAACCCTCAAGCAAGGTGGGCGGGTAGGGCGTAAAGTGCACGGCGTGAATCGCCAGCGGGGCAGGCGCATCTTCCACATGCAAAATGCCTTTCATGCGTAGCAGCTTTTCACCGTGTGTCTGGCACAGCTTTAAAATCACACTTTTAAAATCCGCATAAGCCATCGGCTTGGGTAAATACACGGTAAACGTGCTCACCCCATCATGTGCGGGCGCCTTGGGCAAAGTGCCTTTTTTCGCCGCACTAAACCCACTGGCCGGGGCACGCAACCAACGCTGCGGGCTCGCCTGCTTGCTGGCAAAGTCAAATAAGCCTACATCAATAATCTGCATCGGGTCTATCTCACCATGCGACACAAATTGCTGGGTCGCATTCGGATTGATCTCGCTCAGCTTGGCCTGCAAGGCTTCAATCTGTTCCGGCGTGGCAGTATCGCGCTTGGTAATCAGCAACACATCCGCTACCGCCGCTTGTTTAAGCGCTTCTTTCTGCTCTGCAATCTGCTGCAAGCCATAAGCCGCATCAATCGTCACCACTACTGCATCTAACCTATAAACCGATTCAATCACCGGTTCATTCATCAGGTTGGCCAAAATCGGGCCAGGGTCAGCCATGCCAGTGGTTTCAATCACCAAGCGGTTAAACTCCGGCACTGCCTGCAAACTGCGCTTAAAAAACAAATCGCGCATGGTGTCAGCCAGCTCGTTTTTGAGTGAGCAGCACAAACAGCCAGAGCTCAACAACACCGTATTATCGGCAATATGCTCGCTCTCAATGGTTTGCGAAATCTGGCTATTGGCAAAAATCTGGTCCAAACCTGCTTCGCCGAGTTCATTGATGATCACTGCGGTGTCTTTCATCGCCGGGTTATGCAGCAGCTTGTTGAGCAGGGTGGTTTTGCCGCTGCCTAAAAAACCAGTGAGCAGCGTGACGGGGATACGTTTATCCATAACAATTCTAATAAAACGAGTGTGGGAGTATTTTAACGCGGATGATTATGGGGATTGCTAAGTGTTTCGACTTATATAGTTCTAAGGTGACAAATTACAAGAAGTAAGAATTAAAAAAGCTTAAATAAATTAAGCCTTTTGAGACTAAGCACGACTAACTTGGCAAACTCCGCTTTTCTAATTTTCTTCTTAAGAAAAAAAGCTATCAAAGTCATGCTCTTGGTTTTTAGTTGTAGTTCTTAATATTATTCTATGGTCTTTGCGAATACGCTCAATCCCTTTACGAGCTTTGTTTGCAAAGTGAGGTGAGCTATTGCAAACAATAAGGGCAGCAATCTTTTTGCAATCCGTATCTTCACTTTTGATGAAATTAATGGTTGCATCAATTTGATCTACAGCTTTATCGATATCCGTGCCTTTAAGCTCAATGATTAATAACTTACATCCTTCTTGTTTATTTGTAGAGACTTTCTTAATAGCTTTATCGGCAGCTGTTTTATTTTTTATGAGGCAACCATCAATATTTATTTTGAAAAATTCTTCATTGTTTTTGTTGAGTATTACTGCTTTTTTCCCTTTTTCCTCCACTTTTATTTTGGAGTCTCTTGTTTTTTCTGAACATTGATTATTAATCAGGGTATTCAATTTCTAATAACTCCTCATATTTTTTTGAAATGTCGTCGGAGACATTGTCTAGATACGCACTAGATATAAAGCCCTGCTCATCAATAATTTTTACTAATCTCTTATTTATAATTGCATATGCATTAATGTTTTTTGGGTCAAGCCATGAAGATTTCGGAATTATTTTCTCTACTAATTCGAAGTTCTCTTTTTTCAAATTTGCAACTAAATGAGCCTTTATTAAATTGTTGAAAGTTGAAAGTACATAAGGGCTATGGGTTGTAATAACCATCTTCAAAGAACGTTCGGATGAGTTAATAATTGAATTAAGAGCAGTTATTAATGAGCTTTGGGCTTGGGGGAATAAATGCGCTTCAGGTTCTTCGATATAATTTAAGGTCACATTATCTCTTTTACCCATTAAAATCGGCAAAACAGTTAAAAGGGGGAGTAGTTCTTGTTGACCGGAGGATAGTGACGAAAATGGGATTTTTCTTCCGTCATTAGAGAGGATGTATTCTTCATTTCGATTGGATTTAATTTCCCCTCCGAGAATTTCGTTCAGAATTTGTGTTGTTTTATTTTTTGTACTTCTTCTAAAAAGGTTTAGTTCATTGTCCCGAAGTCGAGCATAAATTCTGCCAAAATTCAAAGTCATCGGGTCAAGCACTTTTCCATGCTCAAAAAGTGACAATGCCTTCCCAATGTTTGTGAAAAAAGATCTACCAGCGGGAACAAAAACTTGATTTTCAATGTAATCTTCTCTCAAAATTTTCCTAAGATTTTTTCTTGTGGTTTCTCTTAAATCTAAGATGTATGAAATGTTAAGGCTTTCTTCTTCAAGAGCTTTTTTATCAATATGAACATAGGCCTCTTCGAAATTAGATGATGTCCAAATTCGGAAGTTGTCTGATGCTTTGCCTTTATAACTTGTTCTAGTGAAACGTAATTCGAGATCACCGGCTATAAACTGAATAACAAATCCATTTGTTCCCCATGCTGTAATTGGAAACCAGTCCAAAAATCTTTCTTTAATACTTTCTTTGAATTGATGAAAAGTAAGACCCTCACTAATGTTAGAGTGCATCTGATTTAAAACATCAAAGAAAAAATAATTCAATTTGCAAATAACACTTTTTCCACTAGCTTGCGGACCAATGATTAGCGTAATTTCGCTCAATTCTAAGCTCGCGGACTCAATGCAAGAAAAATCTGTGATGTTAAGAGTAACCATATGAAGTTGTGTTTTCTCAATGATCGATTATTAGGCTTAGCCGTAAATGTAACACGGGTGAATAATTACATTCTGGAATATTAATCCAAATTCTGTATCAAAGCAGCTCCAACGGATATGCAAAGATCGGTGCTCATTAGGGAGGTTATGGGTCTATTGCGAATCTCGTCAAGCCGTCAATCTTCAATAGTCATAAGCTCAATTATCGCTGAAAGGCAATCAATCAAAGGTGAGACGGTTTCGATAATTCTCACGCGAATAAGAGAGAACGATTTTAATTTCTTAAAATCGTTCTCTTTGTTGTAACTTCCCAAAGCACGAGTCTTAAGGTTATTTTCGCATGCTAATGCCCAACCTATTAAGCGCATTCATGGTAATAATCGCAAACGTCAGGTCTGAGATTTCTTGATCAGTAAAATGCGTTTTTAAAGCATTAAAAACATCATCTGGTGTGCCTGAGGTGGTGATGTTGGACACGGCATCAGTCCAGGCTAAGGCTGCGCGTTCTTTTTCGCTATATTGGTCGCTCACTTGCCAGCCGCCTAATTGATCAATCCGCGAGTTGCTTTCACCAGCCGCGCGGAGTGATTTGGCGTGAATGCCTAAGCAATAAGCACAGCAATCAATCTTGGGGTCAGGTCTTGCAAAATAAAATAAGCAGAATCTAAAGGTTCATACACGATTGATTCTATTTAATATTCCATCCCAAGTCTTGTAAAAGGTTCGTTCACTTGTCTAAAAATAAACCCCATGTCAAATAACATGGGGGAGTGCAAAAGTGAATTCCTTTTTAAAAGAGGTTTTTACAATCAAAGGACCTGCAGAGAGTTATGTGAAATGGTTTATAACTTCACGCATAGATCTTCTTTATGAGTCATGCAAATCTTAGAGTATGCAAGCCATGAGGTTAGGTTTGCGACGTTTCTTACTAGCTGATTTTGTTGCTCGTTGTTGGTGTTGATGGAGAATGTTTTGTTAAAGTCCTCATTTCCAGTTAGATTTGACCAAAGCTTTTCATTTCTTATTTTCCTTGCTTTGGAATATTCATCTTGGCTTAAAGTACTTGAATGAACTAACGTCAAATCAGCAAGTTCATTATTTAAATATTCTTTTATAGCAAGCTCTAATTCAGAATTGCCAACTAACTCTTTGATATTTGATAAAGCCTCCACTCTACTCAGAAGACTAGCTGCCAATTGATGTGAGTTTGTTTCAGTTTGATCAAAGATAAACTTTTCGTTTTTATTAACCAAAAATAAAACTTTATATAGGGCAACTATTTTCGTATCGCCTGTCAGAGAGTCCAGTTCTTTAACTGGCGTATTTTCTTTCCATACCATTTGAAGTTTAATATTTTTATCAATAGGTAGTTTATGACCAGTTTCCATGACCTTTCTGAATGAGGCGATGTTCACCTCTTTATTTGAATTATCATTAATTTCAGTTGCTACAGCTTTTCCTGTAATCGCAACGACTATTGCGATAAAAATAAGCAGAGTGATTTTTCGCATGATTGCCTAGAGTTATTGAAGGTTGATGATTTCCATACGTAGATTGGTGTCAGAGTAAAATTAAAACCTTCATCAGCTATCGCTCCTGCCAGTTTTCAATTTTGAGGCCGTGAATACGGCTAAATTCTCGCAGATTATCCGTTACAAGTGTTAGCTTTAAAGTATAGGCTTGTGCAGCAATCAG
The DNA here is from genome assembly GCF_056314085.1 of Methylophilus sp. DMC14. Taxonomy (NCBI): domain Bacteria; kingdom Pseudomonadati; phylum Pseudomonadota; class Betaproteobacteria; order Nitrosomonadales; family Methylophilaceae; genus Methylophilus; species Methylophilus sp. DMC14. Next base: position 134,407 of record NZ_JBQUZA010000007.1, on the reverse strand, counting down.
TAAATCGTTCATGCCGATGGTTTGGCCTGCTGCTTCAAGTTCTGCGCGGATGCGTCCATACTCGGTATCTACTGGGTTCTCTAATGGGACCACCGTGATGGTGGCGAGTAGATTTTCCACTTTTTCTGTGAGTTTGGGAGATGCTTTTTTTGCACAACCATAGCGTAATTCGGCGGCAACGATAATGCTGGTAAAGATATCCTTGGCTTCGATTTTTTCGATATGACGTGCGGCAGCCCCTGATGGATTACGGATCAGATCACTGATGATATTGGTGTCTAGCAAGTAGCCATTCAAAATATGTCCTCCGGCTTGGCGGGCATATCTTCAATATCCGGGAATTGATCTTCTGGCGCGAGTGGTGGCTCCTGACGCCATTGCGCCAATAGGTCGGCAAGGTTGGCGGGGCGTTCTACTGGTTCAATAATCAGCTTGTTGCCTTCACGATGAATTAATACACGATCACCTGGTAGCTCAAACTCAACCGGGATGCGAACAGCTTGGCTGCGGTTGTTGCGAAACAGCTTGGCTTCTCGGTGAGGTGCTTTGGATGGACTTGACATGATAGGCACTCCTTTTTGCATATACAAATAGTATATGCCATATTTTGTGAACGTCAATCACTAAGAGAGTCATGGCTTTTTGAGCGTAAAACTCTTGCATTTGGCCTGCGGTGCAGGACTGACAAATCAGTGGGCTGCTCAATCCCGAGTTCAGGGGGGGGCTTGCAATGGTTAGCAAGCGTTAGAAATCTCTTTAAATAGTGGATAAATTGTTGGATTTACGTTGTCACACGATCATGCAAACAAAACCATTGCGGCTTAATCCTAAAAAGCTGTTACATTCTAAGTGGACAGCGGTAAAGCCCGTGAATAAAGAAAAACACTTTATGGTGACCAAGCTCATCGTAAGCGATGAGAAGATGGGTGATGAGGAGACGCAAGTGATTGAAACCGTTGAGTTAGAAGCGGTCATGACTGGGCGCGTGCAGGTGATTGACTGGCATGCGTTGCAAGACCGCGCAGTGTGGAAACAGGGGTGGGTGGCGTGAAAAATATTGCGGTGATTGGTGCGGGGATGGCGGGCTTGTCTTGCAGCCAGGCGTTGCAGCAGGCCGGTTATCTGGTGACGGTGTTTGAAAAGAGCCGTGGGCCTTCGGGGCGCGTGTCTACGCGATTGGGCGAGGGCTGGCAGTGTGACCATGGCGCACAGTATTTTACGGTGAGCCAGCAGCCGTTTGTGACACAGGTGCAAAAGTGGTTGCAGGCGGGCGTGGTGGCTGAGTGGCAAGGGCGCATTTACGAGGCGAATGAGGCCGGTTTACGCGCCAAGCTGTCTGAAAAACAGCGTTATGTTGGCGTGCCGCGCAATACGCGACCAGCGCGGCAGATGGCACAGTCTTTAACCGTAGAGCTGGAGCAGACGGTGCAGCAGATTACCTTTGCCGAGGGGAAATGGCGCGTGCACAGCAAAGAGCACGGCGCGTATCCGCAGGTGTTTGACAAGGTTGTGCTGGCGATTCCGGCACCGCAGGCACAGGCGCTGCTAGGCTTTAATCTGGAGATGCAGACGCTGGCGGCCAGTGTAAACATGCGTGGCTGCTGGGCCTTGATGGGGCGCTATACACATACGCTCGATTTGCCGTTTGATGGCTTGTTTGTGAATGCAGGCCCGCTGAGTTGGGTGGCAAGAGACAGTAGCAAGCCCGGGCGTTTGCCTGAGGGGAGTGCGGTCAAAGAGGTCTGGGTGTTACATGCCAGTGCTGAATGGTCCGAGGCCAATATTGAGCGTGCACCAGAGGAGGTTGCGCTGGCGTTGCTGGCGGCATTCCAGGCCTTGGGCGGTGAAGCGCCCATGGAACACAGTGTGCACCGCTGGCGCTATGCGGATTGTGCCAATTATCTGCACCAGGGCTTTGCCTGGGATGCAGCCCAGCAGCTGGGCATGTGCGGCGACTGGCTCAATGGCGGCAAGGTAGAAGGCGCATGGATGAGCGGCTACCAGCTCGCGCAGGCGATGATAAAAACCTGCGAGCCTTGTTATTGATTAAGGATTACTTGTATTCGTTGTCTTGGGGAGTTTTGGCATGATCCATCTGCGGAACATGAGCGGCGTGATCATTGTTGTCACTACGCCCATCAACACCAGCACTGAGAACAAATCCTGCCCGATAAAGCCGCGTTCATAGGCAATGCTGGCGATGACCAGCTCCATCACGCCGCGGCCATTGAGGATAAAGCCGATGCCTAGTGCATCGCTTTTGCTCAGGCCGATGAGGCGGCCCCCCAGCCAACCGGCCAGAATTTTAGTCACTATCGACACCACCAGTACCACAGCGACAAACCAGACTGAATCTATGACCTGAATTTTGAATTCCAGCCCGAGATAGGCAAAAAATACCGGGGCCAGAAAGCCACCCGTGATGGAGCTCAAGGTGAGCTCTAGCTCTTTGTAGCGTTCGGGTGAGAAAAAGGTGCGGTCTATGAGCAGGGCGCCAAAGAAGGCGCCGATGATAAAGTGAAACCCGAGCGCGGCACTGACTGAACCAAATACGAGTACCAATAGGAGCAGCAAGCCGAACAGGGCCTCGTTGCCGATGATGGTGACCAGCTTTTCTGACAGTTGGTCGATAAGAATGCCTCTTTGAATGACCTGCTTGATCAGCACACTAATGCTGACAATCAGCGTCATGAGCAAAATCAGCTTCCAGCTCGCGTTAAACGTGGCAGCGGCCACGGCCTGATAGGATTTTTGTTCGGGCAAGTTGAGAATCACCCCTAACACCAGCAGCGCGGCGATATCGTTAAAGATCGCCGTGGCGACTGAATAGCGTGCGATGGTAGAGTCCAGCAGTTTGAAGCTTTGCAGAATGCTGACGGTGACGGGTAGCGCTGTAATCGAGACACACAGGCCCAGAAATACCGTACGGCTGACATCCAGACCAAAGCCAACCCCGACCAGAATGCCGCCCGTGAGTGGCAGCAAAAAGCCCAGCAGCGCAATGACTGCGCCTTTGCCACGCATGGAGTCTATGACCTCCTTGAAGTTCATCTCCAGCCCGGCCGACAGCACGATTAAGAACACGGCAAACTCAGAGATGCCAGACAGCGCTGGGCTGGGCGTGATCAGGTTGAGCAGGCTGGGCCCAAGCAACACCCCGGCCAACATTTCGCCAATAATGGCGGGTTGGCTAAAGCGACTGAAGACTTGCCCGAGCAGGCGGGCGGTGACGATCAGAATCAGTAGCGATGTCAGTAATGGCATTGGTTTCTCTTATGGTTGGGCAGCGCGCCATAAGGCAAGATCAATGGGGTCGTTGCGCGAGGACTTCTTTTGGTTTGAACCATCAAGATTAAAGTCACGGACGGTGCAGGCTTAGCGTAGCGCGCGTGCAGAATAGAGTGTAACGGATTTAGGCGCGGATGGCATGTATCAGGGCGCGCATTGGCGTTCAGGGCTGCATCTGTGTCAATGACGTCGCAAAAAACCAACGGCGCTTTGTTGCGCAGGCTTAGTGCGTAAAGACCTGGACCATTTCTTTGCGATTTTTGCGTGCGCGCTTATCGGCATACATGCGTTTGTCAGCGATGCGCATCAGCGATTCGGTGTCTGTGGCTTCGTGGGCAAACACGATGCCTACGCTGGTGCCCGCGCCAACGATGCCTTCTTTTTGCAGGTGCAAGTGCGTGTATTCCAACTGGTGCTGGCACCATTCCACATCATCCTCATGGCAGACGATGGCAAATTCATCACCCCCCAGGCGGTATAGCTTGCCATGCGTATCCAGCTTGTTCGTCAGGATGCGGCTAAAACTCTTGAGCAGCTGATCCCCGGCCTCGTGGCCATATTGGTCGTTGACATGCTTGAGGTTGTCGATATCAAGGAACATCAGGCAACCATGCTCGGGAAAATGCAGCATTTGATTCTCCAGCGCATGCCGGTTGGGCACGCCAGTCAGGCGGTCTGTCATGGCCAGCGAGCGCGTGGATTCGAGCTCGGCTAGCATGTGTTCTTTTTCTTTGTGCAGACGGTTGATCTGGTATGCCACCAGCAGTGAAAGCGCGACGGCTTCCACGGTCACTGCGATGAGGCCGAGTTGCTCTACAGTCCAGGCGTTTGAGCTGAGGCGATTTGCGGTAATCGTCAAACCACCTAGCACGCCAAAAATGGAAATGGCCAGCAGGTATAACTGCGCCACGCGCTGACCTTGCAAGCTCAAACGGATGCCACACACCAGGCCAAAGACCAGAAAAATGGCCACGCCTAGCCTGTCCATTTCCAGCATCCAGTTGGGGTAGATCATGGCGAACACCATGAGCGCCAGTAGCGTCAGCCTGGCCGCAATCGAAACCTGATAAAGCCGGCTATGGCGAAACGGGCTGATGCCGAGTAAATGACAGACAAAGCTGATATAAGCGAGATTGGAAAACAGGATAGGCAGGCTGGTCAGGTAGAACCAGTGCCAGTCAAACAATTGTTTGAACAGGCCGAGCACCGCGCTTTGAAAAATCAGGTTGCCCAGAATAAACAAGGCATACATGCGCTCGGTGACGTGGCCGGGCATGATGCCAATGGCCATGTAATAACTGAAAATCCCCAGCAAAATGCCTAGCAGCAACAGGCTCACGGCGGTGCTGATATTGGTTTGTTGCTGGTAGCTGGCGAGGTCAGTCACAAACACTTCTGGTTGCGCCAGATAATAAGGGGATTGCAGCCAGGTAATGAGCCGGTAGGTCCCCGGCTGCAGTGCTACGAGGCGGCCATGCCTGAGCAGAAGCTGGTCTGTATGCTCGCTACTGAGTCCGCCTGACATGACATGCATGGTGTGGTGACCATCAGAAATTTCGTGCTGGAACTGGGCCAGGGTAGAGGTGTTTTTAAAGTCAATCACATACTGACCGGCCTGCGTGATCTTGAGCACGCCCTGACACACGAAGCGGCCGCCTTGCAGCGGAATATTGCCTACGATTTCGCCCTTGCTGCTCATGCAGGTTGTACCCGACAATTGCGCGTCTGCCTGGGCTTGCGTAGGCAGCCAGGTCAAGAGCAGCATCAGGGAAAAGAGGAGAAAGCGTTGCAAGACTGTTATCCATCAAGAGTAAATCTAACAAGTGAGTTTACCTGAAAATTTCCTGTCCCTCTTGTGGGGCAATGGATTAAGAAACGCAAAGAATTACTAACGAAGGTGTGGTTGCGGGTGATGTGTTCTAGGCCAAACAGCGCGCTTGTCAGGGGCGCTGTTTGAGTGAAAGGGCGTTGGGTACTAACTCATGTTTCAGGGTTGGCTTGGCGTTGCTTTGATCTGGCTGGCGATCTGGTCGGATAATTTGTCCAAGTCTTGCCCCAGTGCGCGGACCAGCGCTGGGTAGCCGTTTTCTGTGAGCGGGGTGGTAAATTGAAACGGCTGGATTTTGAGCGGACGTTGATCGGCGGACAGCCATTGCCATTGGCCGCTCATGATCGCCACGCCACGCAAATGTCCTTGAAACTGATCTATGCGCAATTGCAAGCGGCTGGCTTGCAGTTTGGTGCCGGGCAAGGCATCGGTGACCAGGGTGTCAGGCAGGCGTTGGGCGAGTCGGCTGCGCAGGCCTTGCCGTAATTCTTCAGACAGCGAAGCGCTCCATAAATGGTCACGCGTGGGTTGAATGGTAATGTCATCAAGCTGGATCAGAATACGGTCGCTGTCCAGCGCATCGGCCAGCACCAGATTGCCCAGAATAAGGATGCGTGTGGGGGGCGTGGTCGTGCTAGGCAGACTGACTTCTGGCAGGCTGTAGCGCTGGGTATTGACCGGCGGGCGGTTGCCCAGACAAGCGGTCAGCGACAGGCTGCAGAGCAGGCAAATTGTCGTACGCAAGAAAGAAAAAGGCATATGCATGAAAACTGTCCTTATGGAGTTGCCGGTGCCAGTGGCAGCGGGTCGTTACCGGGTTTGCGGTCAAACAGGATGGCATTGGGCTGCTCATTTAGCGTACGCACCAGCGGCTGGACTTCGCGCAAGACCTTTTCCAGCCGTTGCAGGGTGCTACTGAGCTCCTGATAAGCCGGTGACTCGGGCGACAGGCCTTTGATGGTGGTGCGCAACTCTTGCATGGTCTGGTTCAGGTTGGCCGGCATTTGCTGGAACTCGGGTTGCGCCACAAACTGGTTCACTTGCTGGCTCAGCGCACGGATCTCCCGCAAGGTTTGCTCGGATTGTTGCAGGTTTTTATCGAGGCCGCTTAATACTGGCTCCACATTGAGCTTATTCAGTTTATCCAGCAGATCAGACAGTTTCTGTTCGATCTGTGCCAGGCTGGTCGCGCTTGTGGGCAACACTGGCAAGCCTTCAAAGGTTTTGGCTTTGTAGTTGACTTTGCGTGCATGCTTGTCCATGTTCAAGTCGACAAACAACGAGCCTGTCAGCAGGTTGCCAGATTTGAGCGTGGCATGCAGGCCGTTTTTGAGCATAATGCCGAGGCGCGATTTCCACTCGTTGAGGTCTGCCTTGCCACTGTCTGCCAGACGGCCAGGTTCGAGATGAATCAGCACCGGAATCGCATAGTTAAAGTCCTGTTTGCGTGCGGGCGAGTTGAATTTCCACGGCACTTGCATCACCGTGCCTACACGCAGGCCGCGGAACTCGACCGGCGCGCCACTGGAGAGTCCACGCACCGTATCATCCACCAGCAGCACATATTCCAGATATTGGTCGTAGGTTTGCTGGCGGGCAGCTTCTTCATTGGCATACAGCTCAAAAGTGGTTTCGGACGGCACCGGTTTACCCATGGGCCGATTGTCGGCATGGCCAAAGCTGACCCCGCCCGCAATCAACGACTCCACGGTGGGGATGCTGGCCTTGAAGCCTTCGGAATCCAGCTTGAGGTCTATGCCAACGGTGGTCCAGAAGCGCGTGTTTTCAGTGATCAACACGTCGTAGGGCTGCTCGATAAACAACTCATGCTGCATTTTGCGTTGCTTGGGGTCAAAGGTGGCGCTCGCCACCCGGCCCACGCGCAGGCCCTGATAGGTGACCGGGTCACCAATGCGCAAGGCGTTGCCGACGGTACCGATCAAATTAATATGTACGCCGCCGGCGCCATTCAATGAAATGGGGGGCTGGTCGAGCACGGTAAATTCGTCTGTTTCTTCATGACCCTTGCCCGGTTGCAACTGGATGTAGGCGCCTGAGATCACGGTATTGAGGCCGCTGATGCCCTCAAGGCCGATCCGGGGCTTGACCACCCATAATTGCGTATCTTTGACCAGCAGCGGTTGCGCATCTGGCGCAATACGGGCGATGACCTGAATATGCCCGAGGTCTTCGGACAGTTTGACTTGCTCGACCAGACCGATATCGACGCTATGCACCTTGATTTTGGTTTTGCCGGCTTCTATACCTTCGGCGTTTGACATTGAGAGCGTGATTTGCTTGCCAGCGCGCGTATAGTTGTCATAGATGAGCCAGCAGCCTATCAGCAACGCAACAATGGGTACGATCCAGATCGGTGAAACTCGGGCCTGCTTGCCTACCCGGGCCAATAAATTGTCATCAGACGTATCAGTCATATTGTTTTCCTTGAGTATCCCATAACAGGCGCGGATCAAACGCCATTGCGGCCAGCATGGTGGTAATCACCACGGCGCAAAAGGCCAGCGCGGCGGGGCCGGGCAACACCGACATCAGGTTGCCGGACTGGATCAGTGCCACCATGATGGCGACCACAAACACATCCACCATGGACCAGCGGCCGACAAACTCGGTTAGATGATAGAGCCGTGTTTTTTGCAGGGCATTGAGTGGCCCCGGGTGTTTGACCAGCCACGATAACAGGATTAACACCAGCATTTTGAGGATGGGCACCAGTACACTGGCGACAAAAATCACGACCGCAATCGGTTGCGAGCCATGCTGCCAGAGCTCCATCATGCCGCCGATAATGGTGGCTGCATGGCTTTGCCCCAGCGCGGTGGTAATCATCATCGGGTAGGCATTGGCCGGGATATATAAAATGATGGCGGTGAGCAACAGCGCCCAGGTGAACTGCAGGCTGTGCGGCTTGCGCGCATGCAAGAGCGTGCCACAACGGATACAGCTGGCATGATGGCCTTCGTTATCAGGATGACTAGCCAGGTGGTTGATCAGCCCACAAGTCGGGCAGCCGGTGACATGCTGCTCGGCGGCGGTGATGCCGCAACGGATATCTTCCGGGGTTTCCGGTTCGCCTGCCAGCCGGTACCACAGCCAGTCTATATCCACCGAGCGTGTCGTCATCAGCAAGAGTAGCGCAAACACGCAATACGCCCAGAACGAGGCGCCCAGATGCACATCGGCCATGCCGGTCAGCTTCACCAGGCTGATCAGCGCGGCGACGATAAAAACATCCGCCATCATCCATGGGTGCAGTTGTGAAAACAGGCGCGCAATCACATCGCTGTAGGCTTTGGGTACCGTGCGTAATACATTGGCCTGCATGGCAATCACCCCGGTCAGGTACAAGCCGGGCAGCACAATTGCCGTGCACGCTACAATAAAGGCCACAATGGGTTGATGCGATTGCAACAAGGTGGAGGCAGTTTGCGACAGCGCGATCTGGTTATCCAGCCCACCGGCATCGACACGGATAAACGGGAACGCCACCGCAATCAACAGCGTGATGAGCGCGCTTGCCGCCAGCGCAATGCTGCGTTGCACCGGATGCAGGTAGCGGCGTGCCAGCACATGTCCACAGCGCGGGCAACTGGCGTGCTGACCCGGCCGCAGTACCGGAATGGCACTGACCATGTCACAGGCTGGGCAGGCACGCAAGCGTCGCCATTTTGTCGGTTGCTGGGTCGTCATACAGGGGGTTGCAGGCAGCGGATTGTCAGTTTTTCAACAGGCTGGATACAAGCATAGTAATGGGATTGGATTTGATCAGGCAAGAAAAATTCCGTGCTCTAGACACTCATTAAGAGGGACTGATGACAAGAATTGTCTCTTAGGGCGGTTTGATGCACACGATTTTTCAACGCATATGCGCTTTGAAATCCCTGTTGTCTCATCCTTTTCGCCATGGTGAAAAGAGCAGGGGAAGGGGCAAGAAGGATTTTCTGAGCGATGCGCTGCCGGGTGTGCGCAAGCCGACGTATTCAGTAGAGGAGTGCGCGCCTGTTTTGATGTGACTCTTAAGTATGCAGGCCTGCCAGGCGCATGCAAAAGCGCAGCAATAAACTGACTAGGCCCAACGCCGCAATGCTGGCGAGCCAGATCAGGCATAGCCAGCCTACACGCTTGCGCCAGTTGGGGCGTGGGGCGTCTGCCTGATCAGACTTTGTCCCTGTTGTGTGCTTAATGGTAGTGCTCATCTCTATTCACCTTGCCCCTGAAAATATAGTAGCCCCAGGCGGTGTAAATTAAAATAATCGGGATGATCACCAGTGCGCCTATCAATGCAAACATCTGGCTGATATGCGGCGCTGCGGCAGCTTGTATCGGCAAGTCGGGCGGAATGATGTTAGGCCAGATGCTGATGCCCAGCCCGGCATAGCCCAGCAGAACCAGTGCCAGGGTGTACAGGAATGGGCGGGCTTCAGCTTGCTGGCTCAGGGCTCGCTGCAAGCGGTAAAAACACAACCCTACCAGCAACGGCACGGGCGACAGCCATAACAGATTCGGCATGCTGAACCAGCGCTCAGCAATGCGGCTATCCATCCATGGCGTCCACACGCTGATGATGACAATGATGGCAAACAAGGCGGTGGCGATGTGTTTTGACAGGCGGTAACAGCTGGCCTGTAGCGCGCCATCGGTTTTCATGATCAGCCAGGTGCTGCCGAGCAGGGCATAGGTGACCAGCAAGCCAACGCCGGTAAACAGCGAAAAGGGTGAAATCCAGTCCAGTGAACCACCCGCATACGCCTGGTTTGCCATGGGGATCCCTTGCAGGTAAGCCCCTAGCGTCATGCCCTGAAAAAAGGTCGCTGCAACCGATCCGCCGGTAAATGCCTTGTCCCAGAAGTGCCTTTCGCTATCCTTGGCGCGAAACCTGAATTCAAACGCCACGCCTCTGAAGATTAGTGCCATCAGCATCAGCAGCAAAGGCAGCGCAAACGCACTCAAAATCACCGAATAGGCTAAGGGGAAGGCAGCGAGCAAGCCGGCGCCCCCCAACACCAGCCAGGTTTCATTCCCATCCCACACCGGGGCTACCGTGTTCATCATGAGGTCACGGTCGCTTTTGTCTTTAAAAAAGGGATAAAGAATGCCTATGCCAAGATCAAAGCCATCCATGATGATGTACATCATGATGCCAAACAAAATGATCGCAGCCCATATCAGAGACAAGTCCATTTATTGATCCTTTGATTGATCGTCAGCCTGAGTGCCAGCCTGGTGCTTTGCTGACTGCGCCGAAGCGGGTGTCTTGGTCTCCGGGTGAAACTCAGGGGCCAGCGTAAATGCAGTGGCGTGGTCAAGCTGCGGTGAAATGGCGTCGCCGTGCAGTGCCTCCCCGGTACTAGGGCCTGCTTTGAGCAGCCGGAGCATGAAGCGCGTGCCCATGCCAAACACTAACAGGTAAATGATGACAAACAGGCCCAAGGTCAGTGCCACCTCGCTGGCAGGGTGCGGCGTCACCGCCTCTGCAGTACGCAACACGCCATACACTACCCAGGGCTGGCGGCCGATTTCGGTGGTGAACCAGCCTGCCAGGATGGCAATAATGCCTGCGGGCCCCATGGCCACTGCAAACTTGAGGAACAGCGGCTGTTGATACAGTTGTTGTTTCAAGCGTAGCCACACGGAGGAGAATGCCAGCAAGATCATGAGCAAGCCCAGCGCCACCATCACGCGGAAGGTCCAGAAAATAATGGTGGCATTGGGCCGATCTTGAGGGGCGAATTGCTTGAGTGCAGGAATCTGCTCGGTCAATGAGTGACGCAAAATCAGGCTGCCAAGCACCGGGATTTCGAGGACAAAATGATTCTTTTCCTGTTGCATGTCTGGCCAGGCAAACAGAATCAGCGGTGTCGGTTCATTGCCTTTGTTCTCCCAGTGCGCTTCAATCGCGGCGATTTTGGCGGGTTGGTATTTGAGGGTATTCAAGCCATGCATATCGCCAATAAATGCTTGCAAGGGCGCAATCAGCAGAATCAGCCATAACCCCATGGACAACATTTTACGGATGCTGGCGTGATCCCGCTGCTTGAGCAAGTGCCAGGCCGCTGTCGCCACCACCAGCAAGGCTGTGGCCAGATAGGCACCGATGACCATGTGCATGAGCCGGTAAGGGAATGAGGGATTGAATATGATCTGCCACCAGTCCACCGGCACTACTTTACCGGCGATTAACTCAAAGCCCTGTGGCGTTTGCATCCAGCTATTCGAAGCCAGAATCCAGGTGGCAGAGATCAAGGTGCCAACCGCGACCATCAAGGTTGACAGAAAGTGCAGGCCTGGCCCGACCTTGTTCCAGCCAAACAGCATCACGCCGAGAAAACCCGCCTCAAGAAAGAAGGCGGTAAGCACTTCATAAGCCAGTAGAGGACCGGTCACGCCGCCGGCGACATTGGAGAAGCCAGCCCAGTTGGTGCCAAACTGGTAGGCCATCACCAGGCCAGATACCACGCCCATGCCAAAACATAGCGAGAACACTTTAATCCAGAAGTGGTAGAGATCCAGATACACGCTTTGTTTGGTCATGAGCCAGCGTGCTTCGAGGACTGCCAGGTAACTGGCCAAACCTATGGTGATGGCCGGGAAGATGATGTGAAACGAAATCGTAAAACCAAACTGGATACGCGCCAGTGTCAGTGCCAAATCAGACATATTGATCTTTCTACCACCTTACCTTCCCGCCGCCGGAGAGGGATATCGCCTGCTATTGCGGAAATCAACCGTATAGACCGTGTCTACGCCCATTAAGTTTGCCACAGGGCCGTCTGCAAGTAAAAAAATCTATCCTCGGCGTTTGCCTGACAAAGAGACGCCGTTTGATGACTTGTTGGTAAGAGCGCAGGCCCGCATAAGTAAAAAGCCTTGCAACAATGCAAGGCTTTTAGCAGACATCACTCACAAGATTAGTGTTGATCCAGGTCTTTTAATAATTGCTGCTGCAGCGCGATCTCGCTAGGCAGTGCGGTGGCAACCATCAACGCGACACTATCGTTAGGCGCTAAACTGGATGCACCATGTTCAGCGGCGGCTTGTTCGGGGATCAAGTCAGCGATATGCAAGGCATCCGTTTGTGGCGGATGATCCGCTGGGGCCGCAAAAGCGGCAAACTCTAATGGTGATTGCAAGAGGGTAGAAATATCCAGTTCGGTATCGCCCGCCTGTAATGAGGAGAGGACATGTTGCAACAATTGTGCATCAATCGCATCATCACTGGCATGCGGCAGATAATCCGCCGTCAATTGCGCGCTCAGTGTCATGGTTTGCAGACCTTGCACCTGCAAGCGTTCCCCGGTCGCAGTCTCCAGCGAAACCTGGACGCCATCATGCGCCACAATACGCTCACCCTCGCGTAACCAGTCCCCAGCGATCAGTGGCCGGTGCTGGCCCATTGCGTTGACTGCTTCGACCTGACCATCCAGGTGTGAAATTTTTGCCACCATGCTATGCATCTTTATTCTCCTGGAAATATTATATCCTCATAACCTTACATGCCTAAGTCTGTCAAGCTTGGACAAGCTGAATATTACAAAAATTTGCCGAAAATTTGCAGCGTGAGTGGCATTTTGCAGATGGCTGGCCTGTGGCCAAAAAAATATAAAATATTTCGCAAAAAGTGGTTGACCAAGGGGCGTGGTCTCAGTAATATAGCGCCTTCAAACGACGTACCGATTCCTCAATAGCTCAGTCGGTAGAGCGCCGGACTGTTAATCCGTAGGTCCCTGGTTCGAGCCCAGGTTGAGGAGCCAACTTGATGCAAAAGTGGGCACTGTTAAATCAGTGCCCATTTTTTTCGTCTCAACAATCGCACTTGCCATGGCGTCATAACTTCCTGATATTGTCGCCTCTCCATCTTTTAGCACTATTTGCTGTATCAGCCCTTTTAAGTATTGTTTGCCGAAATTGGATTTTCGGTCTGAGAGCTTTTCTTTCAGAACTTGCGCGAATACTTTGATGTTCTTTTGATTCAGTGCATCGACTGGCATATCCTGCTGCCGCTTCATGGCTGCAATCTCAAGCAAAATATCCTGTCGTCTGGTCTGGATATTTCTTGATCTGGCTTGCAAGGTTTCATCCATCGGCAAAAAGCCCTTTTCCACCGCCTCAAACAATCGCTCATTGCGCTGGTTTAGCTCTTCCAGTTCCTTTTGTAGCGGTTGCGCGTGATTAGTTTGTTCTTTGTTGCGCTGGACAACCCGCTTGCGCATCTCCTGCATCATTGTGGAAACTCGATCCGCCGTGAAAACCTTGTCTGCAAGGGTGGTCAACACAAGGTTGTCCAGTTTCTCCATTGGAACAGCAGGCATAGTGCATAAATGATTGCCCTTGCCGATGCGAGTATTACATTTATAGTACCGATAGCGCCCACCTTTGCCCGTTGCTAGCGTCATGCCTGCACCGCAGATGCCGCATTTCAATATACCAGTGAGCAGAGTAGGTGAGTTGACCAACCTCGGCGGCACTTTTGCGGGCGCGCGCTCCGCTCTGCGGATGCGTGCGTCCTCAAACGTGCTCGCCTCGATGATGGCGGGTATCTCGACCTTGATCCATTCGCTTGATGGTTTCAACTCACCTGTTTTGTTGTTCTGCTTGTTGAAATAGTATTCGCCGATGTACGCCGAATTGGAAAGCACCTCATGCACACGGCTACGGTTCCATTTTTGGGTGCGTAAGCGGATGTTTTTGTCGTTCAGATAGGTGGCAATCTCTTTTGCACCCATGTGACCGTATTCATTGCCAAACAGGTACAAATGAAAAATCTTTTTGACGATTTCAGATTCCAGCGGATCAATGTCGATTTTCTTTTTCTTTTTGCCCTTGGCGCCCATGATCTCGATTTCAATCGCCCGATAGCCAAACGGTGCGCGTGATCCGTTCATAAATCCACGTCTGGCATTTTCTTTCATGGCGCGGATGGTGTGCTTGCCGTTTTCTTTGCTCTGGTACTCATCAAACAAGCTGAAAATCTTGCTCGCCATTTCACCGGCTGGATCGTCACTGGTAATCTGAGTAATTGAAACCAGCTTGCAATGCGCCCGCTTCAATCTGCGTTCATAGTTCAAAAACTCAAACATATCGCGAAAAAAGCGTGACCGGCTATGCACGATGATGGCCTCATAAGGTTCACTGTCGCTGGTCGCGTCTGTAATCATTTGCTGAAAGACTGGTCGCCTGTCATCGGTGGCGGATGCACCTGGCTCGATATACTCCATCGCAACAACATATCCATTTACCTGACACCAGTCACGCATTTGGTTAAGCTGGTCTGGAATGGACAAATCCTTTTCAGCTTGTCTGACTGTGGAAACTCTCGCGTAAAGTGCTACCGCCATTTTGGTTTACTCCTCGTCTTGTTCAATACGCTGCAATATCTCAGCTAAGATTTCAGGAAAAAACGTACTGATATGCTGCAACTCAACTTCACTGACATTTTCATCGGCTTGCTGTTGATACAGAATGATCAGCAGCGATATGGTTTGCTTGCTCAATCATGATGGCACCCCCTTTCGTGCATAATCTATTCCCGCCCATTCCGTTCCATGCCATTTTGCTCATCCAGAAAAACCTTTAAGTCCTTCTCTAAACCACGCTCACCCATTTCATCCAGGAATAGCTTTTTAAACGCCTGAAACTGAGAATCCGGCAAAGCGGCCTGAGCTATGGTCAATACCCTATTCTTACGAGCATTGATTAATTGTTTGATTGGATGAAAGAGTCCGAAAACTACCATTCACCCAACCTCATTTCATTTGCTCTACGGTCAACATCCTGTTGCCATGTGAGCGGGTCATGAATTTCAGAGACAATATTGAATAAATGCTGAAATGCTTCATCCATGTATGACTTCTGATTACCCGAATACAAGACATCAATTGCAGCCACTCTTTTAAGGTAGCCATAAACGCTTAAAGCAATTCTGGTTAGTCGTTCGTCATACAAATCTAGTTGTTTATGATCTCGCTTAACGCCCAAGCCATTCATGCTGTCGATTTGGTTTAGCAAATCTAACCAGAGCGGATGCAACTCCCACCGAGAGCGGTTAGTGTCATCACTTTTCGCTCTCAATGTCGTGTGATTGGTCGAAAGTAGGCGTATAAGGTCAGCCTGACGTTCATCAAGTGATTGCATTGATGAAATGCCTAGTTTACGGAGTTGGTCTTTTCGGACTTGCCATTCAATACGCCAAACATCCTGATCAATTCCCCAGAGATTAAAAAGCCAACTTTTTTGACTTTTCTCATTGATCTCATCGACCTTGTTGTAAACCCTTAAAACGACATTCTCAGTACCAAATTTAAAAGTCTGGACTTTGCCATCTTTTCGATACTGACTATCTTTCGTTGAGCGGGATACAAAACTATCCTCATCAAAATCAATTACTGGCAAGTGATAGTCAAAGGCGTAATCAACCCTAGACAATCTCTCAGGTTGAGCTTGAGTCATGCCAACAGATGCAGCCCAGTTTAGAAAACGTTGATGCAAACTGATTAAGTCGCTGTGCCAAAGCGCAATGCTGCGAAACTTAACGAAAAAGTTGGGGCGATTAAACTCTCCAAACTGAATGATGAAAACATCATTTTCAATTAAGAATGGGTATCCACTAGACGTGCCATGAGATGCCAGCAAAAACTCTTCTGAACCTAGTTTGATTGGTTTGGGCTTATTAACTCTAGCTTTGACCAGAGCTTCTTTTTGTGAAGCCAACTCTACGAAGTCAAGTTTCCCTTCTAGTGATGGGATCAGGTAATACGCGCACTCGACGGTATCAAAGCCTGAGATCAATAGTTTGGCTGACATATCAGACTTAATCCAACTTGCCGGACGTTTCAGACAGGGTTTTGTCAGCTAACTTAATTTGGGCTTCTGTAAGAGCGTGAATTTTTTGCACCATCTCTGGAGATAGTTCCTTGTACATCGCATCAACTCCAACCTCAATGATTTGGTTGATCATCGATGAAACGCTGCAATCAGCAATCTTCGCCATGTTTTCGATTAAAGCAAAATAGTAAAGTGGAAAGCGATGGCTCCGCTGAACGGTTGCTCCTCGAAAACTTGAGCCAGCCTTACCGCTGAGGATGGATGCTAATTGTTTAGCCTTTGATATATCGTCTGAATATTTTGTCATATAGCCGCCAAAAATAAATGTAACTCAATTGGGTTACAAATATAACCCATAAATACCTAAAGTCAATGTATTTTTTTATTAAGGGGTTTTAGATTATGATTGGAATGTATTTATAGCCCCCCGTGTTACATAAACGGGGTTAAAAAAATCTAAAAGAGGAAGTCACATAATGTCCCAAATAATCGAACATAGTTCAGGCGAGGAAAACATAGAAAGAATAAGTATTGGTGAAAATTTACCTAGTGTTTCAATAAAAGAATATCAAGCAATCTACCACCAAATAACAGGTCGTACCGAAAACATCAGAAAACGATACAGAGAGTTACTGCTCATAGACTTCAATGAGATAAAACAACTCCATATCAAAATAAATCAGTTACAAGACGTTCACAAAATCGCTGCTTATAACTTAACTGTAAGCGTATTTCACTCAAAGGAAAGAAAAGAGCAATTCACTTCATTTGAGAGATTCGAGACATATAACACTAACAATACCAAGCCAACTTTGCGAGTTGTTCTTAAATACAACTTTTCGATACTTCCAGCGGGAATAGACAAAGCACAAGAATACTCTTTAACCATTGGTTTGAATTCAAAAATTGCCCTATTAAAAGAAACGGAAGAGGAAGAACCACCCTTCATGAAGGGACGTTTTATAAGAATGTTCCCTGAACCAATAGCCGAAATAACAGTTGAATATGTGGACTATGTTATAGCACGTGGCTTTCTCGAATCTTTTGATGAATGGGTTCAGGGTTGCAAGCGGACCAAACCCAATAAATGGATAACAAAAGTACAGGAGTACTCATTCACCATTCCTATTACTTTGTTTTTATTTAGCATCTCTCTAATGACGTATCTAGCATTAAAAGCTATTCCAGACTACGTCAAAGATCTTCAGTCGATGCTACGAATGTTAATTATCTTTGTTAATGGCGGAATACTTGTTGTTTGGATGAATATTTTTATCGGAGCACGGCTAGAAAGATTCATAGATAATTACCCACACTTATCCTACGTGAACATGAATCGAGGCGATCAAAATTTAATTGATGACTTCAATACTCAGCAAAAATCCAATGTCAGAGCTTTCATAATCTTTGTTGTAGTTAATATTCTTTTGAATATTGCCGCCACAAAACTCGAGCGATTAATTTAATATTCAAAATAAAACTTTAAACACCAGTTCTCATTTTTAGCTGTATTGGTGAGCCAAATAGAAAAAGGCCTTGCACAAATGCGAGGCCTTTTTGCTTTTCTGCAGCATTGCCTAGCGCTTCGCAATATCGGATCACCTTATCCTGATGCATTCTTTCGTCTCTCTTTGTTTATTTTGCAAACGCCTGATCATTGCTGTTTGCTTCCAAAGGCGTCTCTGCCCATATTAAACAATAATAGCCTAAGGGAGGATGAATCACTTGGGGCGTTGGTCGCTTGCTTGGTATGATGTGGTTTTTATATTTGTATAAATGTAATTGTGAACGTCTGTGCTGTTGTTTGTGCTTATGTGTTGCTGTTAACCAGCGCCCTTGTTTCGGAGGCTTCTGAAGAAGCGCTATTTCTTGAATCGGATGCTGCGCATAGTGACCGTGTGTTGAGAGTGCCTGAGCCTATGGTCTATGACCTGGTGCGACCGTTGGGGGTGAAGCAGGGCGATCTGGAGGTAAATGCGCTGGTGGATGTGAGTGCGGCGACTGGGGATGTCAGCTGGGCGCCTGAGCTTGAATATGGCCTGGCGGACGACATTGGGGTGGAGTTGGAATTGCCTATCGAGAATACGCGGCACGAACGCTATAAATTGGCCATTCAGCAGACGCTGCAGGTTTCCTCTGCGCGAGGCATGGCCACCGGTTGGCAGGCTTTTGTTGATATGCATAAACATAGTAAAACTGTTTCTGTCGATGCAACCTATATTGTCGCCAAACGATGGACTGAGCCATGGTCGTCGCTGAGTATGCTGGGACTGCGTGTACAGGATGTCAATCGGCGTGCCAGGGCTGGCTATTTGCTTAATCACTCGGTGTTTTATGATGCATCGACGCGCGTGACCTTGGGCATGGAAATAAATCAGGAAATCAGCCGCGGCGGTACTTGGCGTTACCGATTGACGCCACAAGTACATTTCGATGCGAGCGAGCGTTATACCTTGCAGATGGGTATGGCAGTCTCGACCTTGAACCCTGCGCAAAGCGCAGAAAAACTATGGAGTTTTAGGCTGATACGCTTGTTTTGAGCGCTACACTGATTTTGTGACAGGTGTTGCGATGCAAAAGCAAAAAGCGCCCGCAGGCGCTTTTTGGTGAGTCTATTTGGGACGATCTTGTTAAACCTTAAGTGCGTGCTCGATGCGGTCTAATGCTTCGCGTAAGTTTTCCATGCTGGTGGCAAACGAGATGCGGAAGTAGCCTTCTGCGCCAAACGCAGAGCCTGGGACCACGGCGACATTGTGCTCTTCAAGCAGGTATTCTGCCAGCGCCATATCGGTGGTTTCCTTGATTTTGCCAGCCTGGTGCAGGTTGGCAATGGCCTGGCGTGCATCCGGGAAGGCATAGAATGCGCCGCCTGCCATCAGGCAGCTCAAGCCTGGCATGGCGTTAAAACGATCCACCACATATTTGTGGCGTTCGCGGAAGGCGGCAACCATGGGCTTGATGCAGTCCTGAGAACTACTTAATGCTGCCTCGGCCGCATATTGCGAAATTGAGGTCGGGTTGCTGGTGGATTGGCTTTGCAGGATTTCCATCGCCTTGATGATGTAGGCCGGGCCTGCGGCATAACCGATACGCCAGCCGGTCATGGAGTAAGCTTTTGACACCCCATTGAGCACAATGCAGCGGTCTTTGAGGCCTGGTGCGGCATTGAGGATGTTGTGGAATTTTTCGCCGGTCAGGTTGACGTGTTCATACATGTCATCAGTTGCGACCAGCACATGTGGATGTTTGAGCAGCACCTCGCCCAGCGCCTTGAGCTCATCCAGGCTATAGACTGCGCCAGTTGGGTTGGAAGGTGAGTTAAACATCACCAGTTTGGTTTTGCTGTTGATCGCTGCTTCAAGTTGCGCGGGCAGCAGTTTAAAGCCTTGCTCAATCCCGCATTCGATAATCACCGGTTTTGCCTCTGCGACCATGGCAATGTCGGCATAGCTGACCCAGTAGGGGGCAGGCACGATGACTTCGTCGCCTGGGTTTAACACCGCCAGACACAGGTTGAAAATGGTTTGTTTGCCGCCGACGCCAACAATCACTTCATTGGCTGCGTAATCAAAGCCATTTTCGTTCTTGAATTTGTTGACGATGGCTTTTTTGAGGGCGGGAATCCCGCTCACAGGGGTGTATTTGGTGTAACCGGCGTCAATCGCTGCCTTGGCTGCATCTTTAATATGTTGTGGCGTGTCAAAATCTGGTTCGCCTGCCGCCAGACCAATGATAGGACGTCCTTCAGACTTGTATTTGGCCGCTTTGGCTGTAATGGCCAAGGTGGGCGATTCTTTAATGGATAACACGCGTGCGGACAGCACGTTGGCAGCAGCTTGGTTCAAGATCACTTCCTTGTTGGGTCGTATGCTTAATAAGCAGGCTGCATATGCAGCCTGCAAAAAAATGAAAAACGCAATATTTTACGCAAAAACAAGCGGATAGGGAAGTGAAAGGCGCGCAAAAAGCGCGCCAGGTGTTTTAAGCTGGTCGCCCCGGGCGGGGCGGTGAGGCGAAAATGATGACAGGAAGATTTAACATTGTTTGCCGCAGCCGAGATAAGCCTGGTAGACAGGCACCAGGGTAGGATCTATTTGTTGCAGCTGGCTCTCAATCTCATGCACGGTGTGCTGGTCTCCCAGTTTCTGGGCCATTTCACCACGTCTAAACCAGGCCTCAACAAACTGTTTGTCCAGTTTGACGGCTTGGCTAAAGGCGGAGGCGGCGACATCAAAGTGCTTGAGTGACATTTCTGCCAGCCCCAGACTAAACCAGGCATCTGGGCTACTTGTTTCTTGTTGAGTCCAAAGTTGGCTGACTTGTGCCAGTGCGGGCCAATCTTGACGGGATTCGGGCACGGCAGCACGCATATAGTAGGGTTTTTTGTCTTCGTCTTCCTCCCACAATGCTTTGCCTGACACTGGAAAGACGTTACTGTCAGGCATTTTCTCCAGGGTCTCCAGCCACTCGACGGGTAATGCAAAGTGAATGCTGCCACCATTGCCTGCGGTTTTAAAGGTATTGATGCCTACCAGTTTGCCATCCATGTCAAACAAGCCGCTGCCGCTGGCCCCCATGAGGAACTTGGCGCTGCTGCGGATCATATTGCCGGCAGGCGTGGGATACAAGCCCTGAATTTCACCAATAGAGGTGATCGGCGCAGGCACACCATTTGAGTGTCCAATCGCGGTGATTTCCTGGCCACGACTCAAGGCCAGGCTGTTGCCGCGCGGGACTGGCTTGAAGGGCATATTGCTAGTGGTCACCAGACACAAATCATGCCAGGCATCTGCGCGTACGCTGGTGATTGGGTAGCTGTCTTCGCCACGGGAGACCCAGGGCTGTTTGGTTGCGCGCAAGACATGGCAATTGGTGACCACTGAATTGTCGCTGACGACCACGCCGGAACCATAGGCCATGCCACCTTCCTGATTGTAGCCGCGTATCATGACCACGCCAAAGTAAGCTTCCATCAGGGCTTGCTGATTGTAGGCTTGCGCCGCTGGTGTACCGAGTGCCAAAATGGCTATTAAAAGGAATTTCACGCGACCCCCAAAAGAATATGATTCATTGTGGTTTAACTGACTGGTGCTTGCGATAAAAGTTCAGGCGCAAAGTAGTTGATAAAATTGTAAATCATATGCCTGCCTGCGCAAAAGCAGTTAAAATAGAACGTATATTATTTATCCCATGCACAGACTGTTGTTGTGATCGTTACTTTCCCCGGTAGTAAATATGAATTACACCAGCCCTTTCCACCGGCTGGGGATCAACCACAGGCAATTGAAAAATTGACGCAGGGGATTCATGACGGCCTCAAGTTTCAAACCTTGCTGGGGGTGACAGGCTCTGGCAAGACCTACACCATGGCGAACGTGATTGCACGTACCGGCAAACCGGCGATTGTCATGGCACCGAATAAAACCTTGGCGGCACAGCTTTATAGCGAGTTCCGCGAGTTTTTTCCCAATAATGCCGTCGAGTATTTCGTCAGCTATTACGATTATTACCAACCTGAAGCCTACGTGCCTTCGCGCGACTTGTTTATCGAAAAAGACTCCAGCATCAACGAACATATTGAGCAGATGCGTTTGTCAGCGACCAAAGCCTTGCTCGAGCGCGAAGATGCCGTGATTGTGGCTACTGTTTCGGCCATTTACGGTATTGGTGATCCAGGCGAATACCATGGCATGGTGTTGCATATTCATCAGGGCAAAAAGATTGCACAAAAAGACATTGTTGCGCACCTGATTGCCATGCAGTATGACCGCAACGACTTTGACTTTAGCCGGGGCTGCTTCCGTGTCCGGGGCGACATTATTGACGTGTTTCCTTCAGAGAACAGTGAAACGGCGGTCAGAATCAATCTGTTTGATGACGAGATTGATACCATTCAGTTGTTTGATCCGCTGACAGGCCAGATTTTTAACAAGATACACAATTTCCGTATTTTCCCGTCCAGCCATTATGTGACCGCGCGTGAAGCGACGGTACGCGCCATGGAGACCATCAAGGAAGAACTGCGTCAGCGCGTCAGTTTTTTCCTGAGTGAAAACAAGCTGGTAGAAGCGCAGCGCATTGAGCAACGCACGCGTTTTGACCTCGAAATGCTTAACGAAATCGGCTTTTGCAAAGGCATTGAAAATTACAGCCGTCATTTGACGGGCCGCAACCCCGGCGACCCGCCGCCGACCTTGATTGATTACCTGCCCGCTGAAGCGCTGATGATCATAGACGAGAGTCATGTGACCGTGCCGCAAATTGGCGGTATGTATCTGGGCGATCGCTCACGCAAGGCTAACCTGGTGGATTACGGCTGGCGCCTGCCCTCGGCTATGGATAATCGTCCGCTCAAGTTTGAAGAGTTTGAGCGTATTATGCGGCAATGCGTATTTGTCTCGGCCACCCCTGCCAATTACGAAAAAGAGCATCAGCAGCAAGTGGTGGAAATGATTGCTCGGCCAACCGGACTGGTAGACCCTGAAATTACCGTCAAACCTGCCGATACTCAGGTAGATGATCTGCTCGGCGAGATCAAACGCTGTGTCGCCGTGGGCGAACGCGTGCTAGCAACAACCCTGACCAAGCGCATGGCTGAAGACCTGACGGATTATCTGAGCGAACATGGCGTCAAGGTCCGCTATTTGCATAGCGATATTGATACGGTGGAACGCGTGGAGATCATCCGTGACTTGCGCCTGGGTGAGTTTGATGTGCTGGTCGGCATTAACCTGCTGCGTGAGGGCCTGGACATCCCCGAGGTGTCGCTGGTGGCTGTGCTGGATGCCGATAAAGAGGGCTTTTTGCGCTCTGAGCGTTCATTGATTCAAACAGCGGGCCGTGCGGCGCGTAATTTGAATGGGCGCGTCATTTTTTATGCCAATAGCATCACACGCAGCATGAAGCTGGCGATGGATGAAGGGGACCGTCGCCGCAAGATTCAATTGGCGTTTAACGCCGAGCATGGCATTACGCCCAAAGGCGTCACCAAGCGCATTAAAGACATCATTGATGGCGTCTATGACAAGGATGAGGCACAGCGTGAACGCAAGGCTGCGCAGGAACAGGCCAGCTATGAAAGCATGAGCGAAAAAATGCTGACTAAGGAAATCAAGCGCATTGAAAAAGCCATGCACGACGCGGCCAAAAACCTTGAGTTTGAAAAAGCGGCCCAATTCAGAGATCAACTCAAAAAACTCAAGTTACAGGCCTTTGGTGCCGAAGTAGAAGATTTGAAATGAGCATAGTAAACACCTGTATTGGATCAATCGCTGCCGTGTGCACCACGTTAGCCTTTATCCCACAAGTTTTGCAATCATGGCGTACCAGGGATTTAAGCGGCATCTCGTTGCCGATGTACACCATTTTCACTTCTGGCGTGGTGTTATGGCTGATTTATGGTCTTTTGATCGGTGATTGGCCGGTGATTATCGCCAATGCGGTAACGGCATTGCTGGCAGGGATCGTTCTTTGCTTAAAGTTGAAATCTATATTAAAAATTTGAGTCACACCTTTATTTTTTGTTATAACTATTTTATTTATTGAGGATACGACCATGAAAAAAATTACAAAAGCAGTCTTCCCGGTGGCAGGGCTAGGGACCCGATTTTTGCCAGCGACCAAGGCTAGCCCTAAGGAAATGCTGCCTGTCGTCGATAAGCCGCTGATTCAATATGCAGCCGAAGAGGCGATTGCCGCTGGCGCAACCGAGTTAATTTTTATCACGGGTCGCAACAAACGTTCGATTGCTGACCACTTTGACAAGGCCTATGAACTGGAAGCCGAACTCGAGGCGGCCGGCAAGCAAAAATTGCTGGATATCGTGCACAGCATTCTGCCCAAAGGCGTCAGCTGCGTGTTTATCCGCCAGTCACAAGCATTGGGCCTGGGACATGCCGTGCTTTGCGCCAAGCCTGTGGTCGGGGATGAGCCATTTTCAGTCTTACTTGCGGACGATTTGCTGGTTGGTGATGTATCCATCACCAAGCAAATGGTAGACATGTATGAAGAGCAGCAATGCTCCATTTTGGGCATTGAAACGGTTTCACCGGAAGAAACCAGCAGCTATGGTGTGGTGGATGCCGTGGCAAAAACCGATGACTTGCTCGAAGTGAAAGGTATGGTAGAAAAACCAAAACCAGAAGAAGCGCCTTCCAACCTGGCCGTGGTCGGTCGTTATGTATTGAGCCCACGCATTTTTGAGTGCCTGGAGCACGTCAAGCCAGGCAAAGGCGGCGAAATTCAACTGACAGACGGTATTTCTGCCTTGATGCAGTACGAGAAAGTCATGGCGTACCGCTACAAGGGCAAACGCTATGATTGCGGCAGCAAACTCGGCTTTATGCAGGCCAACGTTGAGTTGGGTCTCAAACACCCCGAAATCGCCGACAGCTTCAGAGCGTATCTGAAAACCCTGAGCCTCTAACGCGCATGGTTGCACCGCAGGATCAACCGCCGTCGCACTGGCTGGCGCAATCGCAGGTGGTATTTACCGCAGAAGAGGTCAACGCCGCCATCGAGCGCGTTGCGTTACAGTTGCAGCAGCGCATGCAAGACCTTGCTAGCGAAAGCATCGTGTTGCTTTGCGTGATGCGTGGCGGCCTTTATCTGGCTGGTCAATTAATGGCGCGACTCAATCTGCCAGCACGAATAGACTACTTGCAGGCCAATCGCTATCACGGCACCGCTGGCCATGAAATTGTCTGGAGCAAGCAGCCCGAGTTAGACCTGCGTGACCAAACTGTGGTGATTGTGGACGATATTCTGGATGAGGGGATTACCTTGGCAGAAGTGGTGCGCTTTTGCCATGCGGCAGGTGCGCGCCACGTGCTCACCGCGGTGCTGACTGAAAAAGACAATGGCTTGCAAAAGCCATTGCAAGCCGATGTGGTCGGGTTGGTGGTGCCAAACCGCTACGTATTTGGCTGCGGCATGGACGTGTATGGCTGGTGGCGCAATTTGCCCGAGATTCGCGCTTTAATCTAGTCACTGCATGCATTGCACGCTGCTCTGCTCAATCCTGTTTTTTCTTAGAAAGCATCCTTCTTCTTAAATAGATTTGCTAACAGAGAGGCGCGTTGCCTTTCCGTTAGCAGTTTATCCGGCTGATGCTGTGGTGCGTGATCAATTTTTGCGCGGCGGGAAAATGCTTTTTTTCACCAAGGCATGTACGCCCCAGTTGCCATCCACCACCTGCGTAATGCCAAAGTCAACCGCAATCGACATCAGCGAGATCGCCTCGTCTTCACTCAATCCTTGCGTTGTCATCAAGAAATCACGCATTTTGCGGTAGGCATCGCGCAAGGCTAAGTCGACCGAAGATTTGGCAAAAATACTATTCTGTGCATCTGGACCCAGATCGGCCAGGTAGTTAGGGTAACTGAACCCATGCAACAGCCATTCATCTTGCGTTTCCAGCAGTGGATATTTCAGGCTTTCCAGTGCCGTGCCGGGCAGGCTGGCTTTTTTATGCAAAATCAGCTGAAAAGTGCCGGTCAGAGAACACTCGATGGCCGTGCCACACAGCTCGGAATCGCCTTGTGACGCATGCGGATCGCCGACCGAAAATAAGCCGCCTGACACCGATACCGGGTAGTAGAGCGTGGCGCCTTTACCAATGCGCCAGTTATCTATGTTGCCGCCGGTGTAGTTGGGAGGAATCGAGTTGACCATGTCAGCTTCACTTGGCGCGACCCCCATAGTACCGAAGTGCGGACGGATAGGGATACGGACGTTTTTCAGTACATTATGATTTTCTTTGATGGTTTTATGGTCGACCGGGACGCCTGGGTAGTCAATGATGGGGTGCACAATTCCGAATGGATCGGTTTGTGGCGTCCAGCGGAAGTTATACACTGCGGACGCATAGTTTCTTTCGCCGGTCGCATCGACTTCATAAATGGTGATCACTTCACGTTTTTTCGGCTCCTCTATCGTGTCACCGTAATGAAATCCCCACCAGGCGGCAGCATTACTGCCAAAGGCCTTGCCCTTGTACAAGGGGTTAGCGCTAGGTCTGGGAGTGACATCCACAATGCGGACTTCCAGAATATCACCCGGCTCAGCCCCCTTAACCGCAATCGGCCCGGTACAAATATGGACACCTAAGCCACCCCCTGCGCCCACTTTGGCATTCATGGCGCCTATCCCGCGCCGGTCTACCCCCTTGCGCTTACTATCCCAGTAAAACACACTTTCTGCGCCCGCATCGCCTCTCACCATCCGTTCGGCATCATCATTGGCATGGTGGGTCAGCGTTTCCAGGGTGACATAGTCCCCAGACTCGACCTCAATTAACGGTTTGAGGGATTTACTGAAAAATCCCCAATGGACCGTTTTGTCATTGGCAGGGACATAAAAATGATTGGCGCGGCCCGTACCGACCTTGGGGCTCTGAGCAAAGGCGTTTGACGACATGGTAATCCCCATCGCGCCAAGCGCGGCAGTGGTGCTGCCGACGGCAAAGGCATCTTTTAAAAAAGACCTCCTTGCCTCGTGAAACTCTTCTTTGATGTGTGCTTCATTACCTGGGGTAACGCCATGCTGACAACCGGGACTACAAGTATGCTCTGACATATTGAAAGACTCCACTGGGTTAAGAATGTGCAAGTGAGCTCGTTAACATGGCGCTGCTAGGCGTGATAGTCGTTGGCTCAAGGAACAAGGCTTGAGAGCGGCTGAATGATGGATAAGAGGTGTGCATGCCGCCTATGGGGGGCTGGCTGAATATGGGGAAGTGCGCTCTATGAC
Source organism: Methylophilus sp. DMC14 (assembly GCF_056314085.1). Lineage (NCBI taxonomy): Bacteria > Pseudomonadati > Pseudomonadota > Betaproteobacteria > Nitrosomonadales > Methylophilaceae > Methylophilus > Methylophilus sp. DMC14. The sequence continues at coordinate 107,703 of NZ_JBQUZA010000007.1, read as the reverse complement.
CTGTTACTCTTTTGCGTTGACCACCGATCTCGCGGGCCTGAAGAAAAGAGAAACAGAAGGGCTGATCACCATTGCACGGTTTACTGCCAAGCTTGTTTGCTACTATGCTCGCACCGAAGTCATGGTTGATTAATACGTTAAACAACGTAGTCGAGCTTGATGCAGGATCAGGCAGTTATTGATGACAAGGGGCTGTAGGATCAGTCAGGACGGGGCTAGCGCGCTTGCTAGAACTGTTGCGACGAACAGACGAGATAAAACATGACGCTTTAAATATGCATATTGATCAATTATTTATCGTATATCAGTAAGTATCTCAAAACATGAGCACAGCCATGAAATTTGTTCTGTATACCAGCGTATTAAACCAAGAGCACTACGACGTATTGGTGGTGCCTGAGATCGTTAAAACTGCGCGCACTGCTAACAGCCTTGATGGAATTACCGGTGTATTACTGTTTGATGGCTTAAATTTCACGCAATATTTTGAAGGGGAAGCGGACAGTGTCGATGCGCTGCTAGCGAATATCCTGCGTGATCGGCGACACAAAAATATCGTGACAATCCTAAGCTAAGCGGTGATCTGCCAGGGAGGCTATATGGTGACTGGGGAATGGGCTATATTGATATCAGTGACAATCAATTTGATATGGCTGCATGTCTTGCTGCGGTTGATTTTTCTGTAGACAGCTTCAAGCAAAAAATGAGTCAACTGGATGTCGAGTAGTATGGTTGTTCTAAGCAAGTAGAATGAATGGGTGAACATTAAACAGGCGTGAATAAAATGTCATCGGAATCCAGCTACGGATTTCTCATGCCTGAGATGACTGGCGGAGAAGGGGGGATTCGAACCCCCGATACGCTTTCACGTATGCCTGATTTCGAGTCAGGTACATTCAACCAGCTCTGCCACTTCTCCGGGAGGTCTTGCGTAATCATTGCGACCAGCAAGCCTTGATAAGGGCGCTAGTCTACACTGTGGTGGCCTCGCGCTTCAACAAAAATATGCAAGCAGTGTTACGCAACGGCTGATTTAGTTCAGTGGTAGCACAATCTGCACGACCAGGCCGGTTTCAGGGGCTGTCTTGTTGTTCAATGCCATTTTTCCACCGTGTTTTTCAACAATCATTCGTGCAATGGCCAGGCCGAGGCCGGTGCCACCGGTCTGGCGGGAGCGGGAGTCCTCCAGGCGCCGGAACGGTTCCAGCACGCTGGTTAGGGCAGATTCAGGAATGCCTGGGCCATTGTCCGAGACGGTACAGATGACTTGTTTACCTTTGACTTGAATGGATAAGGCAGGCGTTTTTGCATAGGCAATGGTATTGTTGAGCAGGTTGGTGAGACAGCGTGTGAGCAAATGGGCTGAGCCCATGACGGTGATTGCCTGTTCGGGTAGTTTTTTTTGAATGGCTTGGCCTGCGTCTTCAAAGTCGTCGCAAACAGCCGTTGCCAGGGCGGTGAGATCCACTTTGTTTTTGTGGATGTTTTCACCGCAGAGGCGCGCAAAATCCAGTCCTTCCCGGACCATTTCCTGGGTGGCGGTCAGATCTTTGATCAGTCCCTGCTTGAGTTCTGGGTCTTTGACTTTTTCGAGGCGCAAGCGCAGACGGGTCAACGGTGTTTGCAGGTCATGCGCGATGGCCCCCAGAATAAAGCCACGCTCCTGAATATGCTTGAGGATGCTGCGTTGCATTTCATTAAAGGCTTTGGCGGCATGGCGGACCTCTGTCGAGCCTTTATTTTCTGGCAGCGGCGGGTGCTCGATATTATGGGCGAGCTGCAAGGCCGCATCGGCCAGTTTACGCAGTGGTCTGGTCGCCACGGAGGCTACGGTCCAAATGATCAGCAGTAAGCCGAGGAAGGCCAGTAAAATGGCTAACGGGTTGCGTTCGTGCGGTGGCGGTGGTCTATGGCCGCCATAGTGCAGAGTGATCAGTACCGGTGTCTGGTCTTCAAGGTGGGTATAAATGGCCAGGCATTGTCCATGGGGACGGGGAGGCGGTGAAAAACCCATCGTAGGCGGCGGGAGTGGCATGCGGCGTGGAGCACAATTACTGAGGGGCACCAGATCAATCATGTCTGCCACTTCTGGCACCAGCAAGGTATTCAAGTGCGCCAGTTCTGCGGGTAAGGCGGGCACCTGTGAAGGTTTGTTGGCGCCAATGGTGACGCGGCTGCCCATACGCTTAAACACATCTTGAATTTCGACGCGTTTTTCGGGGACGGTGGCTTCAAGTATGCGCACCATGCTCTCAATACGGTCAAAGGCAAATTGGTCGCGCATGCGAGATTCATTTTCTTTAAAGTCCCGCTGGCCCAGCATCCTGACCGTGGTGGCGGTCAATAGAATACCGATCACCGTGATCAGGAAAATACGAACCGACATGGTGCCTAGCCATTTTTTCATCATCTTGTGTATCCGGTCATTGAATGTCACACATCATTTAATGTAACGCACTTCGGCGGTGAGTAAATAGCCTTCGTTGCGTAGCGTTTTGATCATGGATGGATTCTTAGTATCCACTTCAAGTTTCTGTCTTAATCTACTGATTTGTAAGTCTATTGACCGGTCAAATGGACCCGCCTCTCGGCCATGCATTTCTTCCATGAGCTGATCACGGCTCAAGGTGCGGTTGGCATGCAGGAGCATGAAACGCAAGAACTTGAATTCGGCATTGGAGAGGGGAATCCGCGTATGCTGGCTGTCGACCAAGGTACGGTTTTGAATATCCAGAGTCCATTCGTTAAACTCAATGAAACGCAAAAGAGCGTGATCGGTCTGCCATTCGTGATCGGGTTTGCCTGCGCTCTCCAGCATCATGCGCGACCGTCTGACCACGCTACGGATACGCGACAGCAGTTCCAGCGGCTCAAACGGTTTGGCAACGTAGTCATCAGCCCCGGTTTCCAGGCCCATGATGGTATCCAGAGAGCTGGTTCTGGCTGTGAGCATGATGATGGGCAGGAGATGGTATTTGCCGGACTCGCGCAGTTCACGGCAGAGCTCAATACCACTCCGCTGCGGCATGTTGATGTCGAGGATAATGACATCAGGCATGCGCTGCTGCAACGCTTGCCACATTTGTGCATGATTGCTGGCTTGTTGTGTGCTGAGTTGATTATCCTGCAAAAAGTCGCACAATAAATCACGGATGGCATCGTCGTCATCTACGACAAGCACATGGGTATCAGGATGGCCGTCAGTCATAAAAGTGTCTCGGACTTGCAAGGGGAGTATTTGAGCACAAAAACCGGCCATTGGGGCCGGTGAGTCTGTGAAACGCGTTGAGATTATTCACGCACAGGTTTTTCGTGATGCGCGTCGGCATGATGCGGATGTTGCGGTAAGGCATTTTCATCAAATGCTTTTTTCTGCGCATCATTCAGCTGGGCATAAAATGTACGGATGGCTTTGGCACGTTCAGCCTGACGTGCGTCACGCGCTTTATCCCAGGCTTCCATTTTGTCCAGGCGTTGCAAGGTATTCAGTTTGCTTAACTCTGCAAAGTCCGGATGTTCCTTGTCTTGCGGTTTGATCTGTGCCTGATAGGTTTTCCAGGCATTTTCTTGTGCGCTAGTGAGTTGCAAAATGGTATGCAATTTTTCCTGATGCTGTTCAAAGTGCTCCAGGCGCTGTGCTTGCCAGTTGGCAGGGTCAAATTTGCCTTTACCGCAATCATGTCCATGCTCGGCAAAGGCAGTTCCGCACACCAACACCAAAAGCCCCGCGAATACCAGTTTGTTCAGTTTCATGATGGATCCTTTCAATCACCATTGCGAATTTGCAATGATGATATTAAAACACCCGATTGTATCGGGTGTTTGTCAGGGGTGGTCAGCTGTGTAACGGAATGTATCGTCAGTTTTTAGGCAATCCCCTGGCTAGCTAAATAGTCTTCATAGTTGCCGGTAAAGTCGACAATGCCATCCGCCTTGATTTCGATAATACGGGTGGCAATCGAGCTGACAAACTCACGGTCATGGCTGACAAAAAACAAGGTGCCCTTGTATTTGTCCAGTGCCGTATTCAGCGCTTCAATCGACTCCATGTCCATATGGTTAGTCGGTTCGTCCATCAGCAAAACATTGGTTTTCGCCAGCATCAGTTTGCCGTAAAGCATGCGGCCTTTTTCACCCCCGGACAGCACTTTGACTGATTTTTTAGTGGCTTCGGTCGGGAACAGCAAACGGCCCAGCATGCTGCGCACGGTGTTGTCATCATCGCCTTGCTGGCGTTGCTTGGTCATCCATTCAAACAAGTCTTCACCTTCTGCAAACTCGTATTCATGGTCTTGCGCAAAATAGCCCAGCTTGGCTTTTTCTGCCCATTTGACTTCGCCATGCTTGGGCTGCAAATCCCCGGCCAGGCACCGCAAAAAGGTGGTTTTACCAATGCCGTTTTCACCAATGATGGCGACTTTTTCACCTGCTTCGAAGATCAATTCCACGTTGTTAAACAAGGGTTTGTCAAAGCCATGGCCGAGTTTTTTGAGCTCGACGGCATTGCGGTGCAGCTTCTCTTTGTCGTCAAATTCAAAGCGAATAAACGGATACTGGCGGCTAGAGGGTTTAAACTCTTCGACCTTGATTTTATCAATCTGTTTGGCGCGGCTGGTTGCCTGCTTAGCTTTAGACGCATTCGCCGAAAAGCGACGGACAAAGTCCTGCAAGTCTGCAATCTGCTGTTTGGCCTTGGCATTGTCCTTGGCTTGCTGATTACGTGCGGCAATGCTGGCTTCCATGTAATCATCATAGTTACCTGGATAAGAGGTAATCTTGCCGTAATCCATATCGCAGGTATGGGTACAGACCTGGTTTAAAAAGTGGCGGTCGTGCGAAATAATGACCATGGTGCAGTCACGATTATTGACCACATCTTCCAGCCAGCGGATGGTGTTGATGTCCAGGTTGTTGGTCGGTTCGTCCAGCAATAACACATCCGGATTTGCAAACAGGGCTTGTACCAGCAGCACACGCAACTTCCAGCCTGGGGCTACGGCGCTCATCGGGCCATTATGTTGCTCCAGGGGAATGCCTACGCCTAACAGCAATTCGCCAGCACGTGCTTCGGCAGTATAGCCGTCATACTCTGCAAATACGCCTTCCAGTTCGGCGGCACGCATGTAGTCGTCCTCGGTGGCTTCGAGGTTGGCGTAAATCGCGTCACGCTCTTGCATGGCTTTCCACATTTGCTCGTGACCCATCATGACTACGTCCAGCACGCGCTGGTCTTCATAGGCAAATTGGTCCTGCTTCAAAAAAGCCATGCGTTCGTTCGGGTCCAGGCTGACGTTGCCACTGGTAGGCTCCAGCACCCCGGCCAGGATTTTCATAAACGTGGATTTACCACAGCCATTGGCGCCAATCAGACCATAACGGTTGCCATCACCAAATTTGACGGAAACATTTTCAAACAGTGGCTTGGAGCCAAACTGCATGGTGATATTGTTCGCAACTAACATGCAAGAACTCTCAATCAATAATTAAAAAGGTGCGCCTGCTTCAGGCATCGTAATATTGCTAAAAACGGTTATAAATGACGACTTCATCCATCGCCAATTGGCCGCCACGTGGCTTGGCTGCTTCGAGGGCTTTCCCTACCACGACAAACATCACGGGGACATGATCTTCAGGCAAGTTGATTAATTTGGACACAGCCTCAAAATCAAAACCATCCATCGGGCAGGTGTCATAGCCCATTTCTTTGGCGGCCAGCATCAAGGTCATGGCTGCCATGCCGCAAGAACGCATGCCTTCATCGCGTTGTGCCAGAGGTTGATCAGTGTAATAGCCATGAATGGCCTTGACCAGGTAGTCACTGACCGGCTGTGGCGCGTTGACCCAGTAGCGGGCAGGGTCTTTTTCCCAGGCCTTTAAATCCGCAGTCAGGATAATCAGCAATGAGGCATCGGTGACTTGTGCCTGGTTCCAGCTCACTGCGCGGATCTGATGACGCAAGACCGGGTCAGTCACGACCACAAAACGCCAGTGCTGGATGTTAAAAGCGGTCGGGGAGAGCATGGCCAGCGACAAGAGTTGCTGGATTTCTGCCTCTGTCATGCGGTGTGCAGAGTCATAGGCTTTGATAGAGCGGCGTTGTTCAATTGCTTGGGAAACGTTCATCGTGTTTTCAGTATTTAATGTCTAAAATATCCAGTGACAAGGGACCCGCAGGCCGTTGCCAGACCGTGGTGTCACCGACTTTACGGCCTAGCAGGGCTTTGGCCACGGGCGAAACATAGCTGACTTTGTGCTGCGCAATGTCTGCCTCGTCTTCTCCAACAATCTGGTAAGCCTGTTGCGCCCCCTGCTCGTCTTCTACGGTCACGGTCGCGCCGAAGAGCACCGTATGTTGTGGCTGTTGGCCAGGATCCACCAGTTGTGCGGTTTCCAGCCGTGCGACAAAGTAGCGCAGGTCGCGGTCTATCTCGGCCAGCTTCTGTTGCGCGTTGGGATCTTCCTTGCGCGCACTAAAGTGCAAGCGGTCAGCTTCCAGCGCTTTCACTGCCTGCTGCAATTGTTGCAAGCCTGCAGGCGTGACGTAATTGACATGCGCACTGATGGGGCGTTCCGGTAAATCGGTGCCCGCCAGTTCCAGATCGTCTTCTTTGACAAAGCCCCGGCTCATAGGTGAGGTGTGGATGCCTGCGCCATTTAAAAGTAATTCAGGCCTAGCGCCGCGCGCACTTCGCTCATGGTTTGAGCGGCGACTTCACGCGCTTGCTCGGTACCTTCGCGCAGCAACTGCAAAATGTAGCCTTTGTCATTGGCCAGTTCGGCCCGGCGGCTACGAATGGGTTCCAGCATTTCCTGCAATACGGCTTCCAGGCGTTTTTTTACAATGCTGTCTGCCAGTCCACCGCGTGTGTAGTGTGCTTTTAACTCGGCGACCGCTGCTTTATCCGGGTCAAACGCATCAAGATAGGTAAAGGCAATATTGCCCTCTACATGGCCAGGATCTTCAATCTTCAAATGCAAGGGATCGGTGTAGACGCGCTTGACGGCTTTGGTGACTTCGTCTGCGCTTGCACCCAGATTTATCACATTGCCCAGGGATTTACTCATCTTGGCTTTGCCATCAATACCAGGCAAGCGGCCGAGTTCAGGCACCAGCGCCTTGGTTTCAACCAGGATCTCTTGCTTGGTTTGAATGTTTTTATAGGTGCGGTTAAAGCGGCGCACGATTTCATTGGTTTGCTCAATCATGGGAATCTGGTCTTCGCCCACTGGTACCAGCGTTGCTTTAAAGGCCGTAATATCGGCTGCCTGACTGACCGGGTAGGTGAGGAAACCGGCAGGAATGTCGCGCTCAAAATCACGCAGACGTATCTCTTCTTTCACCGTCGGATTGCGCTCCAAACGGGCCACAGTGACCAGGTTGAGGTAGTAAAACGCCAGCTCAGTCAGTTCAGGCACTTGCGACTGGATAAATATGGTCGACAGCTTGGGGTCTATACCGACTGCCAGATAATCCAGCGCAACTTCCACCACGTTGCGATGCACCTTGTCGATATCATCCATATTGTCGGTCAGCGCTTGCGCATCGGCCAACATGACATACTGTTTGTATTCATGTTGGTATTTGACACGGTTGCGCAAACTGCCGACAAAGTGCCCCAAATGCAGCGGGCCAGTCGGGCGATCACCAGTAAGGATGATGGATTTAGTGCTCATTTTTTGTTCTCAGTGTAGGCCGTCAGAATAGTGTTTAAAGCTTATTCCCACTCAATGGTTGCGGGAGGTTTGCCGGAAATATCATAAACCACGCGGTTAATGCCGCGCACTTCATTAATGATGCGGTTAGACACTTTGCCCAGCAGGCTATAGGGTAATTCCGCCCAATGTGCAGTCATGAAGTCGCTGGTGACCACGGCACGCAAGGCCACCACATAATCGTAAGTTCGGCCATCGCCCATCACGCCGACAGACTTGACCGGCAGAAACACGGTAAATGCCTGACTGGTGAGGTCGTACCAAGTCTTACCGCTGGCGGCATCTACGGTATTACGTAACTCTTCAATGAAGATGGCATCTGCACGTTGCAGTAACAAGGCATATTCCTGTTTGACCTCACCCAGAATGCGTACGCCCAAGCCAGGGCCAGGGAAGGGGTGGCGATAAACCATGTCGCGGGGTAAGCCGAGCGCGACGCCCAGTTCACGCACTTCATCCTTAAACAGGTCACGCAATGGCTCCAGCAGCTTGAGGCCTAATTGTTCTGGCAAGCCACCGACATTGTGGTGGCTCTTGATGGTGACCGCTTTTTTGGACTTGGCGCCGCCCGATTCAATCACATCCGGGTAAATGGTGCCCTGTGCCAGGAAGGTGGCGCCTTTGTGACCGGCACCGCTGGCCTTGAGCTTGGCGGCTTCGGCCTTAAACACTTCAACGAATTCTGCGCCTATGATCTTGCGCTTGGCCTCCGGGTCACTGACGCCAGCCAGTTTACCCATGAATTGTGCAGAGGCATCCACGCGGATGACTTTGGCGTGCAGACGACCAGCAAACATGTCCATCACCATATCGCCTTCATTCAGACGCAGCAGGCCGTGATCGACAAAGACGCAGGTGAGTTGGTCACCAATGGCACGGTGTATCAGTGCGGCTGCCACGGAGGAGTCTACGCCTCCTGATAAGCCGAGAATGACTTCTTCATCGCCAACTTGTGCCTTGATTTTTGCAACGGCTTCGGCGATATAGTCACCCATGATCCAGTCTGCCTTGGCCGCGCAGATATCCAGTACAAAGCGCTCAAGCATGGCCTGGCCTTGCTTGGTGTGGGTGACTTCAGGGTGAAATTGCACCGCGTAAAACTTGCGGCTTTCGTCAGCCATGGCGGCGATGGGCGTGGTGTCGTTGCTGGCGATCACTTTGAAACCGTCAGGCAGTTCGGTGACCTTGTCGCCGTGGCTCATCCAGACGTCGATCAGGCCGTGGCCTTCAGCGTTGGTGGCATCCTGAATGTCGCGAAACAGGGCAGAGTGGCCACGTGCACGCACTTGGGCGTAGCCAAATTCGCGTTTTGCACCTGCCTCAACCTTGCCGCCTAACTGCTGCGCCATGGTTTGCATGCCGTAGCAAATGCCCAGCACAGGTACGCCTTGTTCAAACACGGCTTGTGGGGCCTTGTCAGTTTCTTCTTCGTAAACGCTGGCGTGGCTGCCAGACAAAATGATGCCGTCAGCACCGAAATTGCGGACAAATTCATCGGACACATCACAAGGATGAATTTCGCAGTAGACATGCGCTTCGCGTACACGGCGTGCAATCAGTTGGGTGACCTGGGAGCCGAAATCTAGAATCAGGATTTTTGAATGAGACATTTGTTTAGCCACAGAGTGCACAGAGGACACAGAGTCTTAGAGAAGTCATTTCTCTGTGATCTCTGTGTCCTCTGAGGCTTTGATTAAATGGATGAATTCGCGTTTATCAATATGGGTTAATCAATACGGTAATTCGGTGCTTCTTTGGTAATCTGCACATCATGCACATGCGACTCGCGCATACCGGCACTGGTGATTTGCACAAACTCTGCCTTGTTACGCATTTCTTCAATAGAAGCGCAGCCCACATAACCCATGGAGGCACGCAAGCCGCCCATCAACTGATGGATCACGGCAACGACACTGCCTTTATAAGGGACGCGGCCTTCGATGCCTTCAGGCACCAGCTTGTCGGCGTTGGCCGTGCTGTCCTGGAAGTAGCGGTCAGAAGAGCCTTTTTGCATGGCGCCTATGGAGCCCATGCCGCGGTAGGATTTGTAAGAGCGACCTTGGTACAACTCTACTTCGCCAGGCGCTTCTTCAGTGCCTGCAAACATCCCACCCAGCATGACGTTGTACGCGCCTGCAGCAATGGCTTTGGAAATGTCGCCAGAGAAGCGAATCCCGCCGTCTGCAATAAATGGCACGCCTGATTTTTCGAGGGCTTTGGCCACATTGCTGATGGCTGTGATTTGCGGCACGCCGACGCCAGCCACGATACGGGTGGTGCAGATAGAGCCAGGGCCGATGCCCACTTTGACACAGTCAGCGCCATGATCCACCAAGGCCAGCGCTGCTTCTGCCGTGGCAATGTTGCCACCAATCACTTGCAGTTTTGGATAGTGGGTTTTAGCCCATTTGACGCGATCCAGTACGCCTTGTGAGTGACCATGCGCGGTATCTACCACAATGGCATCGACACCGGCTTCAACCAGTGCGGCAATGCGTTCTTCTGTGCCGTCACCCACGCCCACTGCCGCGCCGACGCGCAGGCGGCCTTTTTCATCTTTACAGGCCAGGGGGTGATCTGACGATTTTTGAATGTCTTTAACGGTAATCAAGCCTTTGAGCTCGTAGTTTTCACCAATAACCAGCAAGCGCTCAAGACGGTGTTTATGCAGCAAGCCCATGATTTCTTCGCGACTGGCGCCTTCACGCACGGTGACCAGACGGTCTTGCGGGGTCATCACATTGCTGACAGCTTGATCAAGGTTGGTTTCAAAGCGCAGGTCACGGTTGGTAACAATGCCGACTACCTTGCCGTCTTGCAACACTGGCAAGCCTGAGATTTTTTGCTGTTGGGTGATATTCATCACCTCGCGCACACTCATGGCCGGGTGGATGGTGACCGGGTCAATGACAACGCCGGACTCGAAGCGTTTTACGCGGGAGACGCGAGAAGCTTGCATCTCTACCGACATGTTTTTGTGTATGATGCCCATGCCGCCCAGTTGCGCCAAGGCAATGGCCATGCGTGCTTCAGTGACGGTGTCCATCGCAGCAGATAGCAGGGGAATATTTAAGGTGATGCTCTTGGTAAGCTTGGTGCTGAGATTGACCTCGCGCGGCATCACATTCGAATGTGCGGGAACGAGTAAAACGTCATCAAAGGTAAGAGCTTGTTGCAACAAACGCATGTGAATTCCTTATCTCCAAAATATAATTATACCGATTTCACTTTGCCTTGACAAAGCGTTTTGCGTTTTTGCAGTTCTGTTTGCTGATGTCTGGCATGGTTTGTGCATGAGGCCTTTACTTAACCTTTTTCTAAGCAAGTGTGGGTTTATCAAATGAGAATGACGTTGAGATGGATGTTGATGCTGGGCTTGTGCTGGGCCATGCAGGCTGCGGCCGAGATTTATAAATGGCGCGATGAAAAAGGCATTATGAATTATTCGGATACGCCTCCTGTCGCCGGTCCATCCACGCAAAAAATCAAGGCGACGACGGTGCCAGCGGATACGCCACTGACGCGATCCGACGCCTATTCGCGCGAGCAAATGAATCCGGCCAAACAGAAAATGCCCGAGAACTCAGCCGGGCAGAATGCGTCCCCAGAAGCTGAAGCGCTCAAGGCGATGGAAGCGCGTCAAAAAGCCCAAAATTGTGCAGCAGCCAGAAGCAACTATCGCAACTATGCCGTGGGCGGCCGCATGCAGAATGTGAACGAGAATGGTCAGCGCGAATATCTGTCAGATGAGCAAATTCGTCAGGGGCTGGCAGCCGCGCAGCAAGAAATCGACGAAAATTGTCCACCCGAGTAATGCATCTTGATGGTGTTGATCAGAAAGCCTGCAGTTTTGTCAGTGCGCTGAATGGTGCAATACGTAATTAACGGGAATTGGCCCGCTTGGTCGTGGCTGTTTTCTGTTTAGTGGCACGCTGACGGCGCATTTCTTTGGCGTTCGCAATCAGCGGGCGATAAATTTCTATCCTGTCCATCGCTTTTAGTGGCCTGTCGTGGCTGACTTTTTTGCCAAAAATGCCTAAGGGTAATTCTTTGCTTGCGGTAATCTGGTGTTGTTCCAGAATGCCTGACTGTCGCACGGCCGCGATTGCGGTGGTGCCGGGCGGCACCACGAGTGTGATCAGCGTTTGCGACGTTGGCAGCGCATAGACCACTTCTATATTAAGCATCCCGGTGAGTTCTTCTGGCATGGCTGGCGTGACCGGTTTGGTCATTACTTGAGTTGGAGCTTGCCAGCCTGTTTGACAAAGCTGTCGACGAAGGTGTTGGCAATATGGCTGAACACCGGCGCAATCATGCGTTCAATCAGGCCGTTGGCAAAGACATATTCAAGCTTGAATTCAATTTTGCAGGCATCTTCACGCAGTCTTATAAAGTGCCAGTGTCCACTCAGTTGCTTGAACGGGCCATCCACCAGCGTGATTTCCATGCGGTGCGGGAACTGTTTGTGGTTGCGTGTTGTAAAGTGCTGCTGTATGCCGTGGTAACGGATGTGGATGGTAGCCTGGGTCACGGTATCCGTACGCTCGATGACCTGGCTACCGCCACACCAGGGTAAAAAGTCAGCATAAGTTTCAACGGCATCGACCAATTGAAACATCGCTTCACACGAATGCATGACCAGCACGGTTTTTTCTACTTGAGCCATTGCGTCAGAACGAAAGTCGGTTTTGGGTTAAAATGCTATTTTAAGTGATTTAAGCCCGCACAGCAGCGTTATGACTATCGCGCAAAACAAAAAAGCGTTTTTTGACTATTTTATTGAAGAAAAGTACGAAGCCGGCCTCGTGCTCGAGGGCTGGGAAGTCAAGGCGATACGCGATAACCGTACCAACCTCAAGGAATCCTACGTGGTGGTCATGCGTGGGGAGTTGTACCTGATCGGTTGCCACATTACGCCGCTAGGCTCGGCATCCACCCATGTGCGTCCCGATGCGATCCGTACACGCAAATTGCTGCTGCACCGCGAAGAGATCGACAAATTGATCGGTAAGGTCGAGCGTGCAGGGTACACATTGGTGCCGCTGGACATGCATTTCACCCGCGGACGGGTAAAAGTGCAAATTGGCCTGGCTAAAGGTAAAAAACAACACGATAAGCGCGATGCTGAAAAAGAGCGCGACTGGAAGCGCGAGCAAAATGCGCTGATGAAAAACAAGATGAAGCGTTAAAAGTGACGCGAAATCAAGTGCGCTTAGCAAAGGCGAATCTTTAGAAAAGGGTTAAGTTTTTAAAAGCGCCTGCAACACGGCCGGAATCATCCCTGGCAAATCTTCTGCAATCAATCCCACTCCAAATAAACGCGCGGCTTGCGCATGCATCCAGGTGGCCGCCGCACATGCTTCGAATGCGGGCATGTCTTGTGCCAACAGACTGGCAATCATGCCCGCCAGCACATCGCCAGCGCCTGCAGTCGCCAAGGTCGGTGGTGCCTGTTCGTTGATCAACACCCGGCCTTCCGGTGTGGCAATAATGGTGTGGGCCCCTTTGAGTAAAACAATCGCCCCGCAGGTTTGTGCCGCCGTCATTACTTGTGTGATACGGGTGGGTCTATCATGCGCCGCACTCATTCCAAAAACGCTTTTGAACTCGCCTTCATGCGGGGTGAGCACGCAACTTGCACGTATTGCTTGCTTGAGGGTGTCTGCCTGACCGGCAAAGGTTGTCAGGGCATCGGCATCGATCACCACCGGTTTGCCTGTGGCTAACATGGCCAGGGTGGTGAGTCTGGTGTCTTGTGAGAGACCTGCCCCGGGGCCAATTAAATAGCAACTCACGCGGGTGTCTTCAAGCAGTGTCTGTAATTCTGCGGTATTCGCATAGGGTTTCACCATCACGCTCAATAGCGCGCTGGCATAAATAGGCAGTGCGATCGCTGGTGCCGCAATCGCTGTCATGCCTGCCCCGCATCTGGCTGCCGCCATTGCCGCGAGGCGGGCTGCGCCAGTGACCGGGTAGCCACCCTGGATCAGCACATAGCCGCGGCTATATTTATGGCTTTGCGCATGCGGTTGCGGCAATAATGGTTGCCACAGGGCTGGAGCGTTTGTTTGAGTGTCATACATCATTGAATTGTATGCGTAAGCGCAGGCCTTGGCGAGTCTCTGCCAGATTTAATGCCTGACTTTCATTGTGGGAGAGGGGGCTTTACGGTAAAATGTTCTCCCGTCTGTAACAATCTCAAAGTACCTGATCCATGACCAAATATGTATTCGTAACCGGCGGTGTTGTTTCTTCTCTTGGAAAAGGTATCGCGGCCGCCAGCCTCGGCGCCATTCTCGAATCGCGTGGCATTAAAGTGACCATGCTGAAACTTGATCCCTATATCAACGTTGACCCCGGCACCATGTCGCCATTTCAGCACGGCGAAGTGTTTGTGACCGACGACGGCGCGGAAACCGATCTCGATCTTGGCCATTACGAGCGCTTTATCAGCAGCAAGATGTCCAAGCGTAACAACTTTACCACAGGCCAGATTTACGAGACGGTGATCAAGAAAGAACGCCGTGGCGAATATCTGGGTAAAACCGTACAGGTCATTCCGCATATTACCGATGAAATCAAGGCACACGTGAAACGTGGTGCTGAAGGCGCGGATGTGGCGATTGTCGAAGTGGGCGGTACGGTCGGCGATATTGAGTCCTTGCCGTTTCTGGAAGCGATTCGTCAGATGGGGATTGAAGAGGGCAGAAACAACGCCTGTTATATCCATCTGACCCTGTTGCCATGGATTCCAACCGCAGGCGAGCTGAAAACCAAACCCACCCAGCACTCGGTGAAAGAATTGCGCGAAATCGGTATTCAGCCGGATATTTTGATGTGCCGCGCCGAGCGTGAAATCCCTGAAGACGAAAAACGCAAGATTGCCTTGTTCACCAATGTGGCTTTTGAGGCGGTGATTAGTGCCATTGATAGCGATTCGATTTACAAAATTCCCGGCCTGTTGCACGCGCAAATGCTGGATGAGATTGTTTGCCACAAACTGAATATTCTGGCCAAAGCAGCGGATTTGTCTGCCTGGCAAAAAATTACTCACGCGCAAGCCAATCCCAAAGAGATTGTCGATATCGCATTTGTCGGTAAGTATGTCGATTTGACCGAGTCATACAAGTCGCTGACCGAAGCGCTGATACACGCTGGTATTCATACCGAGTCCAAGGTCAAGATTCACTACATCGATAGCGAAGACATTGAGAAAAGTGGCACCGATAGTCTCAAGGGCATGGATGCGATCCTGATTCCTGGCGGCTTTGGCGTACGTGGTACCGAAGGCAAGATTGCGGCCATTCGGTATGCGCGTGAAAACAAAGTGCCTTACCTGGGTATCTGCCTGGGCATGCAATTGGCAGTGATTGAGTATGCGCGTAATGTCGCAGGGCTTAAGGATGCGAACAGCACTGAGTTTAACCCTGGCACCGAGCATAAATTGATTGGTCTGATTGACGAGTGGCAAGATGCTTCCGGCAAGATCGAGAAGCGTGATGAACACTCCGATCTCGGTGGCACCATGCGTCTGGGTGCGCAAAGCTGTCCGATTGTGCCGAACACGTTGGCCGCCAGCATTTACGGCAGCGAAGTTAATGAGCGTCACCGTCACCGCTATGAAGTCAACAACCACTATGTGGACCAGTTGAAAGACGCCGGTCTGGTCATTTCTGCACGCACGCCGCGTGAAGAATTGTGTGAAATGATTGAGTTGCCACAGTCTGTGCATCCGTGGTTTGTCGCGTGCCAGTTCCACCCCGAGTTTACGTCTAACCCGCGTGCGGGTCATCCATTGTTTAAAGCCTATGTGCAGGCTGCGCTGGCACAAAAAGCATCCAAAAAATAAGGAATGTTGAATGAAATTATGTGGTTTTGACGTTGGTCTCGAACATCCTTTGTTTCTGATCGCTGGCCCCTGCGTCATTGAATCCAAACAAATGGCAATTGATACGGCTGGCCAGTTAAAAGAGATGGCTGCCCGCGTGGGGGTGCCATTTATTTATAAATCTTCTTACGACAAAGCCAACCGTAGTTCGACCAAGACTTTCCGTGGTTTTGGCATGGAAGAGGGCCTGAAAATTCTGGACGAAGTGCGTGCCCAGGTCGGTGTACCGATCTTGACCGACGTGCATACCGAAGAACAGGTGCCTCATGTGGCCGCGGTGGTGGATGTGTTGCAAACCCCGGCTTTTCTGTGCCGTCAGACCGACTTTATCGTCGCTTGTGCCCAGTCTGGCAAGCCGGTCAATATCAAAAAAGGCCAGTTTTTAGCCCCTGGTGACATGAAACAAGTGGTCAACAAGGCTAAAGAAGCCAACGGTGGTGCCGACAATATTATGGTTTGCGAACGCGGTGCTTCGTTTGGCTATAACACGCTGGTTTCTGACATGCGTGGTTTGGCGATTATGCGTGAAACACAGTGTCCAGTGGTATTTGATGCCACCCATTCTGTCCAGCAACCAGGCGGGCAGGGCGAGAAGAGTGGCGGTCAGCGTGAGTTTGTGCCGGTGTTGGCACGTGCAGCGGTGGCGAGTGGTATTGCCGGCGTCTTTATGGAAACCCATCCTGACCCGAGCCAAGCTTTGTCTGATGGCCCGAACGCCTGGCCCTTGGGCAAAATGGAAGACTTGCTGCACTTGCTGGTCGATCTCGACAAGCTGGTCAAAAAAGCCGGTTTCGCAGAACAAACCCTATAATTTTTTTCATCTTAGATAAGGATAAATCATGAGCGCTATTGTAGATATTATCGCCCGCGAGATTATGGATTCCCGTGGCAACCCGACGGTTGAAGTCGACGTTTTGCTGGAAAGCGGGGTGATTGGTCGTGCGGCAGTGCCTTCAGGCGCATCTACCGGTACCAAAGAAGCCGTGGAACTGCGGGATGGCGATAAAAGCCGTTACCTGGGCAAAGGCGTATTGAACGCGATTGAGAACGTCAACACGGAAATTACCGAAGCGATCATTGGCCTGGATGCTGAAGAGCAAAGTTTTATCGACAAGACGCTGATTGAACTGGATGGTACCGAGAACAAAGACCGTCTGGGTGCAAATGCGATTTTGGGCGTGTCTATGGCCTGTGCACGTGCGGCGGCTGAAGAAAGCGGTTTGCCACTGTATCGTTACCTGGGTGGCTCTGCGTTCATGCAATTGCCAACCCCTATGATGAACATCATCAACGGTGGTGCACACGCAGATAACTCTGTGGATATTCAGGAATTCATGATTGTGCCAGCGGGCTTGCCAAGCTTCCGTGAAGCCTTGCGTGCGGGTGCAGAAGTGTTCCATGCACTGAAGAAAACCTTGCATGCCAAAGGCTTGGCGACAACCGTGGGCGATGAAGGTGGTTTTGCACCTAACTTGCCTTCCAATGAGTCTGCCTTGCAGCTGATCATGGAATCCATCGAAGCGGCTGGCTATGAGCCAGGCAAAGATATTTACCTGGGTCTGGATTGCGCCAGTACCGAATTCTACCGTGATGGTAAATACCACCTCGAGTCTGAAGGCGCTGCACTGACCTCTGCCCAGTTCTGTGACTACCTGGCTACCTTGGCCGACAAGTATCCTATCATCACCATTGAAGATGGTATGAGCGAGTTTGACTGGGAGGGCTGGGACCTGTTGACACAACGCTTGGGTAAATCCACACAGTTGGTCGGCGATGACCTGTTTGTGACCAACCCAAAAATCCTGCGTGAAGGCATCCAGAAAGGCGTGGCCAACTCTGTGCTGATCAAAGTCAACCAGATTGGTACCTTGACTGAAACTTTCCAGACCATCGAGATGGCAAAACGTGCCAACTACACGGCCGTAGTGTCACACCGCTCTGGCGAAACCGAAGATACGACGATTGCCGACATCTCTGTGGCGACCAATGCCTTGCAAATCAAGACAGGTTCCCTGTGCCGTTCAGAGCGCGTTGCCAAGTACAACCAGTTGCTGCGTATTGAAGAAGAGTTGGGCGATGCCACCAGCTACGCTGGCTTGTCTGCTTTCTATCAGTTGTTCAAATAACTGATTTTGGGCCACGGTGCGTAAACTGACAGTTGTATTAGTGGTCCTGATTGCCCTGCTGCAATATCCGTTGTGGCTGGGCAAGGGCAGTTGGTTGCGCGTATGGCAATATTCACAGCAGATTGAGGCGCACCAAAAGCGTAACGATTATTATCGGCAACGCAATGAAACACTGCGCGCTGAAGTGCGCGATCTCAAGCAGGGACAGTCTGCGATTGAAGAGCGGGCACGCAGTGAGCTGGGCCTGGTGAAGCAGGACGAAGTATTTTTTCAGGTGATTCAGAACAAGTCTTCAGCCAGCAAGAGCCAGACCGACGCTGCAGCCAAGCCAGCAGATGCAGCGCCTGTGATCCCGGCGCAGCCGCCACAATAAAAAAGGCGCTTCAAGCGCCTTTTTTATTTTTATTGACCTAGTAGATTAGGGCAAGGCATACGGTAATTCTTTAAACAGCAAGGGCTGACCTTGCCAGAGAATCTCTTTGGCCTCCAGCCGGCATTCTGCCAATACCCACCAGCCGCCACTCAAGGCATCGGGCGAAACGCGCACCAGTTGACCCGCGTCTTGTGTCTGGGCATCCTGCAAGGTGTCGCCTGCCAGTGGGACTTGGGCGGTTTTAGGCAGCTGTGCCAGCAATGTGCGGCGCTTGACCTTGCCCAGATAGTGCGTGCGGGCAACGATCTCCTGGCCGGTATAGCAGCCTTTCTTAAAGTTGATGCCATTTAATGCATCCAGATTGACCATTTGTGGGACAAACTGTTCTTTAGTGGCTGGGTAGACTTGCGGAATCCCCGCCTGAATTTCCAGCGTTTCCCAGTGAGCCGTGCTGCTAGGGGTGAAGGTCGCGCGCAGCGATTGCCAAACGGTTTCAGCCTGGTCGGCAGCGACAATCAGCTGGGCGCGTTGTTGTGTGCCAGCGTCAGCGAGGCGGATCAGAGTCCCCAGCTCTGTTTGCGCCAGTTGATGCGGATCGGCGGGCAGGCCAGTCAATGTGCTCGCAAGCGCATCACTCGCCAATCCCAGGCTGTACAGGCGTTCACTGGCATCCTCTACCACCACCTTGCTGCGGAGTACATACATGCGCAAGCGTTTCACCAGGTCTGGCACCAAGGCACGCGGGCATTGCAAGTAAATGACGTCCTCAACAGTAAAGGTGTAAAACAGCGCCAGCAAGCGGCCTTTGGGCGTGCAATAACCATTGAATTGCGCACCTTGGACGAGCAGTTTAATATCATTGGTGACCTGGCCCTGCAAAAAGGTCTGGCTATCTGCACCGCTGATGGCGATCAGGCCATTGCCCGACAGGTCAAATAGTTGCGCAGAGGCCTTTTCTATGGGGAAGCTGGTTTCACCTTGTGAATTGAAGTGAGCCCCTTGCGAGATTAAAAACGTTTGCCATGCGGTGGCTGGATTGGACATAACTCGGTTTTCCTTCTGGGCCAGAGTCGCTTGCGCGGCTTTGCCCTGGTTCATGCAATGAAAAAAACTATTTTATCAACTGAAATTGATCTGCGCTTGCGACCATCATATCTTTTATGGGGCTGGTGGTGCTTATTTTCAATGCTGGTGATGGCCTGCCTGTGGTGGAAATTAGCGTTTATCTGGGCGGCAATTGCGACGGCTGTCTATGGTCTGGCAAGCGGCTGGCACTGGACGCAACTGGCGGCAACGCCTTGGAAACACAGTATCCAGAGCGTGCGTGTGGATGTGTATGGGCAGATGGCTGTCGTGAACCGGGCGGGACAGGTCTATCAGGTCAGCGTGCTCCCTGACAGTGTGGTGCATCCGTGGTGCCTGGTCTTGCATCTGCAGATGCTACCGCTGCATGAGGCTGCGCCTGAATCCATGCCGCGCACGCAGCGTATGCTACTGCTCCCTGACCAGGCCGACAGCGCAAGCGTAACGGCTTTGCGAGTCTGGTTGCGTTGGGGCAGGCTTGAATAGCTCATACTGAAAAGTGATGGCCGTGTGCGATATGGTGCTAGTGTTAAACAAGCGCCTCCCCCTCAATTTGGTCAATCGCTTGCCTGGCGACTGCGTAGACTGCTATGTTGCGTTGTGAGCGCATCAGGGCGATGCCATACAGCAGGGTCGCGTTGCTTCAGAGAAAAGTATAGCCACTTTTGTAGATGGTCATGTCTTCGGTTTTTCTGCACTTTTGGCCTGGAATGTTAGAGGGGCGCAGCGTTAACGGTTATTGAAAATGGTTGTCGTGAGCGACGGTCTCGCTTTTTACAAAAAATTTGGATTGAATCTCACGACGGTAAAGATGCAGGTTCTGCTTGATTTGCCGCCAAGGATGATGGCTCGCATAGGTGGCAAGGATGCATAAGCCCGCCAGGCTTGCCAATAACCAATCCAGCGGTAAGGGGGCAATATCGCGACGAGCCGGTTTTTGTTCCTTCATGGCCTTGAGTACAGTATAAGTGCTGTCCCCCTTGATGAATTTTGCACCAATTTCTTTGGTCAGGCTTTCCAGATACTCGGTGGCCAATTTGGAGACGTAGCGGTCATGGTCACCAAATGCGACGTTATCATCGCGCACGCCCAAGGTGCTTTCGGAAATCTGTGCGATACCAGGCTGCATGGCAAAACTCTCGTTAGACCAATAGCCAATGACCTGGTTATCCTGGCTCAGTTTGGGAATAGCCATGCCTTCTTCGGTGCCGATGCCAACAAACAGCCAATCATCGCCACCTTGAAACTCATCAAGGTTTTTAGTGTTGAAGGCATGCAGTTTGGGCGCTTCTTCGCCATCGGTAAAATACAGCACTTGTGCGGGCTCAGGCATGGCGCGGACCACTTTTGCAGTCACTAACAGGCTTTCGCGTACCCGGCTGTTGCCAGACCACGCCATACGCCAGTCCAGATGGGCAATGGTGTCCTGGATCGCGGCAAAGTTACGGCATACCTCAATGGGCGCGTACATGGCGGCGACCGAGTTGCCGGCAAACATGCCGACGCTAACTTTGGTGCCACAGGGCAACGAAGCGACCACTTCATGCATCATGTTTTGCATATAAGCCATGCGCGTGACTTTTTTGCCATGCAGCATCATGTCCTCTGCATTCATGCTTTGCGAGATGTCTGCAACCAGAAAATAGGCATAAATATTATGCTTGAATGGGATGCTGGGCCGCAAAATTGCCCCCAGCAGCAATATCAGCGCCAGCGCCAGCAGGGTCGTGTCGCGATGCTTGATAAAATGTCTTAGCCAGATTTTCATGCCATGCCAGTCAATATATTCAGAACCAGAGCCATAGGGAATCGCCGCCTGTTATGGCAGTCCGTTGGGAATGTTGCCCATGATCAACCCGGGATTGTCAGATTCGCCTACACCTGGCGTGGGTTTTTCTGGCAGCAAGCCCAGGACACGGTCATAGTTGCGGCGCGTGCCCCAGTTGCTGTTATCCGCTTTGAGGGCTGATTTATAAGAGGTGGCCGCTTGCGACAGCAGGTATTCCATTTCATCACGCGTGCTGTTGTCGTTGCCACCCGTCATTTGGATTGCACGCATGAAAAACATATTGCCCACATTGTGCAAGATGGCCGCGCGCTGACTGGGATTAGCTTGCTCGATGAGCTTGGTAAACAAGAGCGTCGATTCTTTGTAGCGTTCATTTTTGCCTAACCAGTAGGCGACCGCATACTTGGCCTCAAAGCTTTGCTGGTCCGTTTGTGGGCTTTTAGCTTTCGCGACGGCTTGATTAAAGGCTTCGACTTGCTTGATGCGTTGCCAGCTATAAGTAATGGTACCTGCGGCCACGGTAGCGACCACGACCAGTCCAATCACGAGTTTATTTACGCTGAGCGCCATGTATGAATCTCCAAATATTTAACCGCCAGCAAGAGTGCAATCATGACGAAAGCCACCCAGTAACACACATTGGTGTAATCATGGCCGGGAATTTTTTCCAGATATTGAATCGGTTTTTTTTCTTTGCTGTTGATGTCAGCAATTGCCGCTTCAAGTGACTTGGGATCTGCGGCCTCATAGGCACTAAATGGCGTGCGCAGCGTCTGGAAGAACTGATACAGCAACACTTCAGATGGCATGGGGCCGTCGTAGCCACTGGCAGTGTATTTGGGGTCGAAGATGGTAATGCCGCCTGGCTGGCGCAATACAATCCAGTACAAGCCGATGTTGTAGCGTTGCAGCCAGTCACGCAGCTTCTGTTGCACCATGTCACTGACGCGTCCTGCACCATCAGAAATCAGAATAATCACGCGAGAGCCGGAGTCCGGCATATCCTTGAACAATTCAACCGCACTGGTCAAACCGCCGCCAATATTGGTTTGAAACAGCGAGTTGCCGGCAGTCGCCTGAATGGCAGACAAAATTGCTTCTTTATTTTCAGTCAGGGGTAACACATACATGGCTGAGTTACTAAAGGTAATCAGGCCCATCATGTCGTTTTGGCGGCTTTGCACAAATTTGGTCATGATGCGAGCGGCCGCGACTGACTTGGTTTCACCGACATTGCCATCTTTATCTCCGACAAACGGGTCGTCCATACTCGCGCTACGGTCCAGCACCAGGCCGATCTGCGCGCCTATGCCAGTCCGCTCGACCTGTTGCTCCAGGCTATGTGGCCCGGCCAGGCCCAGAATAATGAATACGATGCTAATGACCGCCAATACCTTGAGTAAAAAACCGATGGTTTTGGACAGCGGATCCGGCGGCAACAAGTTTACCCATGAGTAATGTTTGCTATGGGAGCGTTCCAGCAATAATGGTAACAGCGCCAGGGGCAGTGCCCACAATAGCCAAGGATGGGTAAAAGCCATTATGCGTGTACCTCAGGCTTCAAACCGCGCTCGCAGTCGCGCATATGTCGACAGAATTTTTTCAGCCATTCACGTGGCGGGATGCCCAGCTCCAGTGGTGTACTGGCATCAAAAAATACTTGGCGAGATAAGGCAAAAAAACGTTCAATTTCTGGCCTGACAGGGGCAAAGCCAGGTTTTTGCTGCAAGAAATGCTCAATCCCGTTGCCAAATACGCTGTGCCCTGCCACTTGATGTAAGGCTTCATGAAGCGTAGAAATCGCCTGTTGCAGACCTTGCGCGTCATCCGGAAATTTGCCGAGTTTGCGGTAGGCTTTGGCAAAGGCACCACCCATACGCGGTAACCAGGTATTGGCCGCCAGAATATAGATTAAGCCCAACAAGCAGATGGCCAGCACAGCCGCCGCCACCTTTAGTGCCAGCCATTCTTTATCGGCATGCAGTTTCAAGGGCGCTACAAACGGGCTCATTTCATTCTTCAGGTTGACTTCGCCATAGACAGAGAGGGGCGAGGTCCTGAAGTTAAACGAAGGCATGCGGAATTGCTTGATGTCTGGACTGCCTTGCTGGCGTAGCTTGACAATTTCGCCTCTGAGGATGGCGGGTTTAACCACGCGACCAGATTTGAAGACCTGATATTCCAGATGTATCGTATACACGGTCTGCTGCGGCTCATGGGCTTCTTCCATGTCAATGGCCGTCAACTCAATGCCAGAAATCTGGCCGCGGTAACGGTGCTCATAACCGACAATCGGTAGCGACTCCTTGATCAGTTCGTAGGGTTGCTTGACGGTCAGGATCATGGTCCGTTGCAGCTTGTCACCGACGAAAAAGCCGGCATCGCGGGTCGGGTTGATTTCCTGGACACTGACAAATTTATTGTCAACGGATGGCAAAATCACATCAGCAACACTGTTGAGCGCGGCAGCCAATAGGCTGGCCGCTAACACTAAAGATAAAAAATGGTGGCGCGCTTTCATGGGTCGCTTTCCTCAGGCAGGCACGTATTGATGGAAGTATTCGGTCAGTAAATCAGCGTCGAATTGGTCTTCCACAAAAAACGGCTGCATATCAAATCTCATAAAAATATCTTCAATGGCCTGGCGTCTGGCCGCAAACGCTTCCAGGATGCGCTGACGGTAGGAGGCGCGTAAAAACAGGGTGCGACGCTCGCCGGTTTCCGGGTCATTGATACTGGTGATGCCAAACTCCGGCAATTGCTTGTATTCTGTGCTGTTCCATAACACCACGGGCACAATATGATGACGCAGCATGAGCACCAGCGCGGCTTCCAGTTGTTCCAGTGGCATATGAAAATCAGACACCATGAAAATCAGGGATCGCTCGCGTGGCAACAGCCTGACGCTTTCCAGCAGGGCGGCGGCACCGACCTCATTGGGTAAATGGTTTTCAAGGCGGTCAGCCAGGTCAAACATGCTGTGTGGCCGTGAAGACAAGGTAGACAACCACGCGTCATGCAAGGCATCATCAAAGCCAATAAAGCCAACCGGATCCGTGTTGCGGCAGGCCGATTGCGCGACCGAGCGGGTGATTTCAGCTGCAGTCACCAGTTTGGTATGCGGTGTACCGTATTGCATAGAGCCCGACATATCACACAAGACAAACACAGGTGTGGCGCTTTTCTGGTTAAAAATACGCACATACACCTGCTCCATGGGGTCGCGTATGGTTTGGCGGATGTCAATCCGGCGCGGGTCCGGGTAGGACAACAGCGTGGTGTGACCGCGAAACTCCATCCCCATGCCACGCTGATTGCTCTTGTGGCGGCCAGGGCGGCGTGAGCGCGAGCGCCAGCCGATGTGGTAGCTGAATTCCTTAATTGTCTGCATCACTTTTCAGCACTCGTTATTTTGTGAATCCGTACGCCATCAATTAAGGGGCAGCGATCGCGTGAACGATGCCAGACAGCAATTCGCGCGCGATTTCCGTCCGGCGCATTTCGTAGACCGGGCTAAATACCAGACGGTGGGCAATGGTTTCGTGGAACACCGCATGGATATCTTCCGGGACCACCGCAGTGCGGTTATTGAGCCAGGCATTGACGCGGGCCGCACGCAACAGCATGCCCATCCCGCGTGGGCTGGCACCGCTCAGTACCAGACGCTTCATGTCTACGTTGGAGACCTTGATGCCATAGGCCACCGGATCTTTGGTGGCGAGCCAGAGGTCAAGCGCATATTTGCGCAGGGCAGGGCTGGCCTGAATATTTTCTTGGATCACCTTGGCAAAGCTGTTGAGCTGGTCAAACTGGAGAATATCGGCGGGTACATTCGAAATCAGTTGGTCGACATCATGAAAGCGGGTGTCAAAAATCAGGGATTCCATAATGTCGTGTGCAGGCGGCACCACGATTGGAATTTCCATCATGAAACGGTCACGTGCAGCCGAAGGAATATCAAAGGTTTCTTCACGCTCTACCTGGTTGCGGTCAGCAAACACCAGCATGTGCGGGAAGTGGTGTTCTTTGTTAAACGCGGTCAGTGTCCGCTCCGCCATCACACGCAACATGAGGGAGTGCACTTGTGGCCGCGCGCGGTTGATCTCGTTAAAGAAGAAGATCGACAAATCCTGGCCCGACATCAGCAGCGGACCGGGGCTCACATGAGGTTTGCCGTCTTCGCCCAAATAGGTGTGATACACCAAGTCATTAGGCATCAGGTCGATGGTGCCTTCAATCCGCTGGTAGCCACCGCCAATGCCACGGGTGAATGCGCGCAGCAAGGTCGTTTTACCGACGCCCACGTCACCTTCCAGCAGCACGTGACCACGCGCAAACACAGCCGTGGTAATCAGGCGTACCGGGGTTTCCTGACCGACGACGACTTTGTTGACTTCTGACTCGAGTGTGAGCGCATGGGTACGCCAATCGTTGAGTTGTTCTTGCATGCCTGATTTCCTGATGATTTGAATGTATTAAGTGATTTTGATTGTAACTAAATTGTAACTTTAACGGAGTGAAAAATTCGCTAATCCTGATTAAAACCCCGTCAGGCAGTCATTTTTTAATATGTAAAATTCAGTAACAATTTCGGGAATCTTACCTGTGTTTTGAATAAAAGTATACAGGTCTGTATAGCTAGGACGTGACAAAAAGCTTTCACTAAACGCAATTTCCGGCGAAAATATTGTTTTATACTAAAAATCTAAAAATACATGACTAGAAAAAGTAGTTTCAGTAAAGAGGAGTTGCTGGCCTGTGGTCGCGGCGAAATGTTTGGTGAAGGCAACGCGCAATTGCCACTGCCTCCTATGCTGATGTTTGACCGGATCGTAAAGATTTCTGATGAAGGTGGAAAATATGGCCAGGGCGAAATTATTGCCGAGCTGGATATCCGTCCTGACCTGTGGTTTTTTGAATGCCACTTCACCGGAGACCCTGTGATGCCAGGCTGTTTGGGTCTGGATGCGATGTGGCAGCTGGTTGGCTTTTTTCTGGGTTGGAAAGGTGGGCCTGGACGTGGCCGCGCGCTGGGTTCAGGCGAGGTGAAGTTTACCGGTCAAGTCCTGCCCAAGGCCAAGTTGGTGCGTTATCACATTGATTTAAAACGCGTGATCATGCGCAAACTGGTGATGGGTATCGCAGATGCACGGATGGAGGTGGATGGTCGTGAGATTTATTCTGCCAGCGATTTGCGTGTTGGGCTGTTTACCACTACAGACAATTTTTAGTACGGATCATTTTTAGTATTCGTGACCGTTTTTTGAAGTTTAAGGGAGGCGCAATGCGTCGCGTAGTGATTACAGGATTTGGTATCGTATCAAGTCTCGGTAATAACAAACAAGAAGTGCTGGAGAGCCTGAAAGCCGGGCGCTCTGGCATAAGCTATCAGCCGGAGTATGCCGAGCGCGGGTTGCGCTCGCACGTGGCGGGTTCGATTAAAAATTTGGATATCGAAGCCCTGATTGACCGTAAGTTGTTGCGTTTTATGGCCAAAGGCCATGCTTATGCCTGGTTGGCCATGCAGGAAGCGATTGCTGATGCGCAACTGCCAGCGGAACTGGTGTCCAACGTGCGGACCGGCCTTATTGTCGGTGCCGGTGGGACATCCACCGAGAGTATGCTGGAAGGCACCAATACACTGGCTGAAAAAGGGATTCGTCGTGTGGGACCTTACATGGTCACCAAAACCATGAGCAGTGGCATTGCTGCCTGCTTGGCGACCGGGGCGAAAATCAAGGGCGTCAATTACGGCATCAGTTCTGCCTGTTCAACCAGTGCCCACTGTATCGGCGCCGGTGTAGAGCAAATTCAATTGGGTAAACAGGATATCGTGTTTGCTGGCGGCGGCGAAGAAGAGCACTGGACCATGAGTTATCTGTTTGATGCCATGGGCGCCTTGTCGAGCAAGTATAACGAGACGCCTGAAAAAGCTTCCCGTACTTACGATGTGGATAGGGATGGCTTTGTCATCTCCGGTGGAGGCGGCATTGTCGTGCTTGAAGAGTACGAACATGCCAAAGCCCGCGGTGCGCAGATTTATGCTGAAGTGATAGGCTACGGGGCAACCTCTGATGGCTATGACATGGTGGCTCCTAGCGGGGAAGGGGCTGTGCGCTGTATGCAGCAAGCCCTGCAAGGGATTAGTCCAGACGATATTGATTACATCAATACGCATGGGACCAGTACCCCGGTTGGCGATACCAAAGAGCTTGAAGCCATTCGCGCTGTTTTTGGCAAGCAAAGCCGGGCAGCGATTGCCTCCACCAAATCACTGTCTGGTCATGCGCTTGGGGCCGCCGGTGTCAATGAAGCCATTTATACCTTGCTGATGATGCAGCATGGGTTTATTGCGGCCTCTGCCAATATTGATCATCTGGACCCGGCGGCTGAGGGCTTGAATATTGTGCGTCAGGCCATTCCATCTGCCAAGGTGCAAACCGCACTTTCTAACAGCTTCGGTTTTGGTGGCACTAACGCCACCTTGACCTTGTCAACCAAACATCTTTAAGCTTGGGTTGAGCTGTATATAGCCGTGTGTTATTTCAACACACGGCTTTTTTATTTTTGGTGCCTGGTTGACCTGATATTAGCAACCGCTGCTGTCTGTCTGGATCGTCAGGGGCTGAGTGTTGTTTGCACCGGAGGCCAGGATATATTCCAGCTTGCAGTGTGCGCTGTTTCTGGCCCCTTGCAAATAATAGATGGCATGCTCACGATCTGACAGAGATGGCTGGATAGCAAATTTCCCAGTGTCTAGTAACTGGTTGAGGGTGCCTGCACCATCACTATTGCCCAGCCAGCCGACAGGATAGCTTTGGCTGAAGTAAATGACATTGCCCTCTATCGTAGTTGACGGTGCCACTTGCTGGCTGTCACATTGCGGGTCGGACATGCATACGCCTTTGGCCATGATGGCAGTCGCTTGTACGTTAGCTTTGAAGGCTGACAAGCTGGCTTGTCTGGCCTGTGAGTCGACCTGCGAAATACGTGCATAGGCAGTCACAGCCAGCGCTGATAGAATCAGCATGACCACAATCATTTCTACCAATGTAAATCCAGGCTGGAGGCGATGTTTAATTTCCATAGCGCACGATCTTATCGTATCCTCTGTGAAGTGTTTTCGATTTTTGTTGAATGTTACAAGTGTTAAATAGGGCTTACAAATGCGTCAATTAATCGGGCTTTGCCTCAGTGTTTTGCTAGCGTTACTCCTCTCGCACTGTGTGAGTCTGGGCGAGCGCACCTTGCATATTAATACGGCACAATTACAGCAAAAGTTGAATCGAAAACTGGAAAAACCGATCACACTCATGCGTATATTTCATCTTCAGCTTTCTAATGCACTCGTGTCGGTCGAGCCTGGCTCGGGCCGCATACATGCCTTGATGGATGCGAGTGTCCGTAGTGATTTGCTGGCTAACTCTGCGACCGGCAAACTCGGTCTCTCTGGTTTGTTGAGGTTTGATCAGGCGCAACAGGCGGTGGTGCTGGATCAGCCTGAGGTGGATTCGTTACAGCTGGATGGTGCCGGCAGTGAGTGGAGCAACCTCGCCCAGCAGTTGGCTAAAGACATAGGTCGGCAATGGTTTAAGCAGGTCGTGCTATATGAAGTGAAGCCGGAAGATTTGAGTTATGCCGGGAGAAAGTATCAACCCGACCAGTTTAAAATCACCTCGGATGGGCTAAGCGTGACGCTCAAGCCGCAGTAAGCGGCTAACTTGCGTCCGAGAGGTGTTTTTCAAGTAGCAGGGCAGCCACGACTTTTCTATTTTCTGCGCTCAAAATGTTGAAGGTACGGCAAGCGGCTGCAGTGGTCATGCATTCCACAGCGATCAGTTCAGATAAAAAGGGCTGCAGATGTTTGGGGTGAATAAAGCGCTGTTTGTCTCCCGTCCCCAATAACACGACTTCTGGTTTAAACTCTAGAATGAGTGATAAAGCTTGAGCGTCCAGCTTTTCCCATGGGCCATGAAACCAGTCAGTGCGCAGTGCTTGATCGCTGACAATGACTGGTTGTGGATAGCGCTGCTGATTGATGGTGACCGCATCGCTATCGACGCCATGAATCTGGTATTGCTGTTCACCGGTATGCAGATGTAGTTTCATAAGTTTGAAGCTCAATTGTGAGGTGGCTGAATGTGCAAGGACTATCCAATCCAGACCCGATGCCGCGTACTAGGTTCATTGATGTAGCAAGGGTTTGCAGGTAGAATGAAAGTTTTACTTTAAGAGCTTAACACACGCCAGATGTGTTTGTTAATCCGCTATGCAGCCAGTCAATAAATCCAGCAAACTCAGTAATGTCTGTTACGACATCCGCGGCCCTGTATTACAGCGCGCACGCCAGATGGAGGAAGACGGGCAGCGCATTATCAAGCTGAATATCGGTAACCCGATGCCGTTCGGTTTCAATGCACCAGAAGAAATTGTTCAGGACGTGATTCATAATATGGATCAGGCCTCTGGCTATACCGATTCCAAAGGGTTGTTTGCCGCGCGTAAAGCCATCATGCATTACACCCAGCAAAAGAATATTACTGGCGTGACCATAGACGACATTATTATTGGCAACGGCGTGTCCGAGCTGATTGTCATGGCTATGCAAGGCTTGCTCAATAATGGTGACCAGATTCTGGTACCCATGCCCGATTATCCACTGTGGACGGCGGCCGTCAATCTGGCTGGCGGCACCGCACGGCATTATGTGTGTGATGAGCAGTCTGGCTGGTTGCCTGACCTTGAGGATATTGAGAACAAAATCAATGCTAATACCAAAGGTATTGTGATTATCAACCCCAATAACCCCACCGGTGCCTTGTACCCTAAAGAGACGCTAGAAGGCATTATTGAGATCGCCCGCCATCACGGTCTGGTGATTTTTGCCGATGAAATTTACGACAAGGTCTTGTACGACGGCAATACACATACGTCGATTGCTTCTTTGGCCGATGACGTATTGTTTGTGACCTTCAATGGCTTGTCCAAGAACTACCGGGCTTGTGGCTACCGGTCTGGCTGGATGATTATCTCTGGCGATAAAAAAGACGCCAAGGACTACATCGAAGGTCTGAATATGCTGGCCTCAATGCGCTTATGCGCCAATGTGCCAGGCCAACTGGCGATTCAGACTGCGCTGGGTGGATATCAGAGTATCAACGATCTGGTGGCCCCTGGTGGTCGTCTGTGCAAACAGCGCGACCTGGCCTATGAGATGTTGACCGCGATGCCAGGGGTGACCTGTGTCAAACCTCAGGCCGCCATGTATTTGTTCCCCAAGCTGGATGCCAACATGTATCCGATTGCGGATGACCAGCAATTTATTCTGGACTTGCTGCTCGAAGAAAAAGTGCTGTTGGTACAGGGGACCGGTTTTAACTGGAAGTCGCCAGACCACTTCCGTGTAGTCTTCCTGCCTAATGTGGATGACCTGACCGAGGCCATGACACGTATAGGGCGTTACCTCGATGGGTATCGAAAGAAACATTCAAAATAAAAGGTGTGCCAGTGGGCATGCAATCAATGGTGAGTATTAAGTATGAAAGAATTAAAAGTTGGATTGTTGGGCATAGGCACAGTAGGCGGTGGTACTTACACCGTGCTCACCCGTAACCAGGCGGAAATCGCACGCCGGATTGGGGGCAATATCCGTATTGTGCAAGTGGCTGACCGCAACCTGGAGCTCGCCAAACAGGTCACGAATGGGCAGGTTGCCTTGACTGACGACGCCTTTGCCGTGGTCAATAACCCGGAGATTGATGTGGTTGTTGAGTTGATCGGCGGCTACACCATTGCCAAGGAGCTGGTGCTGCAAGCCATTGCCAATGGCAAGCACGTGGTCACCGCCAACAAAGCCTTGCTGGCCGTGCATGGTAACGAGATTTTTAAAGCTGCGGCCGATAAAGGCGTAATCGTAGCGTTTGAGGCGGCAGTCGCGGGTGGTATCCCCATCATCAAAGCTTTACGTGAAGGCTTAAGTGCCAACAAAATCGAATGGGTGGCTGGCATTATTAATGGCACCACCAACTTTATCCTCAGCGAAATGCGTGACAAAGGCCTCGCCTTCGCAGATGTGCTCAAAGAAGCGCAGCGTCTGGGATATGCCGAGGCTGATCCGACGTTTGACGTCGAAGGCATTGATGCCGCACACAAGCTGACCATCATGGCCAGTATTGCGTTTGGCATGCCCATGCAGTTTGAACAAGCTTATACTGAGGGCATCACTCAACTCAGCATTCAAGATATTAGCTATGCGGCAGAGTTGGGTTACCGCGTTAAATTGCTAGGCATCAGCAAGAAAACCAGCGAGGGCGTCGAGTTGCGTGTGCATCCCACCTTGATCCCGGAAAAACGCCTGATTGCCAATGTTGATGGCGCCATGAATGCCGTTGTGGTGAAAGGCGATGCCGTCGGGCCAACCTTGTACTACGGCGCCGGTGCTGGCGCTGAGCCTACCGCGAGTGCTGTGGTGGCTGATCTGGTGGATATCGCGCGCTTGCAGGGCACGCAGGCCGAACAACGCGTGGCCTATTTGGGCTACCAGTTGGACCAACAGCAAGCTTTGCCGGTGTTGCCGATTGCAGAAGTGCATTCTGATTACTACTTGCGTTTGCGTGCATCGGATAAACCTGGTGTCATGGCCGATTTGACCAAGATTCTGGCTGATCTGCAAATTTCGATTGATGCCATGCTGCAGAAAGAGCCGGCAGATGGGGAGTCAGAAGCGGATATCGTTATTCTGACCCACACCACCCAGGAAAAAACCATGGATACCGCGATCGCCCGTATCGAGGCCTTGCCCGCCTTGACCGGTAAAGTGACAAAAATCCGCGTCGAATCCTTGTCGCGCTAAGTCAGTGTAATGCTGACCCGGCCTAATTCAATGAGTGTCATACAATGAAATATATCAGTACCCGCGGGCAATCGCCTGCTTTGAATTTTAGTGCGATTTTGCTGGGTGGCCTGGCGCCAGACGGCGGCTTGTATCTGCCTGAGCAGTATCCGCAATTCAGCGATGCTGACCTCAATGCCATGCGTGGCATGAGTTACCGTGAGCTGGCGTTTGCGGTTTTGTCACGCTTGGTTGATGACAGTGATATTCCACACGCAGATCTCAAAGCCATTATTGATAAAACCTATCGGGCTGAAGTCTATCAATATGCGCGTGCTGGCCAAAATGCCGAAGACATTACACCTACACTCAAGCTCGAAGATAATCTCTACCTGTTGAGTCTCTCAAATGGGCCAACGCTGGCGTTTAAAGACATGGCGATGCAGCTGCTGGGCAACCTGTTTGAATACGTGCTGGAAAAAACTGGCCAGACCACCAATATTTTGGGCGCAACGTCCGGTGATACAGGCTCAGCGGCCGAATACGCCATGCGTGGCAAAAAAGGCGTGCGTGTCTTCATGCTGTCGCCTTACCAGAAAATGAGCCGCTTCCAGACGGCGCAGATGTTCAGCCTGCAAGATAAAAACATCTTCAATATTGCGGTTAAAGGGGTATTTGATGATGCACAGGATATGGTCAAAGCCGTCTCAAATGATCATGCATTCAAGGCGCAATACAAAATCGGCGCAGTCAACTCCATTAACTGGGGGCGCATTGCAGCCCAAATTGTGTATTACTTCAAAGGCTATTTGGCTGTGACCACAAACAACAGCCAGAAGGTCAGCTTCACCGTGCCAAGTGGCAACTTTGGTAATGTCTGTGCAGGGCATATTGCGCGCATGATGGGCTTGCCCATTGATCAATTGATCGTTGCTACCAACGAAAATGATGTGCTGGACGAATTTTTCAATACCGGCGTTTATGCGCCGCGTGGTTCAGCCAATACTTATCATACCTCCAGCCCGTCCATGGATATCAGCAAAGCCTCCAACTTTGAGCGCTTTGTCTATGACTTGGTGGGGCAAGACAGCGCAAGGGTACGCGAGCTGTGGACCGCTGTGGATCATGGGGGCAAGTTTGACCTGAATGCAGATGGTTATTTTGAGAAAGTGGCTGACTTTGGGTTTGTTTCAGGCCATAGTAACCATGCCAACCGGATGCAAATCATACGCACTACCAAAGAAAAATATGGCGTGACTATTGATACGCATACTGCCGATGGCTTGAAAGTCGCTCTGGAACACCGTAAGCCAAATGTGCCCATGCTAGTATTGGAAACGGCACTGCCGGCCAAGTTTGAAGACGCCATCGTGGAAGCTCTAGGAGAAAAACCAGAGCGGCCAGCCAGCCTGCAAGGCCTGGAAGACTTGCCGCAAACCTCGACCGTCATGGACGTCAGTGTCGATGCGATTAAAGCATTTATCGTCGCCAATACCTAAATTAGCGGGAGCCTGTCTATGCAACAGTATCATGATTTACTGAACCACGTACTTGCGCATGGTCATGTCAAAACTGATCGCACCGGTACAGGCACGATCTCGGTGTTTGGCTATCAGATGCGCTTTAACCTGGCAGAAGGTTTTCCATTATTAACGACCAAAAAGGTACACCTGAAGTCGATTATTCATGAGCTCCTCTGGTTTTTGCAAGGCAGTACCAATATTGCCTATCTCAAGGAACACGGCGTTACCATTTGGGATGAGTGGGCAGATGAACAAGGCAATCTTGGGCCTGTGTATGGTTATCAATGGCGCAATTGGCCCAAGCCGGATGGCAGTCATATTGACCAGATTTCGCAGGTTATAGAGCAGATCAAAAAGACCCCTGACTCACGTCGTTTAATTGTGTCTGCCTGGAATGTGGCCGATGTTGAGCGGATGAAGTTGCCGCCATGCCATGCTTTTTTCCAGTTTTATGTGGCAGATGGCAAACTATCCTGCCAGCTCTATCAGCGAAGTGCGGATATTTTTCTATTTATCTACCGTAATGCTTTTGTACATTACATAAGTCTATTGAGATTTAAAGTATCAAAAATAAACACATTATTCTCGCTTACAGTTATTCCAAATTTAATCTGATCAATTTAAATCTGCTTTCTTTTCCATAGATATTCAAGCAGATGTCACTTCAAATCCCTGTATTTAATAGGGCCAGAATCTTCAAGTAGTTGCCTCATTCTTATGCTTCTCGTTCAAATCTTCCTTATCGCTTGAGGTCTCGGAGCACTTGACCTTTGCGGATACTGGATAGCGTATTTGAATCTACTTTTACCCGCGAACTGTTAAATGGCATAACACATGCCTGTAACGTTTAATTGAGTGAGACCTGTAAGAATAATTCTTCACAAGTCCTTCAAATAAACCAATTTAAACTTTAATTATGGTTTACAAGTTTTTTTTGTTGATATATTATTTTCTTATAATGTTGTCGCGATAAATAATAGTTAGCTATTTGATTTTGTAATACATAATCAATGTGTAGCAAAAGTAGAGGTGCAAATTGATACTCCATACTGCGGATTCCGTTTGCGAGAATGAATACCTGTTCTTTGATAATTTAGAGCGTGTAGTAGAGCTTCCTACAAATTTTCTGAATTCAATGGTGGGGTCTCCAAAATCAAGAAGTAGATGCACGTTAGACTTATATTCAAAACGGTTGAAAGACTTTTGTAGTTTTCTCGAGTCGCATAGAGTCTTTGGGCAGGTAACAGTGGACCAAGCAATCGTTGGATTAAATTTGACTATCATCGACGATTTTTATAAGCATTTAATAAATAAAGGGCTGGCAGCAAGCACTGTTAGAGGTTATGAATCTCTTATTAAGTCTTTTACAAATTGGCTGGCTAGCGAGAGCTCAGGGAAAGTACACAAGAAATCACTATATTGTAATTCTGGTTTTCGAACCTCAAATCCGTCAAAAGGAATACCTAGATATTTATTACCCAACGAAGTTATTCAATTATCAAAAGGAATGCGTTGGGAGATCCAAAGGCTTATCACACATTTTATTTTCGACACTGGAGTTCGCGTATCAGAAGTTCTTAGAGTCACTCAAGATGATATTCCAAATATGGAAAACTATCCTGAGACTGATGATTATTTTCCATTAAGGATAAAGGGTAGCAAGGGGCGAAATGGTGCGTACAAAATGAGAGATACAATCATTTCTAGACCACTCTTGGTCAGATTGAATCGCTACTTTAATTCAAAATCATACATGTTTGCTAATTATGTCCCAAATCCAAAACAAGCAAGACCAGCTTTTTTTAATGTATATGGAGAGGAGCTAACCATTAAAGCAATACAAAAATTTATGGATGATGCTGCTCACAGGGCAGGTCTAGGTAAGAAAGTGTCACCTCATAGACTAAGACACGGTACCGCAATATCTATACTGAAAGCAAAAGAAAGTGGAAGCTTTCTAGATAACCTTTTATATCTTCAGAAAATGCTCGGACACGCTAGCATTAAAACAACCGAAATCTATACTCAGATTCCAGTAGCCTTGCTACAAAAGCTAAGAGAAGCATCAAATAACCCTCTTATGATTAAAAGGATAGAAGAGTCGGAAAAAATCTTTAAGGAAACGTACATTAGAGCACGTGAATTACCACCCATAAAAAAAATTGGAGTGAAAGTTGAATAATAGCTCGAACATAACTCCTTTAGATATTGAAAAATTTGGGAAGCCACCTGCGGCTACTTCAGGTAATCCATATGCACAGATCATTTGGTTATTCGATAAAAGGGCAAGCAGAGCT
This sequence comes from Methylophilus sp. DMC14, assembly GCF_056314085.1. Classification (NCBI taxonomy): domain Bacteria; kingdom Pseudomonadati; phylum Pseudomonadota; class Betaproteobacteria; order Nitrosomonadales; family Methylophilaceae; genus Methylophilus; species Methylophilus sp. DMC14. The sequence goes on along the minus strand of NZ_JBQUZA010000007.1, from coordinate 72,080 downwards.
GCTACAAAAGAAACCAGATCAACCTATATGGGAGCAAAAAGAAAATTATTGATTTACTTGAAGGAGCAGCATGGAAATAGGCCTTTCATTTTAAAAGAACATATTGATGAATTCTTTTTTGTCCGATTGAAAAAAGTTACTGACTTACATGGAAATGTAAAAAGTGACCTACCAAAGCTCGCGTCTCATACCTTAGTAAGTTTTCTGAGCGCGGTACGGCAAACTTTAAAGGAAGCATTTGCACAAGATTTGCTTTCATGTCATTCGATACTGAATGCAAATACAAAATCCGGCTTTAGAGAAACTAATGCTCATAAAGACTATTCGGATAAAGAGCTAGAACAAATATTGACAGCCGTAAATTCAGAAATGAGAGTTGTCCTACGAATCCTTGCCGGCTACACCTCCCTAAAGCCAGGCGAAGGGAAAGACCCGCGAATTAAGTCTGAAACTAACCCAAATGCGAGACTTAATGATCCTGGTCATGGCTGGAAAATTAAAGCCAATCTTCAATGGTATTTTGAAAATGTTATGAAGGGTAATGCCAGCTTTTTAAATCAGTCAGAGGATAGTTCAAAACACAAGAATTTTTACTTTCATGCCAGTAATACCCACGGAGGTATTCAGAATGTCTACCACAGCTGGGGCGTAACTCCATTTATAGGGAGAAATTTGATTATGCCTACGGTTGTGAATTTGATATACCTCACTGGATTAAATCCAGACTCTTTACTCAACCTGAGTCTAGATTCGTATGTTGATGAGCATCCATTAACAAACATGCCTTACATAAAGTTTGAAAAAAAACGCTCTGGAGGGGAAAAGGAGCTGCACCTCTCATTGTTAGATAGTTTGGATGAGCAACCTCTTAAAAGAAAGCAAGCTATTAATGTTAAGAAAGCTTTTGACACATTAGTTGCTTTAACACAAACCATGCGAGATGGATTGCAAGATGAATGCGAACTTAAAAATAGATTGATAATTTATGAGGCAGGGAGTCGAAAAAAGTATGGTGAGGTAATTGGGCTGAGTTCCGCACAAACTTCAAATTGGTGTAGAGAAATAGTTAATAAATATGATTTAAGAAATGATGATGGAGAACCGTTGGAGTTTAATTTGGTGAGATTTCGCTCAACTAAATTAACCAATATGGCTCTTTCGGGTCGTGACCTTTTTGAAATTCAGCAGGTTGCTCGCCACAAAAGTATTACAACTACTCTTATGTATATAAATAAGAACAGACTTGACATTCCAATTCGTAAAGTTGTGAGTGAGGCTTTGCAGAGAATTAGGGAGAATAGAGCTGACTATACAAACGAGTGCTCCACAAAGATAAGTACGGCTCCCGAATATCAACCAATCAAGATTTATAAGGGATTGGTTGCAGATTGTAAAAACACCTACGATCCACCTGACTCTGTAAAAAGATTGCAAGGGTATGTTCAAGGTTCCGCATGTACTAGATTCAATATGTGTCTTTTTTGTAAAAACGTGATCTTATTAAAAGAGCACCTCCCAGTGTTAGCAGCCTACCGAAGTCAACTCTTGGACTTACAGAACAACAATATTCAAAATCTACCAAATGCAGATCATTACGATAAAACTCTCGAGTTATTAGAGCAACTTTTCGATCCAGACGAAAGCGAGTTCGATTCTGATGTTCTTGAATGGGCTGTCGAAATGTCCGAGACGCTAGACGTTGTAATTGACCCTCTAATCTATCATGGAGTAACCCGTGATTGATAAAGCGAAGAAAATTGATATTAAATCCGTAATAGAGAATGACTTCAACTTTGACGAGGAGTTTTATGTTTCCAAGAAGTCTAAATTTCAGGACGACTTTTGGGATTTTTTTGATGAAAGCTTAACTAGACAAACATCAGTACCAATTTCTCGGCTTCAGATAAATTGGGAAAACTATAGATGTCATGTTTCTGGTGATTCAAATGAAGCCCGGTCAATTCCAGACCAGCTAATATATGAGTTGAAAATACTTACAGCGATAAGTTATCTTGTTGACAGTAGTCTAAAGGGAAAAGGATGGGTAAAGCCACAAACAGTTATTGTAATGGTCAAGATTCTGGCACGCTTTTTCTCAGCAGTTTATAAAGAAAGTTTAATTTCATTACGTTCTCAATCAGGAAGTCTGAGTCATATTTCATCAATAACGGATATTAGGCTTCATGACATTGCGGAGACTCTTAAATCATATTCCTTCAAAGATGGTAAGGCTTTAAAAAAGGGTTTAAAAGACCTTACAAGCCCAATCGTAACCAGATATTTGGGTAAAGGGGTGCTCTGGACTAATACTGATATTGAGGCGCTAGCTTTTAAGTATGAAACGCAGCGGACGGACTACAATCCGGTAATGCCAAATGATTTATTTAAATTCTTATCTAACCGTGCCTGTGGAGAGGTTAAAGGCTTTTTAAATTGGCTCAATATTGAAGCGGCTGATAATGGCCATGCTGAAATACCAAAACATAAAGTTCTTGAATGTTCTTCGGGTGGGAATTTGGTCTTTGAAGACTATACAAATATAAGGAAAATTGACCGAGAAATTTCAGCGGCTTTAAGCAAGAAGCGTCATTTTGGAACTATCAAATTGAGAGCAAAATTCAAAGAGGATCACGGAATATTACTTAGTGATGTATTAGATTACATTTACAAGGTCCAGCGGGCAGCTTATACCATAATCGGAATGTATACAGGGGCCAGGTATTCGGATTTGACCACCTTTCAAGTAGGCTGTATCAAGAAACATCATGGTATTTATGTGTTGCTGGGCACATTAGTTAAAAGCCAGGATGACCTGTCACCAGAAGAAAATGACATATGGCCAGCGATACCAATAATGCGAGATGCATTGCGATGTCTCGAAGAAATTTCAAGAGTGACATTCAATCCATATTTGATTTCTAGCAGAGAAACTGTACCAATTGGAGTAAAGCCAACACCTCTAAGCATTACCGGATTTGTTGGAAGTATGAATAATTATTTGCGGGAAATCGATACCACAGAAAGATGGCGAAGTTGGGTTATCAGTTCTCACCAACTTCGTCATAGTCTTGCGAACCAACTTGCTAGAGCTGATTTGGGTTTAATGTTTATTGCCCATCAATTGAAACATTTATATTCTGCATTGAATGCAATACCCCCGTCAGTTACTTTGATGTATGGGAATATTGCTGATATTTCTGCTCAAAGAGCGAGGCAGACGACTAACGCATACACCGAGATTGCTTCAAGCCTTTATGATCCCGATACGCCAGTTGCTGGAGGTGGGGCTGAGGAATTCAAACAAAGAAGAAGGGTATATTTTCAAGGCATGGCCGCTCAAGGCTGGTCCAAAGAAATGCTAATGGCTCAGCTTTCAAAACAAGGTATTCCTTTTGCTAGTGTCGGCACTGGCTATTGCGGAGGTCGTAGGGATCGTTTACTGAAAGACGGGACAAAAGAGACAAGTCCCTGCATTGGTTCGCTTCAATGTAATCCAGGAAAGTGTAGCCAAGCAATTATTACATCAACGCATGTGCCTCAGTGGAAGCGAATTTATGAGCAAAATATACAGATGGCTCATGATGATGCTTTCGCTCACGCTAAAGACGTTCATTTAACTGCTGCTTTAGAAGCTAAGATGGTTCTAGAAAGTCTCGGAGAAAAAGTTGAAAATAGTTAACAAATCAAGTCTTCCTCAGGCTCTTGAAGAAAAAAATCAAGCTGACTTTATTACGGTTACAAATAGGATTTCTGATGCTTTACAGAAAATATCCTCTAATCCTAAACTCAAACCTACACAGTCAGTGCTTGCTAGATTGTCCAAGGTTAGCAGAGGTACTCTAAATAATAGAGTTTGGCCTTTAGAAAAGCTTGAAGAGATCAAAAGCCAAAGAAAAGATTTAGTAAAACTCGTTGAGAGTGAGAAAGAAAGTACAATCCCACCTCTGCCGAGCCTAAGCTTAGAAGAGCGCCTGAATTGTAGCCGTGAGGAAGTTCGCGTTTGGAAAACAAAAGCAGATCAGTATGCCAAAGACAATGAGCACTTAAGACATCTTCTTGAAGTTCAGACTAGAAGAGTCAACTTATTGCAGTCTAACCTAGAGAATTCAAACGATCCTCTTTTAAAGAATGTAATTGAGTTTAATACAATAAAACCAATTTAGATTACTTGAATTTTATAATCGGTTTAAAAGTTAATTCGCTTTCAACTTTTAATCCTAAAGAGTCAACTAAAAAAGTATCTTCGTTAGCTAATTCATAGCGATATACTATATTTTCAATTCCTTCATGAAAATATTGTGCAAGTGATACTCCTCTTAATCTTGCCAAACTCCAATCGCTTGTATTATTCAAACAGTAAGGAATAACGACGTATGCTTTGTTTATCTCATTTCCTGAAGCAAAGTCAGTTAGCTTTATAAAATCTGCGATTAAATGAGTTTTAGAAAAACTGATATCTCCAGAAACACCTTCCTCCTCTCTCACCTCACAAAGAAACCAAGGGGAATAGTCAACAAGTTCAATACTGTTTTTTTGATAAAAAGAAAAAAACATAAATGCTATCCAAATAGTAAGTCATAGATCTGAATGGTATTTAGCTAGGTCCTCTTTAACTATGGAAATCAGATATTCAAACGAATGATTCACATCCATGTTTAGATAAGTCTGGACAATCAAACTGATAGGATGGACACCTACAACTTTGGCTATATCATCAATTTTCTCTAAAGTTGGAGAAACATGACCTTTCTCAATAGAACCTATATATGTACGACTAGTACCAAAGTCTCTATGTGTAATCCCGTTTGACTTTCTAAATCCCTTCAAAGTAATTCCGAACGCAATTTTGGTATCCATATGTACTCCAGGCTGATGCTGGGAGTATAGGATATTGCGAGTTTCTCAAAAGTAGCATTACACTATATATAGTGTCAACAAATAAAATAAATTTTCGAGGTATGAAGATGACGAATTTGAATGAAGAGAGTTTTGGAATTGATTTAATCCCTAAGAGTTTAGATGACGTAATCAGAAGAAATCGAGATCAGCTTAAATTGGAGAGAGTGTCACTAAATGATTTGGTACACTTAAACTCAAATCTGAAATTTACCTGTATTAATGGCGTTATCCAAGATGCCTTTTTTTACAAACGAGTGATATCGGCACATCCAATTGAACACGTTTTTTTAGTAGGATTTATTCAAAATGATGAAGGTAAAAATGCTTATCATACCTCTCCGATAAAGTATTTCGATAAGCAAAATAATGCAGTTCTGACGGCATCAGGATCGTATTATCTTATAGAGAGTTATCTAATAGGAGAGCCAAAATTAGATTTCCTTTTGCATATTTGCAGTGTGGCTCATCGAGATAACTGGGGAGCATTTTTTGGTGTGCTTGAAGTGTTCTATTAGAAGAGAATAAGCAAACTTATAAAATGCTTGAAAAGAACTACGTGGCCGTTCTATTATATCCTAGCCCGATATAAACAGTATTCGTATGCTCATGGGGCAAGGTGCATGTAGATCTACCTTTTGCTGGCAACTTCTCAAAGCCATCTTTGGGTTCAATTAGTAAATCTGACACTCTTTAATATTAAGCCTCAACCTTGGTTACACACCATACACATCAGCTGGATTGTTTGGCACTTCGTTTTCCGCGAGAAAATTGAGGTTACTGTTTAGGAAAACGGCAAACCAAACTTGAATGGAGTGGGTGTTGGCCCTAATTAACTGGGACCAATAACTCAAACTGTTTTTAGCTTGAAGCGCCCTTATCATCTACTGCAATTGCATCATGGTCTAATGAGTCATGCAGATGTCTAGCTGCTTCCACGTACGGCGTACACATACTTGAACGGAAGTCATACGCCACCAACAAAGAGCAAAATACATCATCATGGCTTAGCGCCAAGCTTTTATGTTGCCTTAAGTGACTTTCCGGGAAAGCAGATGAGTTTCCTGTCCAAACTATCAATGGCACTCTGGTTTGCTCTTTTGGCGCAATCATCACTGGAGCCGCGTGCAGATACATTCCATATTCACCAAGAGACTCTCCATGGTCTGCGATATACAACATTCCAACATCATAATTTTCTTCATAGGGTTTCAAGAATTTGATAACCTCTGACAAGAAATAATCCGTATAAAGAATTGCATTGTCGTAGGAGTTGTCTATCTCTTGTTTCGTACAGTCTTTAAGCTCTTTGGATTTACAAACCGGGCTAAATTTTTCAAAGCTAGCTGGGTATCTCCTGAAGTATTCTGGACCATGATTGCCCATTTGATGCAATACGATGAGGACGTCTTTATCGCCTTTGGATTGGATGTGCTTATCAAGACCGTCCAACATGCCAACGTCCCGACATTCTGGATCGCAAATTGGATTCAATGTGGTTGACTGGAAGTTTTGGTATTTAACTCTCAAAGCAACGCCTTTGGAGTCTGAGTTGTTGTCTCTCCACAAAACGTCAATGCCATTTCTGGCGAGCACATCAATGACATTCTCTTGATTTAATGCTGCCTGTTTATCGTAATTCTTCTTACCAAGAGAAGAAAACATACACGGCACTGAAACACTTGTAGAAGTCCCGCAAGAGGAAACGTTATCAAAACTGATCACATTGGCGTTTGCGAGGTTGGGATTGGTAATACGTTGATAACCATTCAGCGAGAACCTGTCAAACCGAGCTGTTTCGCCAACCACCATAATAATCAGCTTATGTTTATTACTGGTAGAGGTAGTCTTTACTGCGTCTCCAGCAATGGTTTTGAGCACTGTATTGCGTGCCTCATAGACCTTGGCTTCTTGACTCAAGTAGTTGTAGGCAGAGTAAATTGAGTAAGTCGGGTTTGCATAAAATCTGACAATTTTATGCTCTCTAATGAATGACGCGTAACCAGCAGTGAATGGTAAAACAACCATGATGGCTGTTAATCCAAGTGCGGAAATCGCTTTTAGTCTACCTTTAAGTTCTTGTTTGAGTGATGCACTCTTTGGAAAGAACTTTATGACCAAGTAGGCTGGAATCAAGCCAAGCGCAACGAATCTGAACAATAGCTCGAAGCTGAGCAATCCCTGCATTTCTTTGAGGTCAGTTTGCGCTACGTTATCCATCATTGTGTGATCAATAACCACACCAAAGCTATCCATAAAGTAAGCGTTAGTGGAAGCGACGATGATCAATGCGGCTAAAACCCATCTTGCTGGTCTGCCTATGCTTAGAATCTGAAAGACGATAGCGATTGTAGCAAAGAAGAAAATTACCAGAGAAACTAAGAATGGTAGGTTATGGAAACTTAACGGATAAGTTTTCAGCAGGTTTTGACAAAAGGAAAGGTTGCCAGTGACCATGATGAATAATGAAATCGCAAATATCCACCTGGTTTGTGTTTCTGGTACAGAAAAGTATTTTCCAATCCCTGTTTTGAAAGTACTTATGAGCATTGTATGTATCTTCTAATGATTATCGTTCCCAATAAGCAATTCGGATGCCATTTTTTAACCCATTGATTTTAAGTATTTATTCCATTTTTTATATTGCATATTATGCATTTTTTGCAGAAGGACGATCCTGAGACTGCAAACTCTGCAGATTTAACATCATTGAGGTAGAGACTCCACGCATTACCCCTCAATTGGATTCTCGTACATTTGGTTACACTGAAAAAATTGACTAATCAATAAGTTATTGTTAGATTTAAAAAAGCATGTATCAAATTTTCAGAAAGTTTATGGTTTTTCTTGCGCTGATCTCAGTGATGAGTTCATCAGTGTGGGCTTTTTCGCCAGAAGTTTTGTTTGATGATGCAACGACGTCTCAAGCCGTGATGCAAGATGTGCACTTGATTAATAAGTCGCATGTTAATTCCATTTCGGATAATGAGAATGTGCCAATGCCGGAGCAGTTCTGTAATCATGCTTGCCATATCTCTGCACATATGACGGCCATTGAAACCAGTGAAATTATTAATTCACTACCAGAATTAGATACAACGATTTTCAAAATCGAATCTAAAGATCAATTCACCAATCCTGTTCTGAAAAGTCTCTACCGACCTCCTGCGCTCGCTTAATCAATTTTTCTAAGATGCCGATTTATTCGGCGTCTTGATCATTGATCTAACGAGAGAGGTCTTACCGTGTTTGAATCATCTTTTAGAAGATGGCTATTGGTTTCAATAGCTTTCTTGTCAGCCCCATCTATACAGGCTGAACCATTAACACTGGACGCAGCTTGGAATATCGCTGCCCAGAACAACCCAGATCTGAAGCGCTTGATCGCCAACCAGAGTATTCCTGCCGGCGAATTCCAGGACGCATCCGGTCCACTTTATTACAACCCAACACTGAGTTTGGAAGCCAGAACGCGCCGAATTGCGCAAACAGGTGGTTCAGACCCATATCGCGGCGAGTATGGTATTGGTGTTTCACAAACCTTTGAGATTGCAGGCCAACAAGGCTTCCGTAGACAAGCGGCCGAAGAAAGCAAAACGGCCATTAGTCAGGATATCGCTGAAGAGTACCGGCTCTTGCATGCACAATTAGAAGAGCAGTTCATTAACGTGCTTGCCGTACAAAAGCGTATAGACGTTGAAAAGCGCATTCTCAAACTCATCGAGCAGAACACCTCACTCTCACGTAAGCGAGTTAGTGCCGGCGAGGATAGTTTGCTTGATGGCAATCTGGCCATCGTGGACGCAGAACGTGCAAGAAATCAGCTAATCTCCCTCAATGAGCAACTATTGCGTGCCAGAACTCAACTGGCTGCAACACTACAGCTTAATGCAAATGACTTTCCTGAAGTCATGGGCGAGTTAACGCCAAATCAAACGCAATATACGCTGCAAGATCTTTTCAATAAGCTAGATACACGGCCAGGCATCCAGGCACTTACCAGTAAAGAGGCTTCTGCACGTTCTCGTTTAGAACTGCAAAAGAGCATGCGTTACCCAGACTTAACAGTCAGTCTGATCAATACGACCGAGGCCAGCCTGGCAGGTAGCGACAATATCTCTTCCATTGGTGTATCTATGCCTTTGCCTATTTTCCGCCGAAATGCAGCAGGTATTGGTCGGGCGTCGGCTGAACTCACTCAATCTGAAATCAATCGTGCCTCTGGCACTCGTAATGCAAAAGCGACTGTAGAGGCGGCATGGCTGCGGCGTGAAAACATCAAAGACCGTGTCAGACGTTTGGATAGCGAGGTATATCCAAAGCTCGAAGAGAATCTGAATCTATCTAAATTAGCGTTTGAAAACGGTGAAATTGGTCTGCCTCAGTTGTTAATTGTTCAAAGACAAGTTGTTGATGCACAGCGGGACATTATTGACGCTCAGAGGGAGCTTCGTCTTGTGCAGATTGAACTGGAATATATCTCTGGCTGGTTATCCCCTATCGCTGCGGCCAATCAAAACTAGGAAATAAAAATGCTAAAGTTCTTCAAAAATTTATACGTCGTAGCGCTGGCATGCTCAGTCATCATTTTCTTTATACTTTTAAGCGGGTGCAGCTCGAAAAGCAACCAAGCTGAAGGAGCAAAAACAGAACCTTCAACAGTTGCCACAGAGGCCAAGACTGACGAAGACTTAATCAAACTGAGCAACTCAGAGATTCAGCAAAGCGGTGTCACTATTGCTAAAGTCACCAAACAACCCATACAGGATCAACTCAGTTTTACGGCTAATATTCTGGCCAATCAGAACAAGCTGGCGCACGTGACGCCCCGTATTGAAGGCAAGCTGTCTAAAGTCATTGCCAATCTTGGGGATCATGTCAAAACAGGCCAGACTCTGGCTGAAATTGACAGTATCCAGATGGGTGAAGCGCGTGCCCAATTCAGAAGCTCTAAAACTGATCTAGCGCTCGCCCAAGCAAACTTCGACCGTATATCCAAGCTGTATGAGGATAAGGTTGTTCCACAAAAGCAATTTATCGAATCACAGTCAGCATTGGAGCGAGCTAAATCGGCACTTTATGCAGATTCCGAAAGATTGAGAATGTATGGCGGGCTGGGGCAGCCGAGTGGTTCTACTTACGTCTTGAAAGCACCATTCAACGGCATTGTGATTGAGAAAAATGCGGTCATTGGTGAGTTGGCTAATCCAGCAGATACTATCTTCACGATTGCCGATATGTCCACTGTCTGGATTGATGCTGATGTCCCCGAGCGAGACTTGCAATATCTTGAGGTTGGCAAAACAGCGAGTGTAACCGTGACCGCTTATCCTGATGAGGTCTTTACCGGTAAAGTAAGTTATCTATCCAGTGTCGTAGACAAAACCACGCGTACGGTGAAGGCACGTATCGAGCTCCCAAATGCAGATCAAAAACTCCGCATTGATATGTTCGCCAAAGTTGTTCTGAATCATTCTGGTACCAAGGAAGTTCTGGTCGCGCCTAATACTTCCGTTGTGATGGTCCAGGGCATACCCAATGTTTACGTTAGCGTGGAAGGTGGTTTCAAAGCAAGGGCGGTCGAACTTGGTGCTCGATATAACGAGTACGTCGAAATTAAGACAGGGCTGACTGAGGATGAAAGTATCGTTCAGACCGGTGTATACGCACTTAAAGCTCGGCAACTCAAATCACAAATCAGTGATGAGCACTAGGAGAACAGCATGTTGAATTGGATATTAGATGCTGCTCTTAAATACAAGCTGCTGGTCATTCTGGCATTTGTGGTCGTGGTTTTTTTCGGTGCAAAGGCATGGCAGGAAGTCCCTTTAGATGCTTTCCCGGATGTGACCCCTGTACAGGTAAACGTATATACAGAATCTCCCGGTCTTGCTTCTGAAGATGTTGAAAAACTCATTACCTTCCCGGTAGAGAGTTCACTGGCAGGCCTCAAAGGCATTGAGGAAATTCGTTCAGTGTCATTGTTTGGATTGTCGTATGTCAGTGTGTATTTTTCTGACACCACAGATATCCAACAGGCACGTTTCTTGGTGGGTGAGAAACTTGCTGACGCCCGCTCCAGAATGCCGGCAGGATATGGCGAACCAACGCTAGGACCTAACACTTCTGGGCTAGGCCAGGTACTTTGGTACACCTTGAAGTCTGACAAGCAATCCACCATGGATCTGCGCACATTGCATGACTGGAATGTGCGTATGGTGATGCGGACCGTCCCTGGCGTAGATGACATCACTTCCTGGGGTGGTAATGAAAAGCAATTTCAGGTGCAAATTGATCCGCAAAAGCTATTCAAATATGGCCTGACATTTTCTGAAGTCATTGAGCGCTTAGTCGCTAATAACCATCAAGTCGGAGGACAGTATGTCAACATAGGCCAAGAGCAGTTCTTGGTTCGAGGTTTAGGGCTCGTGAAGAATAGCCGTGACATTCAGCGTATTGTTGTCTCTGAAAATCAAGGGACCCCAGTCTATGTAGAAAATATTGCCAAAGTCGTTGAAGGCGCAGGCCCTCGTTTCGGTGCTGTCACGCAAGATGGCAAAGAGGTCGTGATGGGAATGGTGCTTGCCAGGATTGGTGAGAATGCTCAACAAGTTGTTGACGCCGCTAAAGAGAAGCTGAATCTGGTTAAGGCCACCTTGCCTAAAGGCGTGACGCTGGAAACGGTTTATGATCGCACCGCGATTATCGACAAAGCCATTCGTATGGCAGACCGTGCCATGATTGAAGGCGCATTACTAGTGATTGCCGTGTTATTCATGCTGCTTGGCGAAGTCCGCTCCGCTCTGGTCGTGGTTGTCGCCATTCCTATGGGTCGTCTGATTGCTTTTATCTTTATGGAGAAATATGGCATCTCAGCAAATTTGATGTCATTAGGCGGCCTCATCATTGGCTTGGGTATGACCATTGATGGGCCGTTAGTACTTGTTGAGAATTGCTTCAGGCGCCTGGCGCACTTCGCTGGTCAGAAGGTGGATAGATCCAGAATCGTACTGGATGCTTCACGTGAGGTGATCAATCCCATCACTTTCGGTGTACTGATCATTACCGTTGTTTTCCTGCCTATATTTTCCTTGACTGGCTTGGAAGGGAAGCTGTTTAAGCCGCTCGCCATCAATATGACTTTCGCCATGATTGGCTCAATGATTCTGACGCTTACACTGATCCCGGTGTTGTGCTCTCTGGCATTGAAACCAAAAGAGGAGAGAGACCCTTGGCTGATACGCTTGATAAAGCCGAAGTATGTCTCACTGTTAAAGTGGTGTTTGTCACATAAAAAATTAGTCGTCGGCTCAACTGGTATTGCCTTCATAGCCGCGTTAGCGATGTTTCCATTCTTGGGTAAAGAGTTTATGCCTAACCTACAGGAGCAAGACATCCTTTTTAGAGTGACAGGTATTCCTTCCACATCGCTTGAGCAGTCTATTTCGGTCTCTGACCGTGTGGCCAAAAGCCTGAAGAAAATGCCTCAGGTGCAAAGCAGCCTGGCGATGATTGGGCGTGCCGAGAAAGGTGAAACCGCTGATGTGAACTACATGGAAATTCTGGTGCATTTAAAACCTGTAGACGCATGGCCAGAACAAATCACTTATGGCGATCTCGCACAGCAGCTCCAGGAGCAAGTTGAGAAAGATGTACCTGAAGCTGTCATTTCAGCATCACAACCTATCCAGTCGCGTGTAGAAGAGCTGATTTCAGGGGTAAGGGCGACATTATCAGCTAAAGTCTATGGCGAAGATCTTGCAACCATTGATCGCATCGCTAACCAAGTAAGAGCAGTGGTCTCCAAGGTTAACGGCGTCACTGATTTGGCTTTGGAGGCCAATATAGGCAAACCTCAACTCATTATTAATGTTGATCGTGAGGCCATTGCTCGTTATGGCATCAATGCTGATGACGTACTCCAGGTCGTGCAATCCGGGATTGGTGGCAAGCCAGTCTCTACCTTGATTGATGGTGTTAAACGATTTGCCATACAAGTATGGCTGCAGCCTGAGTATCGCAGCGATATCAGAGCGATTAACGATATTCCTATCTCTACAGCTCAAGGTGCATTGATTCCGCTGTCGCAAGTAGCAAGTGTCGATGTGGAGGAAGGCTACTCATTCGTCAGGCGTGAGCAATTGCAACGTTACGCCGTCATCCAAATGGATGTTCAAGGGCGTGATATTGATGGTTTCGTTAAAGAAGCCCAGGTCGCGATCGAACAGCAAGTAAAACTGCCAAGTGGATACTGGATTCAATGGGGCGGTGCATTTGAGAACCAGCAAAGAGCCATGACTAAGCTGGCAATTATTGTGCCGCTCACGATTGGCTTGATATTCGTGCTGCTATATACAGCCTTCCATTCACTCCGTTATGCCGGGCTGATTATTGCCAACGTACCTTTTGCAGCTATCGGCGGAATTTTCTCGCTGGCGATTGCCGGGCAGTACCTTTCAGTGCCTGCGGCGATTGGATTCATCGCCGTATTCGGGGTTGCCATGCTGAACGGTATTGTTTTGGTGGAGTTTATCAACGGGTTGCGTGAAGAAGGTAAAACCGTAGATGAAGCTGTACTGGAAGGTACAACCCTCCGACTAAGGCCGGTGATGATGACAGCGATGGTTGAGATTTTCGGTCTAATTCCATTCCTACTGGCAACCGGTGTGGGCTCAGAAATCCTCAGACCACTTGCTGTTGTAGTCATCGGAGGTCTGTTAACAGCCACTGCATTAACTCTGGTTTTCCTGCCAGTTGCATACGACTGGATGGAAACAAGAAGGGAGCTCAACGAAGCCAAAATCACCAATTGATTTGGAGTTTTGGTTAATCAATCGCTTGTGCCAGGTTGCCGTTTGGGCAGCCTGGTAATCTTAAACACATGTTTCATGATTCCATCTAGGAGAACATCGTGAATAGTTCTAAAAATCATAAAAATGAAAATGTGCCGTGCCCGGACTGCATGGATAAAGGATCAACAAAGGTAGCTGGAATCTCAGAGGACTCATCACTCCACTCAGTTTCTGCAGACGATAATGCCGCAAGATTTCGTATACCTTCCATGGACTGTGCCTCAGAGGAGTCTGAAATCAGGCGTGCACTCGCTAAGATTGATGGAATTAAAAGCTTAAGATTTAATCTGGGGGCGCGGGAGTTAATCATTAATGCCGACGCTGACAGCATCCAACTTGCCGTCGAGGCAATCAAAAAGGCAGGTTTCAATTCAGAGTTAATTTCTGATGCAGAGAGTTTTGAAAGCGGTTCAGAGCTATCAAAAGGATTCTGGAATACATGGGGCAGGCCAATCAGCGGTCTAATCTTGGCTGTGATTGCTGAAGTCCTTGAGTTTGCATATCCGGATATTCAAGAAATTAAATATCTTGGAATGGCTTTAGCCAGCATATCCATCATACTCGCTGGACTGGATGTCTACGTAAAAGGCCTAAAAGCCTTCGGTGATGGCCGCTTAAACATCAATGCATTAATGACAGTTGCTGTCACAGGCGCCTTCCTCATTGGTCAATGGCCAGAGGCCGCAATGGTCATGGCGCTATATGCCATTGCAGAAGCAATTGAAGCCAAGGCCGTGGATAGAGCCAGGAATGCGATTAAGAGTTTGATGGAATTAACGCCAGAGGATGCCGAAGTTTTGCAACCGGATGGGGCTTGGAAGCGTGAATTAGTCAAAGACATCCCTATCGATGCAAAGGTACGCATTCGACCGGGGGAGCGTATTCCACTGGATGGCATCGTTATCTCTGGTCAAAGTGCAATAGATCAGTCGCCTGTTACTGGTGAAAGCTTACCGGTTGATAAATCTCCCAATGACGAGGTATTTGCAGGGACAATCAACCAGGCCGCAGAACTAGAGATTCGAATCACTTCACTTGCTTCGAATAGCACAATCTCCAGAATCATCAATGCGGTCGAGGAAGCCCAAGGGGCCCGTGCACCTACACAAAGATTTGTAGATGCATTCGCGGCATTCTATACCCCGGCGGTCTTTGTGCTTGCACTCATCGTAGCCCTCTGGATGCCATTCTTGCTGGAATGGACATGGATGAAGTCAATCTACAAAGCCTTGGTCTTACTGGTGATCGCTTGCCCATGTGCATTAGTGATATCCACCCCAGTGACTGTAGTGAGTGGTCTTGCTGCGGCAGCGAGGAGAGGAATACTCATCAAAGGTGGCGTGTATCTTGAAGAGGCACGCAAGATCAAAGCAGTCGCACTGGACAAGACCGGCACAATTACCGAAGGGAAGCCTAAGTTATCTAATTTCGAAGTATTCGATTTGCAGGCTGACTCAGCCGAATTGAAGGGCATTGCAAAAAGCTTGGCAAGCAGGTCTGACCATCCGGTCTCCAAAGCGATTGCAGAAGGTTTATCTGCGCAGGCAAAGGAGGTAAAAAACTTCAAAGCTATTGCAGGACGCGGCGTCCAAGGCCGAATAGCAGATACTACTTACTTCCTGGGTAATCATCGATGGATTGAAGAGCTTGAACTCTGCACTCCAGAAATTGAAGCTCAATTATCAATATTGGAAAACACTGGTCGTACAGTCAGTTTGTTAGCTACTACCGAAAAGGTGCTGGCAGTTTGTGCGGTTGCCGATACGATCAAAGCCTCCTCCAAAGCAGCAGTTTCAGAACTAATATTACTTGGTGTCACGCCAATTATGTTGACCGGGGATAATGCGGCCACAGCAAAAACGGTCGGTGTCCAGGCGGGTATTACTGAGGTAAAAGGTAATCTTTTACCAGAAGATAAATTGAAGGAAATTGAATCTCTTCAGAAACAATTCGGTGTGACCGCCATGACCGGTGATGGAATCAATGACGCCCCATCTTTAGCAAGGGCAGACATCGGTTTTGCAATGGGCGCTGCTGGCACGCACACCGCGATGGAAGCAGCGGATATTTTAGTTATGAATGATGATTTACGTAGGCTACCTGAAACTATTCGACTCTCAAAACAAACGCACGCCATTCTTTGGCAGAACATCGTACTCGCCTTAGGCATCAAGTTTGTATTTTTGTTTTTAGCTTTATTTGAAAATGCATCCATGTGGATGGCCGTATTTGCGGATATGGGAGCAAGTTTGATAGTGGTGTTTAATGGCTTGCGACTGATTACTTTCAAACCTAAGTCAAAAAGCTGATTTCGGAAATAATTGCTAATGATATTCACAGCTAATCATTTGTCGAAGCATTTTAGGGAGAGAAAAGATGTTGCTCAAAAAGTTGGATGAAGAATTGAATTTGCAGCAGGCTGCTTTACGGATACGTAGTCAGCGCCAAGAGTTACTTGCTTCTAACATTGCAAATGCCGATACACCACAATATAAAGCGAAAGACATAGATTTTAAAGCGGCAATGCAATCTGCGATGCAGCAAATGTCAGGTAAAAATCCAACAGGCCAACATGCAGGCCTGTTGCAGCAGACTAATGAATCACATTTAAACGCGGTGAAAACCAATTCGGGAGATACCCTATACCGTTCTTTAGTACAAGGCTCTGTAGATGGTAATACGGTAGACATGGATGTTGAACGAAATGCCTATGTGGACAATGGAATTCGCTATGAAGCCGGGTTAACTTTTGTGACGGACAAACTTAAAGAAGTGATGGCTGCAATTAATGGCAATGGCTCGTAAGTTTGCCGCTAACCATAAGATAAAGGGATAACATAAATGGCTAATGTGC
Organism: Methylophilus sp. DMC14; assembly: GCF_056314085.1. Lineage (NCBI taxonomy): Bacteria > Pseudomonadati > Pseudomonadota > Betaproteobacteria > Nitrosomonadales > Methylophilaceae > Methylophilus > Methylophilus sp. DMC14. Next base: position 55,478 of record NZ_JBQUZA010000007.1, on the reverse strand, counting down.
CCTCTCTCAAAATACATCCGGAAGCAATATTTGCCATACTAGCTGCCATTTTATTTGGTTTGGCGACGCCTGTCGCCAAGCTTCTAATTGGTGATGTTTCACCACAAATGTTGGCTGGATTATTGTATTCAGGGAGTGGGATTGGCCTATTACTCCTATATGCGCTAATTCGCTTGTTTAAACAAAATAATAGTGAACACCTCTCTATACAGGCATCAGATCTATCCTGGCTATCAGGGGGTATTTTATTTGGTGGCGTACTTGCACCTTTGTTGCTTATGCAGGGTTTGCGCGCTACACCCGCCTCTATGGCGTCACTATTACTTAATCTGGAAAGTGTTTTCACTGCGCTGATGGCCTGGCTCATATTCAAGGAGCACTTTGATCGGCGAATTTTGATTGGGATGACTTGCATTTTGGTGGGCAGCCTATTGTTATCATGGCCTAAACAGCTCAGTTCAGCTTTTCCATTTGACACCTTGGCCATCGTGGGTGCCTGCGCTTGCTGGGCGATTGATAATAACCTTACCAGGAAGATTGCAGCAAATGATGCCCTTCTAATTGCTTGTATCAAAGGGTTAGTGGCTGGTTTGATTAATCTGGGAATTGCATTAAGCCTTGGTAATGCTTTACCTGTCTTTACCGTAGGTATGAGTGCCGCCGCGATAGGCTTTCTCAGCTATGGGGTTAGTCTCGTATTATTTGTTATGTCTTTGCGGCTCATTGGCACTGCCAGAACAGGAGCATATTTTTCTGTTGCTCCATTTGTTGGTGTAGCTTGCTCTTTTCTATTGCTTCATGAGCAACCTGATACCTTGTTCTGGTTGGCTACCTGTTTAATGCTGATTGGAGTTTGGCTCCATTTAACCGAGCATCATGCTCATCTGCATCATCACGAAGAATTACTACATCAACATAGTCATTTTCACGATGAACACCATCATCACACTCATGAGTTCGATTGGGATGGAGGCGAACCACATGTGCACCCACATGAGCATAAGAACTTAAGTCATAGTCACCCGCATTTTCCAGATATGCATCATCAACATAAGCACTAATTTCTAGATCAAATAGTACGATAATGTGAAATGCTACCCTGAACTCAATCCAAATATTGGACTTCACCGCTTTAATAGGCGATTATGATATTCAATTTCAAGCCAACTTGACTGAACGAAGTAAACCCAATATTTTTCTGATAACAACTGACCCATAGTATATAGTGGCTTGACCACTCTGACCTTTGGGGGAAAGCCAGCGAACGCTAGTTTTTTCATTTTTAGCTGCCTGCCTTGGCTAAGATTATAATTTTTCAAATAGGAGATCTCATTCCATTGTGCACTTCTTGTCACCATGCGGCCCACAACGGAGGCGTTGTTTGATCTAGCTTAAAGCCTAAACTGACCTGATTCTTTAATTTAGAATAAAATCAGTTGACCTTCCAATTGTTGGAAGCTTTAGACTGATTTATATCTAATACAAGTTTCGGATTATGAGCATGCCTAAAAAGACTTTAAGTGATGCCATTCAAAATATCTCCCTACCCATCGAAGGGATGACATGTGCCAGTTGCGTGGGGCGTGTTGAAGCCGCCTTAACAAAAGTTCCTGGGGTAAAAAATGTCTCAGTTAACCTCACAACCGAGCGAGCGACGATTCAAGCTACCGAAGGTGTTGATCCCACTGCCTTGATCGAAGCTGTTCATAAAACTGGTTATGAAGTTCCAACATCCAAGATAGAACTCAATGTGATTGGCATGACCTGTGCGTCATGTGTTGGTCGTGTTGAGAAAGCCCTCAGATCTGTACCGGGAGTTTTTGAAGCAACAGTTAACTTGGCCACTGAGCGTGCATCAATTATTGGTTCTGTCGGCCCCGCAGAATTGATTTCCGCGATTGAGCGTATTGGTTACGAAGCTAAGATCATTGACTCTCTATCCTCCTTACAAGGTGTAGCCGAGAGTCAAAAAGAAGTTGAACTGCTCAAATTGAAGCGAGACCTCATACTGGCAGCAGCACTGTCGTTACCAGTATTTCTCATGGAAATGGGTGCGCATTTGATACCAGGTGTGCACGAGTTAATTATGGACACTATCGGCATGAAACCTAGTTGGTACATGCAGTTTGTGTTGACTGCTCTGGTACTGGCTTTCCCTGGTAGACGCTTTTACCAGAAAGGCTTTCCTGCGCTACTTAGGCTTGCCCCTGACATGAACTCACTCGTCGCGGTAGGTACTGCTGCGGCCTTTGGATATTCCATCGTCGCGACCTTCGCCTCCGGACTGTTACCGGAAGGAACTGTCAATGTCTATTATGAGGCGGCTGCAGTCATCGTCGTTTTGATATTACTTGGCCGTTTTTTGGAGGCACGTGCCAAGGGGCGTACTTCCGAAGCAATCAAGCGCCTAGCAAAAATGCAGGTCAAAGAAGCGCATGTCATGCGTAATCATCGCTTTTGGGATGTTCCGATCAATGAAGTGGTCCTTAATGATGTACTCGAAGTACGACCTGGTGAAAGAGTGCCGGTAGACGGGGTCGTCACCAATGGTAAAAGCTTCGTTGATGAATCGATGATCACTGGAGAACCCATCCCTGTTGAGAAAATTCTAGGTAGTTCCGTAGTAGGTGGTACGGTCAATCAGAACGGGATGTTGGAGATGCGTGCCACAGCAGTTGGCAATCAAACCATGCTGGCTCAAATCATACGTATGGTGGAACAGGCACAAGGGTCTAAACTACCAATACAGGCGCTCGTAGATAAAGTGACCATGTGGTTTGTACCTGCTGTCATGGGCGCAGCATTGCTCACATTTATCAGCTGGATGATCTTTGGTCCATCTCCTGCGTTGACCTTCGCACTAGTAAATGCAGTCTCCGTGTTGATCATTGCGTGTCCGTGTGCCATGGGGCTAGCCACACCAACTTCAATCATGGTTGGAACGGGGCGAGGTGCCGAGCTAGGCGTATTGTTTAGAAGAGGCGAAGCATTACAGTTACTCAAGGATGCCAAGGTCGTTGCAGTTGACAAGACCGGTACGCTAACAGAGGGACGGCCAGTGCTGACCGACCTTGACGTTGCGGAGGGCTTTGAGCGTGACAGCCTTTTAGCAAAAGTCGGGGCGGTTGAATCTAAATCTGAGCATCCGATTGCCCGCGCTATTGTGGCCGCTGCTACTGAAAATGGACAATCGCTACCGTCTTTAACAGACTTTGAGTCTGTGACCGGCATGGGCGTAAGGGCACTTGTGGAGGGGAGTCTCGTTGAAGTGGGCGCTGATCGATTCATGCGACAACTGGGGTTAGATTTGAAAGTCTTTGCGCAAACTGCTGAGCGATTAGGTCAAGAAGGTAAGTCACCCTTATACGCCGCTATTAATGGTCAGCTAGCTGGCATTATTGCAGTCGCCGACCCTATAAAAACTTCGACACCGGGAGCGATTGCCGCACTGCATCAGTTAGGTCTCAAAGTGGCTATGATTACTGGGGATAATGCCAAGACCGCGCACGCAATCGCCCGCCAGCTTGGCATTGATGAAGTGATTGCTGAGGTCATGCCAGAGGGAAAAGTTAACGCTGTACGCCGCTTGAAAGCGACTTACGGGCAGATCGCTTTTGTAGGGGATGGCATCAATGATGCCCCCGCTTTGGCAGAAGCAGATGTAGGCCTGGCAATCGGGACCGGTACAGATATCGCTGTAGAGTCAGCAGATGTCGTCTTGATGTCTGGCAATCTGCAAGGCGTGCCAGATGCGATTGCTTTATCCAAAGCTACAATAGGCAATATTCATCAAAACCTGTTCTGGGCATTTGCCTATAACACGGTTTTGATTCCGGTAGCTGCAGGTGCGCTTTATCCTGCCTGGGGTTTATTACTTTCACCAGTATTTGCTGCAGCAGCAATGGCCTTGTCGAGCGTGTTCGTTTTAGGTAACGCCTTGCGCTTACGCACATTCAAGCCATCATTCGTCGAATTAAACAGCCGTTAAAATTAATGGCTAAATAATGCTTGACCTTACCATTATTGGAACCTTTAAGCTTGTATCACTACCAATTACTCTTTAAGGAGTTGATGATGGAGTTTCATATTGAAAACATGACCTGCGGTGGATGTGCAAGAGGTGTCACAAGCGCAATCAAAGCAATCGATCCAGAAGCAAGCATTACAACGGATCCCCCAACCAGGACAGTCAAGGTTGAAACCAGCGTCGCAAAAGATGAGATCGTTGCAGCGCTTGTTGATGCAGGGTTTCCACCTGCGAGTGAATAACGCTCTTCTGCCTGCTGAGCTAGATCAGCAGGCTTTTTTGTTTATCATTTGGGTATGAACGATGAGTTTATTTAACATTGGACAAGCCGCTAAGGCGTCAGGCATATCGACCAAAATGATCCGACATTATGAAAGCGTTGGTTTATTGCCTGCTGCTTCAAGAACCTTTTCTGGATATCGTCAATATTCTGAAAAAGAGATCCATACGCTGAGTTTTATTCGACACTCCCGCGACTTAGGCTTTTCTATCAAGCAAATTGAGGAATTATTAAGCTTATGGCAAGACCCGCATCGGCCAAGCAGTAAAGTGAAAGAATTGGCAAATGCCCATGTTGAGGCCTTAGACCAAAAGATTCAAAGCCTGATGTCGATTAAGTCAGAGCTACAAAAGCTTGTACATTGCTGTCATGGAGATGATCGCCCAGAGTGCCCCATCTTGGAGCAACTTGCGCTTAATCAAACATAGGATATTTCATAACAGGAAAATTTCAGTTTGGCACTGAATCATTTTTAATTTAGGGGTATCATAAGCTCATCGTGAGAAAGCTCATTCAAATCTTCGCTATTTGGCTCATCGCAATCATTCTACCGGTGCAGGGAATTGCAGCGGTCAGCATGATGAATTGCGAGAAGCCACAAAGCCAGCACAGTCATGAAGGTGTAAGTGGTCATAGCCATGAACATCACGAAGGTGCTGTGGAGAGTCATGCTCACAAACATCAAGATGATACTAAACACGCTTGTAACCATTGCTCCAAATGTTCAGTCTGTTGCTCAGGTTTCGCCTTTGCAACTTCGAGTGATGGGCTGAAGCATCATTTGATTGTTGCAGGTACAGCCATCGGTTTTATCGTTCCAGATTTCACTAGCCACATATCCTCCGGTCCTGAGCGACCTCCGCGCTTTACCCTCATTAGTATGTTATTGGCTAAAGTCCTATCAGGTCTTTAGCCACTACACTTATGCTTTTGCCTGCTTGCGGCAAGCAAAAGAATGAGTTTCCAATAGATGTTGGGAATTCTAAATGAGAGGTTTATATGAAATTTCCTACCTTAAAGAGAGTCAGGCTTGCCTCCCTCTATCAATACTTATTGTGTCTTGCAATGACATTAGCATTGGGTATTAGCGCATCATTTGCGGAAGAAAGCTCCGCGCCTTACCAGTCCACGTTTGAAGATTACAAGGCGACAAATAGTGACAATCAAACAGATTGGACATCACTAGACTCTTCGATTGCAGACCAAGGACATCAAATGTCGGGGATGCAGCACTCCTCTGATCAACCAATGAATCATGAAGCGATGGGACATAGTATCTCTCATGGCGATACGCATGCTTCACATGACTCAAAGTCTCAGATCCCCCCCATGGATCACGGCAATATGAAAGGCATGGACCATCACAGCATGCCGGGAATGGACCATAGCAAAATGCATGACATGAATAGTCAGGCTGAGGATATGGGCGGCAGTATGGCGAGCATGGATCACAAATCATCTTCCCCTGAAATGTCGGGACACATACACGACCATGCAATGATGAACCATGCGGGTATGGATCATCACGCCATGCAAAATATGAATCATTCAGAAGGTGATAGTGAAGAGGTTGTATCAACGCCCCATGAGCATGGAAATGCGGTGGGTGAACTTGCGGAAGAAGATCACTCAAGCCATATCCATGAGCCTTCAGAAGCTGCTAAACCAGTAGCGCCCTCAGAACACACCGGCTTCCAAATTATTCCAAACCTGCATCCGGCAGTGGTGCATTTCCCAATTGCATTGACTATGGTGGCTTTCATTTTAGGCCTTGCTGCCCGCCTGTTCCGCCAATCTGCATCATCCACGGCATTGGCCGCCGCAGGATATTACGCATTGATGCTAGCCGGTGTAAGTGCTGTGGCTGCCGTTGGTTTTGGTTGGCTGGCATTCAACTCAACCATGAATCACGATGACGCTGGCCATGCTGCCATGTTGTTGCATCGAGCCTGGGCAATCCCTACTGCTGTTGGATTGGTGCTCCTTGCAATCTGGCACTCGTTGAAATCCCGTCAGGACAGCCCGATGTCTATTCCTGTATTAGTTTGCCTGGCGGGTTTATCCCTGTCTGTCGCGGCAACGGCATGGCTGGGTGGTGAAGTAGTTTATCGTCATGGCATTGGTGTTCTATCTTTACCTGCATCTGGTGGCCATCATCATGCGGGACACCATCATGGGGAAGCAATTGACTCAGCAATACCGTCTCAAGACAGTCATTCAGATCATCAACATGAATCATCTGAAGGGAGTGCACATGAGCACTAATATTGTAAATCTCAGAGCACGCAGTGTCATTCTTGTTGCCGTAAGCTTGTTATTAGGTGGGTGCGCGACCTTCTCAAAAGATGGCGGCATGGATGAAGTACAAAAACAAACTCAACCGCACCTGAAGCAAGCGTATGAATGGGCTAAGACAGAGGAGTCTAAAAAGTCCCTGCAGGACAAGACACAGGCATTGCTGGCACAACCTTTGGATGTAGAAGGTGCCGTACAGGTCGCTCTTTATAACAACAAGGGACTACAGGCTTCATTCTACGAGCTGGGAATCTCCGAAGCAGATCTTGTCCAGGCAGGCCGCTTGCCTAATCCGCGCTTCTCTATGCTTTATGCACGGAATGGTGGTGAGTATAAGATTGAGCAGGCATTCACGTTCAACGTCTTCTCATTGATCACGATGCCTAAAGCTGTAGAGGTTGAGAAAAGACGTTTTGCCCAGACACAAGCCTCTACTGCTATTGAGGTCCTGAAGCTTGCCTATCAGACACGTACAGCTTATTTCAATGCGGTTGCCGCGACTGAATTGGCGAGATATAGCGCACAAGTGAAAGAGTCTGCAGAGGCCAGTGCTGTGTTGGCTAAACGTCTGCATGAAACTGGCAACTGGAATCGTTTGGAGCAGTCACGTGAGCAAAGCTTCTATGCAGATGCCGCACTCGAATATGCTAATGCGAAGAATGCTGAGGTTAGGGCATATGAGGCTTTGGCCAGGCAATTAGGTGTGAAAGCTGCACAACTCAAAATCCAATCTCGATTACCTGACCTGCCTAAGTCTCTTTCAGAGTTACAGGCCTTTGAACAGAACGCCTACGAACAACGGTTGGACCTGCTGGTTAAGCGCTCTGAAATGGATGCTTTGGCTAAGCAGCTAGGACTGACCAAAACCACGCGGTTCATCAATGTGATCGAGTTAGGCCCGGCAAGAGTATTGGAAGGCAGAAGAAGCGAGCCATACAAGAAAGGTATCGATATCGCTTTCGAGATCCCGTTGTTTGACTGGGGTCAGGCCAAGGTGCCGCGAGCAGAGTCCATTTATATGCAATCCGTACAGGAAACTGCACAGTTGGTGACTAATGCGCAATCTGAGATACGCGAGCGGTATAACACCTATCGCACCAAACATGATGTCACACGCCACATTCGCGATGAGATTGTGCCATTACGCAAACGCATACTGTACGAAGATCAATTACGCTATAACGGCATGCTCACAAGCCCATTTGAATTATTTGGCGATGCCAGGGCGCAAGTGCAAAGCGTCAAAGGCTATATCGAATCATTACGTGACTTTTGGTTAGCTGATGCTGAATTGCAAGCTACTTTAGTCGCCAGTCCTCGTTTGATGGAAGGTCAATAAGATGACAACTATGGATAGAAGAAACTTTTTTAAATATGCTGGACTAGGCATGGCTGGCGTTGCCGTTAGTGCGGTCAGCAAGGTTGCATTAGCTGCTATTCCGGAAATCATTACCTCTGAGGTGGCTAATACACAAGAGCCACTTTACCCAGATACAGGACGCCCATATCAGCCGGTAGTCACTTTGAATGGCTGGAGCCTTCCCTGGAAGATGAACAATGGTGTCAAAGAATTTCACCTTGTTGCGGAGCCTGTCGTAAGAGAGATTGCACCGGGTATGAAAGCAAATCTCTGGGGCTACAATGGTCAAAGCCCGGGCCCAACCATTGAAGTCGTTGAAGGTGATCGCGTCCGTATCTTTGTGACAAACCGCTTGCCCGAGAAAACCAGTGTTCACTGGCATGGTCAGCGCTTGCCTAATGGTATGGATGGTGTCAGTGGATTAACGCAACCGGCTATTGAGCCTGGCAAAACCTTTGTTTATGAGTTCGAGGCCAAACGACCAGGCACGTTTATGTATCACCCTCACGCGGATGAAATGCTGCAAATGGCTATGGGCATGATGGGCAGTTGGATTACTCACCCCAAGAACCCGAAGTTTATGCCTGTGGATCGTGATTTTGTATTTCTGCTTAATGCCTATGACATCGAGCCTGGCAGCTTCACCCCTAAAGTGAACACCATGCTCGATTTCAACTTATGGACTTGGAACAGTCGCGCATTCCCAGGCATTGATCCTCTCGTTGTTCGTAAAAATGATCGTGTACGCATCCGCGTAGGGAACCTGACCATGACGAATCATCCCATCCATTTACATGGGCATGAGTTCGAAGTCACAGGGACAGATGGTGGTTGGGTGCCAAAAACCGCACGTTGGCCAGAAGTAACGACTGATGTTGCCGTTGGTCAAATGCGTGCCATTGAGTTTGTTGCAAACGAGCCTGGCGATTGGGCATTTCACTGTCACAAAAGCCATCACACCATGAATGCCATGGGGCACAGTTTCCCCACCATGATAGGTGTGAAACAGGGTGATCTGATGAAAAAGATCACCAACCTCGTCCCTGACTACATGCCTATGGGTGAAACGGGCATGTCTGAAATGACTGATATGTCTGAGATGATGGATATGCCATTACCTAAAAATACATTGCCAATGATGATGGGCAACGGACAATTTGGATCACTTGAGATGGGTGGAATGTTCACGACAGTGAAAGTGAGAGACGGACTTGCCCGAAATGACTATAAAAATCCTGGTGATTATAAACATCCAAGCGGCACGGTAGCACATATAGTTGAAGTGGATCTAACTAAGATTGAACGTCAAAAGCCTCACGTTGACGGTGAGTTGGAGGTCAATGTCAGGAAGCCGATTAACCATTCTGGTCATTAGTGAAGTGATCGGCCTCTGGCCTTAACTAAAACAAAAACGGCTTGCACATTTGCAAGTCGTTTTTGTTATTTACTCCAATGGCCTAGTACCCATTCCCATTGGTGCGTTCCATAATTCCAACGCCAATGTGCTTTAACCCATTTTGTTTTACCGAGCGGGCGTACCGTTTGTAAATTTTGTAATCGATCCGGTGGTTTTGGTGGCTTAGGAGGTTTGGGTGCCTTAATTTTAAAAGTAGCCATATACCCTCCAAATTAATGACAGTGATATGTACCCGTTTGGCGATCATGATGACAGCCATTTTTATCTGTACCGCCAGAGTGAGCATGGGCAAGGCTTGAGCAAACAATAATGAGTACAGCAATAATCCCCTTCATAGCAAAACTCCCTTTTTGAACATGTTTAATGTGTTTCAAGTTGAAGAAGCATGAACAGCTAGTTACTTAAGTAGGTTCTATAGAACCTTGCAGCATAATAAAGATTTGAGTCTTTAACTGCAATAAAACATATTTAGCAGGAGTTATATGGGCTGATCATTAGAACTGGAACGACTGCTCAAAATGAATGCAATACACAATGTGGAGTTTACTGGCCAGTTTTGACTTTCATATAAGGATACGAGTCTCTACTGACAACATGCGCTTTACGTACACATACCCTCCCAAACTTGTTTGAATAATAATATCCACCTGGTCTCCATCTTAGGAAACCTGGCCAATTTCGTGGTTTGATATGAACAGCTAGCAGATGTAGTAATGCATGCGTGTGAGCTGGGATGTTCTTTTTATCAACTACAGTGAAAACTTCGTGGTCATTTTCAGTCTTGGTTTTAATAGCATAATGAATTCGGTAACGTTCGACTGGCCTAATATTTCGATTTGTATTTCGTAAATTAGAGAAAATACCGGAATCATCTTTTTCTTTGAAATATAGATTTGCAAAACAATTTAAGTATTGGGTTGCATTAAGCGAGTCTACATCCATAGTTGATTTTATCGATGTCCAGTTGTTTTTACTTTTAATGCTATAAACAGAGTCATCGTAAAACATACAACAGACTTTAGGGGACAGTGGGAGTAAACAAATCAGTCCAGCTGCATTCAAGCCATAACTTCGCTCATCAAATCGCCTACTGTCAGCAAAACGGTTGACCATCACAGCTGGATCATCAGATGTGATAAATGGTGTATCAGTCTTGTTCTCTATTAGCACTATTTTTAGATCATCAAGCGAATACATATAATCTGCAAAGGTCTGCATTGAGATTTGTACTGCCTGCTTAATTTCTATAGCAACAGACATTCCTGGATCCCCAAGCAATCCATTTGCCTCATTAGTCATTTGAGCCATACGAATTGATGCAGCTTCCGTCCTATGATGTTGTAGCAGCCAGAATCTGAAAAGAATGCTGGATGCGTCCGTATTCAAAACGAAGCCAGGTTGAAGTAGGTGCGGCAGTAGACTGGCGTAAAGGCGTTCGACTTGCTGAATGGCTCTTTCTAGGTTGTCATCTTTTCCATAGAAATAATCTCTTGAACATTGGTTTTTCAAAGCGGAATCAAATATCGCTTTGTCTCGGTCAATGTTATATAAGCTTATTGTTTTACCCTCATTCTGGGAAAATGGCCGAAGGTAGCAACGAGGTACAAAATGTTGATTTTTATTGGACGCCATAAGAAAGTCACCTGCAACTAGAGTTTTCTGCTAATGGCAGCATTTGCCGTTTTTGTAGCCAACTCTAAAGTCAGTAATTGTTACTTTTAAACGTAAGCTAGCCCGATCCACTGGTTTTAGCTATAACTACAACTGTGCCAGCCAACTTATCCTGCTAGCCTTGTTTTGCGCCTATCAAATTCAATCCAAAACAACCCTAATCCTAGTGCAGCTCCAGACAAGTAATATGCAAGGTATCGGATGATTGCTTGCCAGATAGTCATTGTGTTGTCACTTTTGGCGTCAATTACTCTTGCTGATATTGCTATTCCGGTGTGGTTTTTTTCAGCCAAAACAGTATGCTGGCCACAGCAGGGCATAAATGAGATATAACTAAATCCATTGGCCCTTTTGGCAAGTCGACTTAATCCAATCAAATATTATAGTAAGGCTTGATTTAAACCTGTAAGGTCATAATCGACTATTGTCATTTACTGAGTGTATTGTCATTGGAAAAGTGTATTCTGAGTTTGAGTCCGCACTCTTTTTACTTTCTTCATAGGTAATCGCAGTGGTTAAGTAGATTAACGCGCTCCTAGCAAGCTTTAATAATCTAATACTTTCTTCAACCAACTCTATATCACTGACAGGGAAACTTAATTCCTTTCCTTTAGTTTTACGTTCTTGAGCGGGATTGTTTAAATAGTGATCATGGACCCGCAAGTACTTATGAGCAATATGATTGCGGATATCAGTTAGAGTCTTGGCTTCAGGGCTAATCAATTGCACATCTTTTGATCGGTAATATAAATCTTTGCTCAACCAAAATAAGCCCTGCAGAGGCTTATTTTCTGAAATCAAAAATTGCTCCCGGATTTTAGTTAAACCTCTGTCCTCAAACCATACTGACTGAAAGCTTAAGTTTCTAACGGGTATCTCAAGTTTCCAGTAATCATTCACCAAGTATGCAATTTTGTCGAAAATAGCAAAGATTGAAAGGAACGACATTTTTAGTCTTTCAACCCATAATCTGTAATACCTGTAATCAAGAGCGTCATACAGTTTTACACATCTATCTGAAAAATGTAGCGGTTTATCTTTTTCTTGTATTGCTTCGAAAATTAAAAACCTTGCAGAAACGTACTCTTGCTTGAGCTGATTGAAAATAGCATATGGGGCAGGTAAATAAACATCCTCTTCCAAGATGTCTTGAACCATATTGGGCAAGGTTAGAGTATCTTCTAATGAGGTCCAGTCTCTAGAAACGTCATTCAAGAAATCAAGATAGAGTTGATTCTCAACGCACCACTTTCTATATGTTTTTTCTTTCTTGGTACGCCCTTTACGATAGGCTGGCAGGGGAATTTCAACTTTGTTCCAATCCCAGTCTCCAAAGGTGTTTATGTGGTCAGCTAAAGCAGACATCTCATTTCTCGCCTGTTTCTCTACACCAATTTCCAAAGCTGATTTGAGCAATTTATAGCTTTCTTGGAGAAATATGGCTTGAACGTAACCTTTGCTGGCATATCTTGCATATTCGAACATTGTTGAAGCTTTATTTCCCATTGCCATTGGGAAATATGGATAGCTTATTAATGTTTGATCCCAAAGCTGAATGGCTTCTACGAATCTGCCAATATTGTTTAAAGCATTTGCAAGATTGGTGGTTATCCGAGATTTGAGGTCTGTTCGAATTTCTTCATCAGTAAGTTCGCCTAAGTCAGAAAGCGCTAATCTTAAATGTAGAATTTCCTTTTCTCGGTGGTGTTGATCGCCTAACCAGTTTTGTTTTTGTTTTACAGATCGTCTTATCCCGGAGTGGGCATTGGCGATAAAGTAGTTTAGGGTAGCGCATTCCACTGGAGAGAGAGGCTTTAGATTAATTTTGCCAATCTCATCAAGTGTTTCGTTGAGAGTCTCGTGATCATTTCTATCACAAGCTAAATCAATTTTAGATGCTAACTTTCTAATGTCACTCATATCACTCTCAACGTTAAATTAGGGCTGCCTATTTGAAATACTCCATAAGCAGTTTTATCAGATGAGAAAAAACTAAAAGAAGAAATCCAAATGCATAGATTGGTCCCTTCGATGCCTTAGCCAAACCATAGCAGAATGGGAATCGCAAGAATATATTGATGAGGCTGAGATGGTTTTTTAAGAGTCCCGAAAATTACCAAATAACTTTAGAACATGTTTATCTTAATCAGCACTTTTCTGTTCTGGTAGATAAGCATCAGAAATCAGAAACAGCGCTGAAAATAATTGAAGCAGAGTAATACAAGTATTGACTATTGGGAGTGACATCTTGATGTGATTTAGTAATGTTCGGATATTAGTTATGAAATGCCAAAATAATCCTAAGTCGAGTTTTTCCCTGAATGTTTAGACCGTTTGAAGATAATTTGCATTGACTATGATTTATTATTAAAAAATGGCTATTTTTTGTCCATAGCTTAAATAAAAAATTAATAACAAAATAAGAGAGATATATGTATCTAAAGCACATTCGAGCCAATAATTTTCGAGCATTTGGAGATGGTAAAAAGGCTCCTGCACTGGATTGGGCTTTAAGGCCTGGTCTTAATATTTTGGTGGGTGAAAACGATGCTGGCAAAACAACAATAGTCGATGCTATAAGGCAAATACTTCTTACTACCAGTTACGAAAACATCCGGCTCTATGAACATGATTTTCATATACATGGAACAGAACGTGCGACTAGCCTTTGGATTGAGGCTACTTTATGTGATCTATCGAGCGAACAACAAGCTAGTGTTCTTGAATGGTTAACTCATGAGAGCGATGGATCTTGTTCACTAATTATCCACCTCAGTGCAAGGTGGATTCCTCCACAGCCAAACAAACGCGCGCGAGTTGAGTTTTCTGTACGTGCAGGGAAAGAGGGAATTGGCCAAGAAATAGGCAGCACAGTTCGTGAGCTAATCCGTGCAACCTATCTGCGACCATTAAGGGATGCTGAAGCGGAGCTGCGCCCCGGCAGACAATCCCGCTTGTCGCAAATACTTGCAGCACACAAAAATATTGATGGACAGGAAGTCAACGACTTCCAAACAGCCAATCCTAATGACGTTCCAAAGAATATTGTAGGTTTAATGGCATTTTCTCAGCACCATATTGGTGAGCATACAGTGATCAAAAGCGTTGAACAGGACATCAACCAAAACTATTTAGAAGAGTTTTCATTTGAGAGTGAAAAGTTGCAGTCTCGGATTCGTATCACTCCAGATTTATCACTGACACCAATCTTGGAAAAATTTGAATTAGCTTTGTTGCCAGGAGGTGATGTGGATCCAAATGCCAGATGTGCTCGCGGGTTGGGATATAACAATGCGTTATTTATGGCAACTGAACTAGTTTTGCTGAGAGAAGGTGATGATCTTGCGCTGTTATTAATTGAAGAGCCTGAAGCTCATTTGCACCCGCAATTGCAATATAGAGTAATGGACTTGCTTGAAAATCACTCTAAAACCAAAGAAACTGATGAAAGACAAGTACAAGTAGTGATGACTACTCACAGCCCATCATTAGTTTCCCATACAGACATAGAGAACATGACCTTAGTGCATAAGGCTCAGACCTTCCCGTTATCCGCTGGCAATACTAAACTGAAAAAAACTGACTACTCATTCTTACGTAGATTTATAGAAGCGACGAAAGCCAATCTCTTCTTTGCAAGAGGGGTCATGATGGTGGAAGGTCCGGCTGAAGCTATCCTACTTCCAACCTTAGCAGAAGTCTGTGATCGCTCATTGTCCAAACATGGTGTTTCACTGGTAAATGTAGGTCATACGGGGCTTTTTCACTATGCTCGAATTTTGCAGGTTGAAGGTGCTGGACCAGAGCTAAAAATTCCTGTGGTCTGCTTAACTGATCGAGATATTGTTCCTGAATCGGCTAAAACATTTGTTTCTGCCCCCGGGGAAGGAAAGAAACGTTTCACTTCTGATTATAACGAAGAAGAGCTTGCAAAGTTTTTACTAGACAAGAGTAATCGGGCGCAGGGAGGCAGCACTATCGTGTGTATTTCCGACAAATGGACGCTTGAATATGATCTCGCTTATTTTGGGTGCGCAAAACTCATGTATTACGCCATCCAGCTCGGAAGGAAAGCTAAAACTAAAGGTGAAAGGTTAGAGGATGCTGATGAAACTAAAGCCAAGGAAGCAGCAAAAGAATCTTGGGAGGAATTAGAAACCAAAGGTTTGACTGAGGAGGAGTTGGCAAATCAAATCTTCAAGCCTCTGTACAATAAAGAAGCTTCGAAGGCAATCGTAGCCCAATATGCTGCAGAGCTTTTGTTGTCTGGTGAGTTTGGTTCTGGTGATGAACTTTTCAATCGCCTTCCGCCGTATCTAAAAAAGGCATTCATACATCTAACCGGGGATAAAAGTAAACCAGCAACAAAAACCGAGACAACGGCGGTGAATTAAATTATGTCAGTTATTGATTTAAACACTGCTGATCTTTTGTGGTTAAAGGAAGTCAGTCCAGATTTGGACTTTAGCGATACTGAGAGACAAGAAGCTATTCTAGAAACAACTTCACGGGACTTCAATGCCGTCCCAGGAAGTGGTAAAACATCACTGCTTGCAGCAAAACTTTTACTAATTGCAAGAAAATGGAATCAGCAGAAGAAGGGGCTCTGCGTACTCAGTCATACAAACGTTGCTCGAGAAGAAATCACTAGGCGTTTAAAATTAAATGCCGACGGCCAAAAACTTTTAACCTACCCACATTATATCGGGACGATTCACGGCTTTGTGAACCAATATATAGCTTTACCGGCACTCCGAAGTGCGGGCATCAAAGTTGAGATTATTGATGACGATGCATTTGCAAAAAAAGCGCAGAAACTTCTTCAGCAATACAAATTTAAGACACTACGGGGTTGGCTAAAATACCAGGAAAATGCAGACGAATTAATCAATACACTCTACTTTAAAGGTAGTGAATTGGAAATATCGACCGAAAGTGGAACTCTGACCAACGCTACCACTCCATCTGGGAAACAAGTACGAGAACTGAAATATTCACTTTTAGACGCAGGAATCTTTCGGCACCGAGATATGTTTGCCTTTGCTGAGAGCGCTTTAAAAAGTAACCCGAATCTTCTGGACGTAATTTTCCGACGTTTTCCACTAGTATTTATTGATGAGATGCAAGATACCTCCTGGGCACAGGAAAGTATTCTAAATAGCATCTTTGAAAACAAATCCACTGTTCAACGATTTGGAGATATTGATCAGAAAATCCTCACGGACGATGAAGGCATTGTTAATTGCACATTCCCCCGGGCAGGTCATAAAGTAATTAGTACTAGTAAACGATTTGGCAACAAAATTGCTGAAGCAGTAGCCAGTGTTCGCTTATCCCAGCTTCCTGTGATTGGAGAAGCAAATCAAGAAATGCCGCCAGTATTATTGCTATATAAGACTGCTGACGTTGAGAAAGTGCTAACCAAATTTGGTCAGTTAGTAATTGATCGTTTTACTGACCTAGAGTTGGAGAAAAAATCAGTCCGTGGCATGTGCACGCGTAAAGTCGGAAGTGGAGACGTGGTTCCTGGACGACACTTAGGTGATTACTGGCCCGCGTTTGCGCAAACTCAGACGGGGGCAACTAATTCAAATGATAATTTCTGGCAGGCTCTCTTGCCCCCACCTAACCACAATAATGAATCTATTCTTTTCGGAAGGGTAGCTCAAGTTCGACGAGCAATATTGCTAATCATGCGGGAAGCCGGCTCTCCAATCGTTGAGAGCATCAGAGATAGTAATGCTTTAATAAAGGCAGTCACTGAGCAAACTGGAACTGCATTACCCATACATCTATTAGTTCAAGATCTTATACTAAAACCTGATTTATATGCCACTCCTGCAGCGCGCGATGTTTTGATAGATTACATTTATACGCGTTTAAAATCTTATCTTCCAACGGGAACTCTGCTTCAATCCTTCAAAAATCTGTCCACATTTGATCAGGCCTTTTTCTTGTTAAACCCAGCACAACTTCCAAATCTTTGTGCAGTTTCTCATATGGGTCGAGATATAAATTACACAATAGGGACAGTGGCAAGCATGAAGGGTGAAACCCACATTGCCTCGTTAGTAATGGAATCTTATGGTGGTAATAGTAAGAAGTTTGATTTGGAAATGGCACTTCCATATGTTGCAGGGATTAAGAAAAATCCAGCTAGCCTTAGTAAATTGCAGCGAGGTCAACTCAGGAATTTGTATGTTGCAATGTCTCGCCCAACGCACTTTCTCTGTCTTGCAGTGAATGAGACACGTATAGCCCCACAAACCTTGAGTGCTTTAATTGAAAAAGGGTGGGTAGTAGAGCAATAAGCCGACAGGATGGTTTAACAAAATCACTATGGCTTCAACAACAACGTGAGGTAAGAAGCTTTATGCGATGCTCAATAACCTCACTATTGGCTATTTATGAATATCAAGTTCACGCTTAACTTTTTGCTAACGAGCAATGGGCAGAATGACCAAACTGAGGATAACCGGTAGCTGTTTTTGTGGGTATTCTGCAGAATCTACAAGCCGGTTAATTCGCTTCTGAATTCACCTTCAATGCCACGAGCGTGTAGGAGTTGTTGTTTTTAAAACCCTCATTGAGGGCTTTATTATTCTCTAAAATGTTATAACTCACAGAAAATCACGGGTTTATCGAGGGGGCTGATTTAACCTAGTTTCGACTTTGTGTTTAACCACAAGTCTTAGACAGAGAAAGGATACGAAATTGGGTCATGGTATTGGTATCCAATAACTTCGAAATCATCTACTGTTACCCATGTTTCCAGGTCTTCTAAAGTTTTTATATTTGGATTTATTTTTAGTGTTGGGGAGTCAAATGGTTCACGTTTTAATTGTACATTTTGCATTAGATCTAATTGATCTTCATATATGTGTGCATTAACGATTTTATGATAGGCCTTACCGGGCTTGTGGCCAGTGATTTGAGCCATAATTGCTAAGAAAAAATATACCTGAACCATGTTGAAATTCAGTCCTAATGGAACATCGCAGCTTCTTTGAGTGCTATTGAGGTACAGTGTGTCTCCAAGTAACGAGAAGTGATGACTATACATACATGGGCGCAAACAACCCATATGAAAAGCTCCTGGATGATAAAAAGTATAGATTTCACCGCGATCATCTAAACCAGCTCTTAAGTCGTTGTATATCTTTCTAAGGAGGTCTATGCTACCGCCGTCTGGTTTAGGGAAATTCCGTCCTATTTTTCCGTAAATAAATCCACAATCATCCTCTCCTTTTCTGAAAGGTGAGGAAAGCCAAGCACTATTCTCATTAGCGTTTGCATCCCATGTTTTCGTACCGATGGCTCTAAACTGCGCAGCATTGTCATAGCCGCGAATATAGCCGAGCATTTCAGCAATTGCGGATTTGTAATAGCTTTTTCGAGTGGTTATTAAAGGAAACTTTCCTTCATCAACGTCATAAGTTAAGTCCGCATTAATTAATGTAAGGCATCTTTTGCCTGTACGTTCATTTTGCACCCAAACCCCATTGTCAATAATATTTTTTGCCAAGTCTAAATATTGCTTCATTTGAAAACCTTAAGGGGAAGTTGCTGATTTAAATTAAGAGGCCTATCGCCAGGTTGATCATTATACCAACTCTGGAATTCTCAACATTTACGGCAGAAATTATAGAATCATTATTTCAAATTTGAATAGGAATTATAAGAGTCTATGTTTTGTACAATTTTTATATATTTTGTACAATGATAGTCTGATGAGTTGGTATTGATATGTGTATGTAATGAACACATTCATGGTGGTTAGAATTTCCTCGGCGTGCCGTTTAACATTGCCTCATATGCTTTGCTCACCATGATGGTGGCGCAGGTATGCGACCTGCAAGTGGGCGATTTTGTGCATACGCTGGGCGATGCCCATATCTACAGCAACCATATGGAGCAAGTGAAAGAGCAACTTGCACGCACACCACGTGCCTTGCCTAACATGCGCATTAACCCGGCAGTCAACGATATTTTTGGCTTTAAATTTGAAGATTTTACGCTAGAAAACTACGATCCTTATCCTGCCATCAAGGCGCCAGTTGCGGTCTAAAGGTGCGGGTGTGGGGCGTGAAATGGTTGATTTAAACCATTTTGTTAATAAGGTGTAATATTTGCAAAACCCCTGTTTGTTTTTGATATCCTTTGCATCGTTATGAATGTGTCAAGAAGCGTCCCTAGCGCTGTCTGGCATGTTGAGTTCATGACTTAAACTTAGGAGATCATTATGCAAATTAAAGCCTCATTCATCATTGCCGCTGTATGCGGTGTATTGTCAGCTCCAGCATTTGCTGACCATGAAACTATCAAACCAAAAGCCTACGACAGCCTGGGTAAGTGCGTAAAAGCAGCCTTGTCTGTACATGATGGCAAAATTGTAAAAGTCGAAGCCAAGTCTGAGCGTAAGCAATTGGTATACGAGTTTGATGTGCAGTCTAAAGACGGCACCGCTTGGGATATCGAATGCAGTGCCAAAACAGGTAAAGTCACAGAAGTAGAGCAAGAAGTGACTGCGGATGACGAGAAATTCAAAGCCTTGGCTAAAGTTTCAGAAGCCGATGCCAAAGCCACTGCTTTGGCTGCGCATGCTGGTAAAGTGGTTGAAGTAGAGTATGAGCTGGAGCCAGATGGCAAAGCTTCTTACGAGTTCGATATCCTTGAAGCAGACAACGAAGAAGTCAAAGTCGAAGTTGATGCGACGACCGGTAAGATTGTAGAAACCAGCTACGAAGTTTACCAAATCGGTCAAGAGTAATTGGGCTGTGGTTTGCCTCTCCGTGAGGTAAATCTAGTCTCAAAGACAGAATAAAAAAGGCAGCGCAATTGCGCTGCCTTTTTTATTCTGCATGAGATCAATATGCAAGTTTGGGAGTGGCTACCCCGATACCGGCGGATATGCAGTCTGCTGGTATCGGTCCTAGTGATAGCTCACTCCCGGCTGGATTTTAGCATTTCTCGTGCCAACTTTATAAAATTAATTTAACCCAATGTTTTAAAAATCTATTTTTAGAGTAAATGGGATTTTTTCCATCATTGTGGTGGTTGTGTGTAGCCGATTTTGCCATTGTTTGGTTCATTGCAACCGGTTTGGTGCGTTGCTATGCGCGCATGGTTACGCCATGGTGCGATGTATCGTGGTCACCAGTTTTTTATACTCTCCTCGCTTAATCAGGTCACTTTGCGCCAGCATATTCAATAGCAACGGAGATTGTGAGTGCGCGTCCATCTCATTCAAAAATTTGTCGGTGAATCCCAGATTGCTCGCCACATAGCAAATGTTGAACATCTCGCAAAACGTACCATACAAGCTGCCAAGGAGCAGGCTGCGTGCGTACTTTGCTGCCAGTGGTGGTTGGTGTTCCAGGCCCAGGGGTAGGCGGCTGCGCTGGTCATCAATGAGTAGCAGGCCATAATCAGACAGTTTTTGTGCAATCAGTGCTTGCTCTGCTTCCAACTGGTCTGGCGATACAATCTTGCTGCTGTCACACCACACTGCGGATACCGGAAAATTGATGCAGTATTTTTCAACCTGATCAATAAACTGTTGTGTCTGGTTGCATGCCATTTCAGGCAGTTGCATGACCGGAATGCCCTGTTTTTTTAATGCGCGCTCCAGACCTGTTCCGACCGCGGCATCAATCAATACATAACCATGGGCGGCATCCAGATTGCATAGGATCGCCTGTTGCAGGCCATGTCGCGCGCCACAGGCAATATGTTCCGGCGGCACCAGATAGCGCCGTTCGTGTGCCAGCAAATTTGCCAGCAAATGCTTGAGGTGATGCAAGCCCGTGACATCGTAATCTGCTTGCCGCAATTTGTGCAGATGCAATGCCGCCCGGCGCAGGTGATGTATACTGCTTTTCTGGATCAGGCTTTCGATGTTGCTGGTTTCGCTGAGTGGCGCGGGCGATGATAGGCTCAGGTCAGTTATCGCTTTGTCTGCCGTGCTGGCACGCTTGGCAGTCTCGGCCACAAAAGTGCCGCGCTTGGGTTGGGTGTAGATCAGCCCTTGCGCAGAGAGCTCTTCGTAAACGCGAGAAACCGTTTTACGGTTGATCCCCAGGCGTTGCGCAATGTCGCGTGAGCTGGGCAAGGGGCTGCCGCCTAACCAGTCACCCGCTTCTATCATCGACCTGAAGTGGTCTATGAGTTGCTGATGTATGGATGAAGGGGAATCTTTATCTAATACCAGTGAGTAATACCAGGGTCTCAGCACGTCTACGTTTGCCTTATGTTCAAGAAAAGGGTGCCTGCACATCACATCGGGCACGCTTACCTGAAGGGCACACTAGGACATGGCCTTCCGTTAACAGATGATACAAAAAAAAAGCAATTCAATAAAGTTTTCGGAAAAATTCCCGCTCTGGCCCATGAATAAAACCTGAAACTGGCTGGCTGTCATGGGCTATTATTTGTATTACAGTTACAAGCGCTTAATAAAGTGACATACATCCGTTACAGGATGTTTCAGCTCTGGAAATCCTAGTGCCAGTGGCAATTTAAGCACCGCGCAATTGATATTAACAATTGCTACCTTGTGATTATCTCGGAGATATAACTATCATGAAAATCAAAACTGCTTTTGGTATTGCTGCCAGCGTTGCGCTTGCCATGCCAATGCTCGCATTCGCTGCTGCTGATCAAGAAGCTGCGATGAAAGATCCTAACAACTGGGCACATCCACGTGGTCAACACAACAACCAAGGTTACAGTGCTTTGGCACAAATCAACAAGGGCAACGTTAAAAACCTGAAAATGGCGTGGACATTCGCGACCGGTGTAAACCGTGGTCATGAAGGCTCTCCAGTCGTTGTTGGCAACATGATGTATATCGTGACTGCTTTCCCAAACAACGTCTATGCATTGGACCTGAACGATAACCAGAAAATCGTTTGGACCTATTTCCCTAAACAAGACCCAAGCGTTCAAGCTGTGCTGTGCTGTGACAACGTGACTCGTGGTCTGGGTTTTGGCGATGGCAAAATTTTCTTGCAACAAAACGACGGCATGCTGGTTGCTTTGGATGCAAAAACCGGTGCTAAAGTTTGGGATGTTAAAAACACTGATCCAAAAGTCGGTGCAACTAACACCAACGCACCACACGTGATCAAAGACAAGGTCCTGACCGGTTGCTCAGGTGCTGAGTTCGGCGTACGTTGCTTTATCGCTGCATACAACCTGAAAGATGGTTCTCTGGCATGGAAAGCCTACTCAACAGGCCCAGATAGCGAAACATTGCACGATGCTAACACCAACAAGGACAATCCTTTGTATAACGCACTGTCTGTTTATCAAGACGTGAATGGTGGTAACAAAGAAGGCGGTTCCTTCAAGCGTTTGTCAGCTGACCAGATCAAAGGCGGCGAAAAAGAACTGGGTACACGTACTTGGTTGAAACCACAAGCTGTGAAAGACGGCTGGCAACATGGTGGTGGTTCCGTATGGGGCTGGTGGCCATATGATGCCAAGACAAACTTGGTATACTACGGTTCAGGTAACCCATCTGTTTGGAACCCAGACGTACGTCCAGGCGACAACAAATGGTCCATGACAATCACTGCACGTGATCTGGATACTGGTGTTGCTAAATGGGCAATGCAAATGACACCACACGATGAGTGGGACTACGACGGTATTAACGAAGTGATCCTGTTCGACAAAGGTGGCAAAACATACGCATGGCACCATGACCGTAACGGTTTCATCTACACATGGCAAGCTGGTAACGGTACATTGGTTGCTGCTGAAAAAGTGCATCCATTTGTTAACTGGGCAACTGATGTTGACCTGAAAACAGGTGTGCCAAACAAACTGGCATCTGCTTCTACTCACCAAGACTACAACGCCAAGGGTATCTGCCCGGCTGCTTTGGGTACTAAAGACCAACAGCCAGCGGCTTACTCACCAAAAACTGGTTTGATGTACACACCATTGAACCACGTATGTATGACATACGAGCCAGTTGAGTCCAAATACGTTGCTGGTCAACCATGGGTTGGTGCGACACTGACTATGTTTGCTGGTCCAGACGGCGTAATGGGTGGTTTCGGTGCTTACGATCCAATGACCAACAAAAAAGTTTGGTACAACAAAGAGAAGTTCTCTGCGTGGAGTGGTGCACTGACAACGGCTTCAGACATCGTGTTCTACGGTACATTGGATCGTTGGTTCAAGGCGGTTGACGCGAAAACCGGTAAAGAACTGTGGAAATTCCAAGTGGGTTCCGGCGCGATTGGTAACGCATTCACCTACGGTAACAAAGGCAAGCAATACGTTGGTATCTTGTCTGGTATCGGTGGTTGGGCTGGTGTTGCGATGAACTTGGGTATGACTACTGACACAGACGCACTGGGTGCTGCTGGTGGTTACAAAGAGTTGACCAAGTACAACGCTGCTCCTGGCGGCGGTGCATTGAGCGTGTTCGCACTGTAATCAAGCGCAGCTTATAACCGATCAAGTTATTGATCGGTTAAACAGACTAAACACCCTGCTTCGGCAGGGTGTTTTTTTGTCTCTAAATACTGACAGATGAATAAAAAACGGGGGGTTAACCGTAGACTTGCACGCTATTTTCGCTACGGATTTGCTGGAATATTTGTAAGCGTTCGCGGGGAATGCTGCCTGCTTGGACAGCCTTTAGAATCGCGCAGTCTGGTTCGTGCGTATGCGTGCAATTATTGAATTTGCAGTGACCAATAAAAGGCCTGAACTCGACAAATGCATATTCAAGCTCGGTCTCATTGATATGATACAGCCCAAACTCCTGCAGGCCTGGTGAGTCAATAATGGCACTGTCCTGATCAAGATGATAGAGATGGGTGGCTGTCGTGGTGTGTTTGCCACTATCCAGTGTGGTACTGATTTCCTGTGTTTTGCTGCGTGCTTCAGGGAGTAGGCTATTGATAATTGTGGATTTACCCATGCCGGATTGTCCTACCAGCACACTGGTATGACCTGCCAGCAACGGTTTGAGCGCCTCTACCGATTGCCGCGCATTGAGTTGTAAAGTGAGGTAGCCAAGCGCTGCATATTGCTCCAGCTTGTGTAGGGCTTGCGGGTTAGGCAAGTCACATTTGTTGAGGAGAATGACAGCCCGAATGCCAGCGGCTTCTGCAGCGACCAGGCAGCGGTTGAGCAGGTCTTCATAAAAGCTGGGCTGCGTTGCCAGCACAATCAATATCTGGGTGACATTGGCTGCCAGCACTTTGCTTTTATAAGCATTGCTGCGATAGAGCAGGGTGGTCCGTTCTGAGGTTTTCTCAATGACGCCTTCATTGTTGGCAGTGAGGGTCACTGTGACGCGGTCACCTGCCGCATTATCGACTTTTTTGCCACGCGTGACACAGCTAAGAATTCGCCCATCGGGCAATTCTACGTTATAGCGCTTGCCGTAGGCAGCGACAATCAGGCCTGGATGCGACATGCTAGAAATGATAGTAGGTGTGATTCAAGTACTGTACCACTTGCTGCTCTTCATCATCGAACCATTTAAGGTTGAGCATGGTATTACAGTTGGTGACTTGAGCTTTTAAACCATTGAAAGAGCGCACCTTGCGGTAGTCACGTGTATAAATGCCGCTACCATCGCCGCCATAGCTGCTGGCATGACAACTGATACAATGGGTGTCGACCAGTTTTTTTCCTGCTTGCAGCTGGGCTTCAGTTGCGCTTGCATCATGGCTGGCGAGCAATAAAGACCAACTGATCAGCAGGAGCGCTTTCATGCGTATGTTTGCAACTTGGCAATCCGCAGGCTCGCCGGTGGATGCGAGTCATAGAATGCAGAGTGGAGTGGATCCGGGGTCAGCGTAGACGCATTGTCACGATACAGCTTAACCAGTGCATCAATCAGAAACTGTGGTCTGGATTGTTGTGCCGCGTAGTGGTCGGCTTCAAACTCATTGGTTCGGGAGTAGGCCGCCATGACTGGACGCAGAATAAACATGAAGACGGGCGAGACCAGCACAAACAGGAGCAAAGCCATGTGGTTACTCGGTGCCGAAATCCCCAGCCCTGTAAAAAACCATTCCTGTTTGATCAGGTAACCCAATAACGCCAATCCTAACAGGCTTAATCCAAACATCATGATGATGCGTTTAATGACATGCTGGTGTTTGAAGTGACCAAGCTCATGGGCCAACACTGCTTCAATTTCATCGGCACTGAGCTTTTCCAGCAAGGTGTCAAAGAACACGACACGTTTGTTTTTGCCAAAACCGGTGAAGTAGGCATTGCCATGACCAGAGCGAGTGGATCCATCCATCACAAACAAGCCTTGGCTGGCAAAGCCGCATTTTTGCAACAGGGCCTCGATACGTGCCTTGAGGGATTGATCCTGCATGGGCGTAAACTTGTTAAACAGTGGCGCAATCCAGATGGGATAGACGGCCAGCATAAACAGGTTAAACGCACTCCAGATCAGCCAGAGGTAGAGCCACCATAAATCGCCAGCACCTTGCATAAGCCAGAGCGCGACAAACAAGATTGGTCCGCCCAGCATTAAGCCAACAACGGTGTGTTTAACCAGGTCACTAAAAAACATGCTGCGTGACATCTTGTTAAAGCCAAATTTCTCATCGACTTTAAAAGTCTGAATGTAATCAAACGGCAGGGTCGCTGCACCCGAGATCAACATGGCCGAGCAAATGACCAGTGCACCACGAATGATTTCATGGTCAGGCAGCCATTGTTGCCAGGCCTGATCCAGCAGTTGTAAAACGCCGCCTAGCGTGAGTGCCAGCAAAATCAATGACTCCATGACGGTTTCACTCAGGCGCAGTTTTACCTTGGCGGTCGTATAGTCTGCAGCGCGTTGATGTGCCTCCAGGCTAATTGTTTGACTAAAGGCGGCAGGTACTTGTGCACGATGTTGCTGGATATGGCGAATATGGCGCAAGCCCAGCCAGACACGTACTGCCAAGCTGATTACAATCACAGCGACAAAAATTTGAGTAAATAATCCGGACATAACAGTAATGATGATGAATGATTTCAGTTAGCTATTTTGATGGATTTAACTCCACCTTGTTCACTGAACTGAATATAATGTTTCATTTTAATGGAAATCATGACGAGAGGCACACAATTGGCAACTAATCAGGACAATTTAATCTGGCTGGATATGGAGATGAGCGGTTTACTGCCTGACACGGACCGCATTCTGGAATTAGCTGCCGTCGTCACCGATGCACAATTAAATGTGATTGCAGAGTCCCCTGTGCTGGTCATTCATCAGTCTGATGCGGTACTCGATGGCATGGATGCCTGGAATAAAGGCACGCATGGCCGGAGTGGCTTGATTGATAAGGTCAAGGCATCGACCCTGGATGAAGAAGCAGCAACAGATGCCATGCTGGCATTCTTGAAAGAGCATGTGCCAGCAGGCAAGTCGCCGATGTGTGGCAATTCAATTTGTCAGGACAGGCGCTTTATGGCGCGTTACATGCCGCGTCTGGAGTCATTTTTCCATTACCGCAATCTTGATGTGAGTGTGTTTAAAGAATTATCACGTCGCTGGCGTCCGGATATTTATGCGGGATTTAAAAAAGCCAGCCGTCATGAAGCCCTGGCGGATATTTATGAGTCGATTGATGAGCTCAAGTATTACCGCGAACACTTTTTGAATATGACACCACCTGCGGCTGCTGAATAATCGACTGAGTCTGAATTCAGGCAAAAAAAAGACGCCTATTCGGCGTCTTGAGGGAGGAGAAGTTAGCTTTGGAGAAGCTTGATTAGTAGTAAGCAGCTTCCGTGCCAACTTCTCCTTTTTGTCTCTCTGGCTTTAAAAATCAGGCTTTTGGGCTTGAAAGCACGTTTTGGTACAGTGTTTGATAGTGTTGGGCGCTGGTTTCCCAGCTCACATCCTGTTGCATCGCTTGCCGTTGCAGCTGTTGCCACTGACCAGAATTGGCATAAACCTGTATCGCAGTTTGTAATGTGACCAAAAGTGTCGATGCGTCATTGTCAGCCATGACCCATCCAGTCATCGTGCCGGGAACTCCTTGTGCATTGATTTCGCCGCCATGCACTGAGTCTGCCAGTCCACCAGTATTGGCGACTACGGGAATCGTGCCATATCGCAAGCCATACATCTGGTTCAGCCCGCAGGGCTCAAACCGCGAGGGCATGACAAAAATATCGGTACCGGCCATGATACGGTGCGAGAGTGGCTCGTTATAGCCGATGGTCACGGCCACTTGTCCAGGATAGCGTTGCATTAAACTCAGATACTGCCGTTGCATGCTGGCCTCACCACTGCCAAGCACGGCTAATTGACAGCCGCTGCCAAGCAGTGCGTCAGCAATCTCGATCAGCATATCCAGCCCTTTTTGATAGGTGAGGCGACTAACGACCCCCAACAGTGGCGTATCTGCTTGCTGACGCAGTCCTAATTCTGCCTGCAAGGCTTGCTTGATCGCTTGCTTGCCGGATAACGCACTGGCAGTGTAGTGTGCTGGCAAATAAGGGTCTTGTGCGGGATTCCAGATTTCGGTATCGATGCCATTCAAAATCCCGGTTAAATCTGCCGCACGATGCTGCAGCAAGCCTTGAAAACCAAAACCAAACTGATCGGTTTGAATTTCACGGGCATAGGTTGGGCTGACGGTTGATAAAGCATCGGCGTAAAACAGACCGGATTTCATGAATGAGACCTGGCCATAAAACTCGTAGCCTTCTGCCTGATAGTCCTCAAGGTTGAGGGTTAATCGATAGCGCCAGTCAGCATGAAAGTTGCCTTGGAAGGCCAGGTTGTGGATGCTGAACACGGACTTGGCCTGACTGCCCATTTGCTTGAGGTAGTAGGGTGTTAATCCAGTTTGCCAGTCATTGCAATGGACGATCTCTGGCTGCCAGGCCTGCAGCATGTTAGGCATCGCCAGCATGGCTGCCACTTTTGACAACACCCCAAACCGCAACGGGTTATCTTCCCACTCCCCATGTAGCGGGTGATGGTAAGGGCCGCCATCCCGGTCATAGAGCGCAGGGCAGTCTATGAGCAGCAAGGGGATATTGGTGCCTGGTAACAAAGTTTTGTAGAGCTCGCAGCGGATATCATGGAAGGGCTGTAAGCTGCCCAAGTGTTTGGGCGAACTACATTGCGCCAGCATGCCACGATAAGCCGGTAACAGAATTTGAATCTCTGTGTCACTGCTAGCGAGGGCGGTGGGGAGTGCACCACTGACATCTGCCAAACCACCTGTTTTGATTAACGGGAAAACTTCTGAAGTAACGAATAGTAAACGCAAGGCAATCTCTTTAAATCAACGGGCGGTTGAAGCTGAATGTTTTTAAACTTATGATACATTGCCTGTTCACGTTTTAGAAGGATATTCAAATGAAATCATGGCTAGCAGTCGCATTCGGTGCCAGTGTTGGTGCATGGATCAGATGGGGCCTGGCATTGAGCTTGAATCAAGGCGGACTGATCCCGCTCGGCACTTTTCTCGCCAATGCCATTGGGGGCCTGTTAATGGGCATTGCGTTGGGTATCTTGCAGGTGATTCCAACCCTGTCTATGGAGTGGCGCTTGTTGATGACAACCGGTTTTTTGGGCGGGTTAACCACTTTCTCTACCTTTTCGGCAGAAGCTTTCAGCTTGTTACAAAAGCAAAATTACGGTGGAATGTTGCTTTATGTCACCTCGCATGTGGTGGTCTCTATCTTGCTGACGATAGTCGGCTATTGGAGTATCGTGCGTTGGCACTCCAGTTGGTAATACCATTGATGCCATAAAAAAAGAGGGCCTGACAGGCCCTCTTTTTTATCATACTCAGCGTTTTACTTCTGAGTCTCTACCATCACCAGTCCATCTTCACCGGTGCCGGCCTCATCTTTTTTCCATTTAGCCGCATTACGTGGCTTTTTGGTTTTTTGGGTGGCTTCCACGCCCGTATTCATCACTTCTGCTTTGGTCTCTACCAGTTGAATCCCACTGTCTGCCTGGGCTTCTGTGGTTTTTGCCGTGGATGGCTTGCGTTTACGGGCCGGTTTCTTTTTCGCGTCCGCTGGGGCTTCTGTAGCCTCAGTCACCACAGGGGAGGACGTTGCAGCGGTTTCCACCAATTCAATCCCGCTGGTGTCTACCGCCTGATCAGCCTGTTTCGCTTTGGCTTTTCCTGCTGGCTTGCCTGCTCTTGAACGATTGCGCGCAGGTTTTTGTGCCTTGGGCGCTTCAGCCTGATTGTCATCTGCGGTTTGGATGGCGGTGTCTTCAACGGGCGCTTCCACTGCGGCAGCCGGGTTCTCTACGATTGGTGCGGCAGCCACTACTTCTACTGGGCTAACTGCGGCAGTTGTTTCTGCCACCGCAAACGTAGGCACTGTGTCAGCAACAACTGGTGCAGCGGCAAGATTGACGGATGCAGCATTTTCAGTCACCACACTGTTTTCAGACTCTACAACGTTCTGGTTGGGCGCTTCATCACGGTTACGGCGATCACGGCGGCCATGACGGTTACGGCGGTTGCCGCGCTCACCGCGTTCCTGCTTGTTGTCGCCTGATTGCGCGGTCAATGCAGGCTGATTGGTCTCTGCTTTGACTTCTTGATTGGCTTGGCGCTCTTGACGTTCTCTCTGCGCAGGTTTTTCCTGTGCCGGACGCTCCTGGCGAAGTTTGCTACCATGCTGCGTTTCCTGTTGCTCTTTGCCTGTACGTTCATTGGCTGGACGCTCATTACGCTCTTGGCCGCGGTCACGCTGACGGTCACGACGGTTACGGTTTTTGTTCCGGTCACGGCCATGCTCTTTGCTTTCGCGCGCTGGTTTTTCAGGTTCTGAGGGCACCACTTCTTTTTCGTCCAGACCAAGCCAGGACTTGATCACGCCAAAGAATGACTTTTTCTGCTCAGTCACTTGTACCGGCGCAGGCGCAGGTTTCTCTTCTACAATCGGGGCCGATGTCGCAGGCGTAATGCCTTTGACTAGAGCTTCAGCTTTGGCCGGGGCTGCAGCCTGTTCCAGGCGATGCTGGTAATCAGACTCGCTTGGCAAGTCCACCATCTTGTAGCTGGCTTGCGTGGTTTCTTCGTTCACATCATCATGGCGGATACGCAAGATGTTGTAATTTGGCGTTTCCATATGGATGTTAGGAATCAGGATCACTTCCACGCCGGTACGTTGTTCAATCTTGTGGATGTCGGCACGTTTTTCATTGAGCAGGAAGGTGGCGGCTTCAACCGGCAACTGTACCTGAATGATGGCGCTGTTGTCCTTCATGGCCTCTTCCTGCGTGATGCGCAGGATATGCAGGGCCGTGGATTCGATACCGCGGATATGACCGGTACCGTTACAACGAGGACAGGTCATGTGGTTGGTTTCGCCCAGGCTAGGACGCAGGCGCTGGCGGGACATTTCCAACAGGCCAAAGCGTGAAATCTTGCCCATTTGCACGCGTGCGCGGTCGTGATGCAAGGCGTCGCGCAGGGCGTTCTCGACATCACGCTGGTTGCGCTGGTTTTCCATGTCAATAAAGTCAATGACCACCAGGCCACCCAGGTCACGCAGACGCATCTGACGTGCCACTTCTTCGGCCGCTTCAAGGTTGGTATTAAACGCGGTTTGTTCAATATCTGCGCCTTTGATGGAGCGGCCAGAGTTGACGTCGATGGACACCAGTGCTTCGGTGTGGTCGATTACGATGGCGCCACCGGAAGGCAGACGTACTTCACGCGCAAACGCAGATTCGATCTGATGTTCGATCTGGAAGCGGGAGAACAGCGGAATTTCGTCCTGATACAGTTTGACGCGGGTGACATTGCCTGGCATCACGTGGTTCATGAACTGCAAGGCTTGCTCGTGTACGTCAGCGGTATCAATCAGGATCTCACCGATATCAGCACTGAAGTAGTCACGGATGGCGCGGATCACCAGGCTGCTTTCCTGGTAAATCAAGTAAGCGCCAGGCTGGAAATTGGAGGCATCTTCAATCGCTTGCCACAATTGGGTCAGGTAATTCAAATCCCATTGCAGCTCTTCTGCATTGCGGCCAATGCCAGCAGTGCGGGCAATGATGCTCATGCCGTTAGGCACTTCCAGTTGCGCCATGGTGTCGCGCAACTCATTGCGATCTTCACCTTCCACACGACGCGAGACACCGCCTCCGCGTGGATTGTTGGGCATCAAGACCAGGTAACGGCCAGCCAGCGAGATAAAGGTAGTCAGCGCAGCGCCTTTGCTGCCGCGCTCGTCTTTGTCTACCTGCACAATGACTTCCTGACCTTCTTTGATCACGTCCTGAATACGGGCGCGTCCTTGATCTGGTTTTTCCTGGAAGTAACTGCGGGCAATTTCCTTGAACGGCAAAAAGCCGTGTCTGTCAGTGCCGTAGTCGACAAATGCGGCTTCGAGAGACGGTTCAATACGGGTGATCACCCCTTTGTAGATATTACTTTTGCGCTGTTCTTTACCAGCGTGTTCAATATCCAGATCGATGAGTTTTTGTCCATCGACGATCGCAACGCGCAATTCTTCTGATTGCGTTGCGTTAAACAACATTCTTTTCATGCAGGGCTCCTAGACGAAGCCACAGAATAGAGATGTGCGCAGGGCGGGCCGTGGTCGTAAACAACCACCAGAACTTAACGAAGTGACCAAGATGTCACCGGGGATGTGCAATGGCTTTTGCGAGGTGCGCTACAAGATTGTCAGCGCAGCAGGCAGGCATCAATATGCACTTGAGTGCAGCCAACACTGAATGTGGCTGAAGACTCGGTTTCTGCAAGGGGCAGTGTGTGCGTGGCAGGAGTGTGTGACCTGTATTGTCCAGCGCGATAGACTGCAAAAATAAAACCCTAAACAGAGGGCAATTTCGTTAAAATTCGGGTTGGCTAACGCCGAGCTCATTTCTTTGGTTATTCTGCGTGAGCTTCGCGTTAAAACATTTCTAATTAATTATCGCTACTTGATGGCGAGCGGTATTCACCAAAATTTTTTTGATTCTGAATGCAGTGACGAGACCCAAAATCTGGCGAGTCCGGATATCAGGGCTTACAGGTCAGAGATGAAAACAGTTTGTCATCTCGAAATCGGCATGGCAATGTTGTCGCTTTTGCCGGAAAACCATTGATTCAGAATCTCGACAGTATATCCATAAGTCCTGATAAAGCAAAGCACGACCTGCAACTATGAGCTCACAATTACGATCATCCACATCCGCGACGGCCGCAATGGCTTCCAGCCTCGATTCCGAGCTCGGGCCCGCCAGTGATCGCGTCACATTCTTGATGGTGGACGAGGCGTCTGAAACACAGCGGGTAGATAACTTTCTGACCAAGGTGCTCAAAGGCGTGCCTAAAAGCCATATTTACCGGATTTTGCGCAGTGGCGAAGTCCGCGTCAATAAGAAGCGCGTTGATGCGGAATACCGATTGCAACTGGGCGATGAAGTGCGCGTGCCGCCCATTCGCCTTGCGGAAGCCGCAGCCAAGCCTGCCGCTCCCACGGTCAAGGCCAAGTTGGCCGAGCAAGTGATTTATGAGGATGATGCCATGCTGGCACTGAATAAACCGGCCGGGATGGCGGTGCATGGTGGCAGTGGCATCAGTCTGGGCGTGATTGAGCAATTGCGCCTGGAGCGGCCGCAAGCCAAATTTCTCGAGTTGGTGCACCGTCTGGACCGTGAAACCTCCGGCGTATTGATGATTGCCAAAAAACGCTCGGCCTTGACTGCCTTGCACGAAGCCATGCGCCATCATCATATGGATAAACGCTATTTAATCCTGGTGCAGGGGCAGTGGACAGAGGCGAAAAAGAAAGTCACCCTGGATTTGCAGAAATACGTGACAGAAAGTGGTGAGCGCAGGGTGCAAGTCGTGGATGAACCTTTGCTCAATCACGAAGCGGGCGGCAGAAAGTCACTCAAGGCAAGCGGCTTGACCGCCAAGCGACATGCGGCCAAAGGCAAGTTTGAGGTGGAAACGCAAATCTCTGAAACCTGGTTTTACCTGCAATCCGTGTTGGGACAGTACAGTTTTTTACAAGCCAAATTAATCACCGGACGTACGCACCAGTTGCGGGTGCAGTTGTCTCATTTGGGCTTCCCGATTCTGGGTGACGATAAATATGGTGACTTTGCCTTGAACAAGCAATTAAGCAAGCAGGGCTTGAAACGCATGTTTTTGCATTCCAGCGAGACGCGGATTGCCCATCCGCTGACGGGAGAGCCCTTGCATTTGGTGGCACCGTTGCCGGCAGAATTAGAAAGCTTTTTGCAACAACAACGTCAACTTCAGGCCGTAAAATAAAGTTGGTCGTGTGTTCTGGCCGCATCAATGTTGAGTTTTAAAGAAAGTTTGCTGAGTGAAGAAGTCTGATTTAGTGAAACAGTTTGATTTAATTGTCTGGGATTGGGATGGCACCATTGCAGATTCTACCGGTTTGATTTCTCAGGCGCTGATTAAGGCCGCAGAACAGGCAGGCCTACCCGGCCTGACCGAAGCACGTGCGCGTAGCATTATCGGCCTGGGACTGCGCGAATCCATAGAAGTACTGTTTGGTGATATTCCAGAGTTTCAGGCACAGGCCCTGGTCTCCAATTACAACCGTAACTATTACAACAATGAAAACAATATTGTATTGTTTGAAGGCATTGCCGAAACGATTATTGCCATCGACCGCAAAGGTTGCAAGCAGGCGGTCGCGACAGGCAAAGGGCGGCGTGGCTTAAATACTGCTTTGCAACAATCGGGCCTGGCCAGGTGCTTTAATGCCACCAAAACCGTGGATGAGTGTTTTTCGAAACCGCATCCGCAAATGCTGGATGCGCTCATGGACGAACTGGTGGTGATGCCAGAGCGTACCTTGATGATAGGCGACTCACAATATGATATGCAAATGGGCAAAAACGCAGGGGTGATCACGGCTGCGGTCAGTTATGGGTCGCAAACAGCTGAGCATTTACAGCAGTATTCCCCGGATTACCTGTTTCATGATGTGGCAACATT
Source organism: Methylophilus sp. DMC14 (assembly GCF_056314085.1). Lineage (NCBI taxonomy): Bacteria > Pseudomonadati > Pseudomonadota > Betaproteobacteria > Nitrosomonadales > Methylophilaceae > Methylophilus > Methylophilus sp. DMC14. The sequence continues at coordinate 21,467 of NZ_JBQUZA010000007.1, read as the reverse complement.
AAGCGCCTGGTTATTGGAGCAGACATGAGCCTGAACGCCGTCACTTTTGACAGTGCCGCCTTGCCTGAAAAAGGCGATGGGTTACGCTTTGATATCCCGGCGCTCGGTCCGCATGCCACCGGCTTTGTCGTCCGCTTTGAGGGCAAGCCCTATGCGTATGTTAATCGCTGTGCGCATGTGCCGGTGGAGCTGGACTGGGAGCATGGTAAATTTTTTAACATGACACAAGAGTGGTTGATCTGTGCGACGCATGGAGCCATGTACGCGCCAGAAACCGGCTATTGTGTGGTGGGGCCATGCCAGGGCAAGCGCCTGTCATCCATCCCTGTTACTGAAGCCGATGGCATGATCACGGTCCATCTCGATCAGTTTTAGTGATGAGGATTCGTCCGTGTGACAGCCTCTTAAATAGCCAACGGCGAGCACACAAATATTGCTAGAATAGCTAAAAATTAATAGACGAAAGTTGAATGATGCAAGAAAACCATACGCCATCCTCAGACACACAACCCAGCCCTGCCTCGCAGGATTGGGCTTTGCGCACGGTAGAAAAAATTGCACTGGCCGGATTGCAGGAGCAAAAAACAGCCAGACGCTGGTCTGTGTTGTTCAAGTCGCTGACGTTTATCTATCTGTTCTTCCTGCTCATGATGTTGTTGGGCTGGGTTGGGCAAAGCAAAAGCACCTCTATTGCCCACACTGCGCTGATCGACATTTCCGGCGTGATTGAGGCCGGTGGCCAAGTCAATGCCGATGCGGTGATCAGCAGCCTCAATGATGCTTACGACAACAAGGGCACCAAGGGTATTATCTTGCGTATCAACAGTCCAGGTGGCAGTCCGGTACAAGCAGGCATCATCAATGATGAAATCCACCGTCAGCGCAAATTGCACCCGGAAATTCCTGTCTATGCCGTGGTTGAAGATATCTGCGCTTCGGGAGGCTATTACATTGCTGTCGCAGCGGACAAAATATTTGTCGATAAAGCCAGTATCGTTGGCTCTATCGGCGTGCTGATGGATGGCTACGGCTTTACTGAAGCCATGAAAAAAGTGGGGGTAGAGCGCCGTTTGATGACTGCCGGCGAAAACAAAGGCATGCTGGATCCATTCTCACCGGTCAATCCAAAGCAGCAGGCGTTTGCGCAAAGCATGCTCAATCAAATCCACCAGCAATTTATCACCGTGGTGCGTGAAGGCCGCGGTAGCCGCCTCAAGGAAGATGCAGACACCTTTAGTGGCCTGTTCTGGAACGGCGAAGAAAGTATCAAGCTGGGTCTGGCGGATGCGCAAGGCAGCGCAGAATACGTCGCCCGTGAAGTGATCAAGCAGGCTGAAATCGTTGATTTCACCTACCAGGAGACGGTTGTGGATCGCTTTGCCAAGAAGTTGGGGGCCAGCATGGCACAAGAGCTGGGCGTGAGCGCAAAAAATCTGTTGCCCACCTTGCGATAAACCTTTGAAAGGGATGCAAAGGGACCGCAAGGTCCCTTTTTTTGTTTGCCGTATGACTGAAGAACTCCCATGACACAACCATCCCGTTTCCATATTCGTCCAATCGCTGGTGAAGATCATGCCGAGTGGTCAGCCTTGTATGCTGACTAAGCCAGGTTTTATGCTGTGAATCAGTCTGTCGCCAAGCGGGAACAGGTCTGGCAGTGCTTACACCAGCCGTCTCCCGCCATGTTTGCTTTGGTGGCAGTGGATGCGCAGGGGCGCCTGATTGGATTTGCACGTTATCGTGCTTTTGTCAGACCTTTGGTATCAGACCTGTGGCGGCGAGCATGGGCGGTTATCTCGATGATTTGTTTGTAGCATCCGCGGTCAGAGAGCAGGGTGTTGGCACCGCTTTGATCAAGGCACTGGTGCAGATTGGACAACTGCAGGGATGGTCGGTGATCCGTTGGGTGGCTGCTGAGGATAACCAGCTGGCATGTGCCTGCGATGATAAGCTGGCAAGGCATACAAGGCTGGCAAACCTATGAAATCAGCTTGAAATAAGTCTGATTTCAAGTTGAGCACTCAAGAGGCGTGCTGCCTGTGCGTGTAAGCTTGACCGCGCAGGATGGAATAAAGTAAAAGCCCATCCTGAGCGCCCAAGCAATTATTTTTTGGTTTTATTTTGCTCGTTGCGCGCTTTCAGCTTGGCGCGCATTTCATTTTTACGTCTACGCATGGTGACCAGGCCTTCGCCTTTTTTGCGCTCGTCTTCTCTATCAAACGGGTTTTCACCCTGATGGTATTGCACGCGTAGCGGCGTGCCTACCAATTGAAAGGCTTTACGGAACACCCCTTCGAGAAAACGCGTATAGCTCGCTTTGACGCCATCAATGTGGTTGCCGTGTACCACCACAATCGGTGGGTTGCTGCCGCCCTGGTGTGCATAGCGCAGTTTGGGGCGAATACCACGGCTGATGGGTGGTTGATGCTGGGTGGTGGCCTCGCCAAGCACACGCGTCAGTTGTGGCGTGGCTAACTTGGCCATGGCCGCCTTAAAGGCAACATCAACTGAGTCCAGTAACTCATTCAGGCCTTTTTTACGCAGCGCCGAGATATAGTGGAATTTGGCAAAGTCGAGGAATTGCAGTTTACGGTCGATTTCGCGTTTGATCCATTCTCGCTCATCATCCTGCAAGCCATCCCATTTGTTAATGGCGACGACCAGAGCACGTCCGGCATCGACAATATAGGCCGCAACGTGTGCATCCTGCTCGGTAATGCCCTCTTGGGCATCCACCACCAAAATAGCCACGTTGGCGTCTTCAATCGCTTGCATGGTTTTGATCACGGAGAATTTTTCAACCGCTTCAAAGACCTTGCCGCGCTTGCGTACGCCCGCAGTGTCAATAATCGTATAGTGCTTGCCGTTCTTTTCGAGCGCGATTTCAATCGAGTCGCGAGTCGTGCCTGGCTGGTCAAAGGCAATCACGCGGTCTTCTCCCAGCAGCGCATTCACCAGTGTCGATTTGCCTACGTTAGGGCGGCCAACAATTGCAATGCGGGGATTGTCCGGATTCACAGGCTCGGAAGCTTCGATTTCCTTATCGGCGATGGTTTCCAGCGCCAGTTCAATCAAGTCTCTGACCCCTTCGCCATGCGCGGAAGAGATGGACAGGGGTTCACCCATGCCCAGTTCATGAAAGTCAGCGCTGACGATGGCTTTGCGCATGCCTTCGGTTTTGTTCACTGCCAGCAGCACCGGCCGCTGGGCCTTGCGCAAGGTTTGCGCAATGGTAAATTCTTGCGGTGTCAGGCCTGCACGGGCGTCGACCAGGAAAATAATGACATCGGCTTCATCAATGGCAAGCAAGGTTTGCTTGGCCATTTCTTTCAAGATACCCGTATCTGCGGTGGGCTCAAAGCCGCCGGTATCAATGACCAGATAGGGCTGGCTGGCGCCCAGGCCTCGGCCGTAGTGCCGGTCACGCGTGAGACCAGGCAAATCGGCGACCAGCGCATCTCGCGATTTGGTCAAACGATTGAATAAAGTAGATTTGCCGACATTGGGTCGGCCAACAAGCACGATGGTAGGTAGCATTATTTATATGTCACTGCGTAAAGGTGACCGTCACGCGATTGTGCAAGAAACTGGTTGGCATTGGTGCCTGCGATCAATGCCATAAGGGGTTTGGAACCTAATTGCAGACGGCCGACAAAGCTGCCGTCATCCTGGCTCAGTAAATGGACATAGCCTTCCAGGTCACCAACAGCCACAATATTGCTGAGTGGCAGAGGCACGGTCAGGTTACGGTAGCCCAGGTTGCCCTGGCGCCAAAAGGTTTTGCCATTGCTGGCATCCAGTGAGTAGACTGAGCCGATGGTGTGGCTCAGGTACACTTTGTTATTCTCTGCGGTCAGGCCGACATAGCTTGAAATATCGCGGCTCCACACCACTTGTCCACGCTGACGGTCAACCGCGGCGACTTTGCCCTGATAAGCTACCACATACACCAGCGGGCCATCGACAAACGGCAGGCTGGTGATGTCGGCAATCCGTTCGATTTCGGTCACGCCTTTGGGTTGGGCAACCGTTGCTTCCCAAATCAGTTTGCCATTGTCGGCACGAATCGCCACCAGTTTCCCGCCAGGGAAGCCTGCATAAATGGCGCCGCCATCCACGACGATGCCGGCATGCGTTTTGAGCGAGAGGGAAGGAGTGGCACGTTCATAAGACCATTTGCGTCGGCCATCCGCCGCATCAATGCCGTAAATGTGGTGATCGGTGGTACGCACAATCACCGTACCATCATAATAGCGCGGGGAGCCTTGTATTTCACTGGAGAGCACGGCGCTCCAGAGCTTTCTGCCATTCAAGTTGAGTGCATAGACGTGGCCTTTGCTGGTCCCGACCAATACCAGGCCACCGCCCAGTCCTGCGCCACTGCTGATGGGCTCGCCTAATTCTGTTTGCCACAGCGTTTTGCCATTTTCTGCAGAAAGCTGCATCACGCTGCCTTCAGCATTGACGGCATATACCATGTTGTCAGCCAGGACGGGCACGTAGCTGAAACGGCCTGCCTCGCCCACATCGGTGGACCACTGTACGCGTGTCTCGTAAGAGGATTTGATTTCCTCAAGCTCTACAGGCGGGTTGGCAGGCTCGGCGCCAAAAATACTTTCACTTAAATTGGTTTTAACATCGTTGAATGCCGTACACGCAGTCAAACTGCTCCCGATGAAACACAGGGCAACCAGTGTCCATTGTTTGAGACGGTGAGACGGGACAGGCATGGCGGCAACATTCAACTTCATCAGCAATTATCCTAAAGCATCCAGCTTTTGCTGGGTCAGGTAAAACAATTTTCCTTCAGGATCAAGCGCTTGCAATGCTTTGGTATAGGCTTGTTTCGCTTCTTTTTCCTGTTTTTTCGCCATCAGGATATCGCCAAGCAAACTGTTTTTAATGCCATCAAAGCCTGGGTCATTGATGCCTTCCAAGGTTTTCTTGGCATCGTCCAGTGCATTGCGCTCAATTTGCAAGCCGGCAATTTCAATGGCGGCCATCTGTTTAATGGCGGGTTCTTTTGCTTCAGCCATCGCCCAGCGCAATTGCTTTTCAGCGGCTTCGGACTGCTTGGCTTCATGCAATGCGCGCGCTGCAAACAGGGCGGCACGGCCTGCATAAGGGGTCATGCTGTAGTCTTGCTCAATGGCTTGGGCTTCTTTGCTAATTTGCTCGGCTTTTTTGCTATCAACATCCAGCAATGAGCTGCTGATCAAGGTCTGATAGGCGGTAGAGGCGGCAGTGGCCTTGCTATTCATGTAAGACTGGTATCCTTGCCAGCCGCCATAGACGACGACCGCTGCAATCACCAGGCGGGTGACCAGTTTACCGTTTTTGTTCCACCAGGCTTTAAACTCGTCTAGTTGTTCCTGTTCTTCCAAATCGTATGCCATTGAATTTCCTGCGTATTCTTGTATTAGGATCTTAATTATGCGGCAGCCCCGCGCAGGCCTTGACCAGGAATTGCGCTGAGCAGCTGTTGGGTATATTTTTGTTGGGGAGCATTATAAATGGTTTCTACGCTTCCTTGCTCAATTACTTTGCCTTTTTGCATGACCAGAACATCATCGGCAATATGTCTGACCACGCGTAAATCATGCGTGATAAACAGGTAACTGAGCCCCATTTCTTGTTGCAGTTGCTTGAGTAATAGGAGGATTTGCGCCTGCACTGATACATCTAGCGCCGACACCGGCTCATCGCAGATGACCAGCTTGGGCTGCAGAATCAGGGCACGCGCGATGCCGATACGCTGGCGTTGGCCGCCTGAAAACTGGTGCGGATATTTGCTGGCATCTTCAGCTTTTAGCCCGACTTTTTCCAGCATCTCAAAGACGCTGTTTTGTTGTTGTTTTTTATCGCCGATGCCATGGATCACCAGGCCCTCGGCAATGATTTCACCCACACGCATTCTAGGGTTGAGTGAAGCAAATGGGTCTTGAAACACCATTTGCATATGGCGGCGTGCATGCCGCAGGCTACTTTGGTCTAGCGCGAGAAAGTCTTGACCATCGAACAGCACCTGGCCTTGGTCTAGCGGCAACAGGCGCAAAATGCCGCGAGCCAGTGTGGATTTTCCGCTGCCAGATTCGCCGACCACAGCCAGCGTACTGCCGCGTTTGAGTTGCAGGCTGACATCGTCGAGGGCATGTATGGTCTGGGTATTCAGCCCGAGCGTGCCCGTCCGCTGGCGATAACTTTTGCTTAGATGATGGGCTTGTAACAGGAAATCCGTCATATCGACCTCACGCAGGCGTCAGCCAGTCATAGCGCATGGGCTGCAACACTTTTTTGCCCTCAGCATCAGGCACGCAAGCGAGCAAGGCACGGGTATATGGATGCTGTGGCGCATCCAATACCTGGTTGACCGGGCCAGCTTCTACGATTTCACCTCTGAACATGACGATGACATCGTCGGCAATATCCGCGACCACACCGAAGTCATGGGTAATAAACAACATCGCCATATTCAGCCGTTGCTTGAGTTCATCGAGCAAGCGCAGCACCTGTGCTTGCACGGTGACATCTAGCGCAGTTGTCGGCTCATCGGCAATCAGCAGGGCAGGTTGACAGGCAATGCTCATGGCTATCATGACACGCTGACGTTGCCCGCCTGAAAGTTCGTCGGGATAACTGTTGGCGCGCGTGGGATCAATGCCCACTTGCGTTAGTAATTCAGCGACTTTTTGTTTAAGTGCGGCACCTTTAAGCGCTAAATGCGTTTGCAGTGGCTCACCGATTTGAAAGCCGATGGTGAGTACCGGGTTTAACGAGGTCATGGGCTCCTGAAAAATCATGCCGATTTGTCGACCACGGATGGCTTGCATTTCTCGCTCGCTTAATTGACTGAGATCCTGGCCTTGAAACACCACGCGGCCTTGCATGCGCAATTGCGGGGAAAGTAGCTTCATGATGCTGAGCGCAGTGAGGCTTTTGCCGCTACCAGACTCACCCACGATGCAAGTGGTCTTGCCACGGGCGAGGCTGAGCGAGGCCTGTTTGACCAAGTAGCGCCCTGGCGCATTGGCCGGGTAAATATTGAGGTCCTGGATATTTAAGATTTCGCTCATGTTGATAGATCAATCACCAGATTCACAAAATTACGGATTTATCGCCATGCCAGCGACCGTTGTTGATATTTACCAGCCTTGCTATTCAGACCAGTCATCATTCAAACAGAACACTGCCGCCAATCAGCCCGCATTAACGATGGAGGCGACTTGATCAAAGCTGACACGTGCTTGTTCGCCTTGACCCAGCATGGGTTTTAAGGTGAGTTCGTCAACGGCTGCTTCATCATCCCCAAAAATGCCGGCAAAGCGTGCACCGCTGCGGTCAGCCTTTTTCATTTGTGATTTAAAGCTACCGCCACCGGCGTGCAAGACCACCTTGAGTCCCATGCTACGCAGTCTTTCGGCCAGCGTAAAGGCTTTTTGTGTCGCCAACTCGCCCACATTGACCAGATAAATATCGGGTTGGTTCTGGGCGGTGACGCCATATTCCTGCATCAACAGGAATACACGCTCCAGACCGATGCCAAAGCCACAAGCCGGAGTCGCACTCCCACCAATACGTTCTACCAGCGTGTCGTAGCGTCCGCCGCCGGCAATGGTGCCTTGCGCGCCAAGTTTGGTGGTCACCCATTCAAAGACCGTGCGGTTGTAATAGTCCAGACCACGCACCAGTCTGTGGTTAATGGTATAAGCAATGCCAGCCTGATCAAGCAGGGTGCACAATTGGGCAAAATGCTGCTTGGATGTTTCACCCAGGCAATCCATCAGCTTGGGGGCCGCCTCACACATGGCCTGCATGCGTGGGTTTTTCGTATCCAGAATGCGCAGGGGATTGCTATGCAGACGACGTTTTGCGTCTTCATCCAGCAAGTCCATGTGTTGCTCAAAATAGGCAATCAAGGTTTGGCGATATTGCGCGCGCTCCTCGGCATCACCAATGCTATTTAACTGTAATTCAACGTCGGCAATGCCCAGCGCTTGCCACAGTCTGGCCAGCAATACGATTTGCTCGGCATCCACATCGGGCCCTTCAAAGCCAAAGGCTTCTACGCCGATTTGGTGAAACTGGCGCTGACGGCCTTTTTGTACGTTTTCATGACGGAACATGGGTCCCATATACCACAGGCGTTGCGGGCCATTGTAAGTGAGATTGTGTTCCACCACGGCACGTACGCAACCGGCCGTGCCTTCCGGGCGCAACGTCAGTTTGTCGCCATTGAGCTTGTCTTCCCAGGCGTACATTTCCTTTTCCACAATATCTGTATGCTCGCCTACGCTGCGCACAAACAACTCGGTTGGCTCGACCAGTGGCATGCGAATATTGTTGTAACCATACTGGCTCAAGATCCGGCGTGCCGTATCTTCAAGCTTGAACCACAAGGGCGTGGCTTCTGGCAGAATGTCGTAAAAACCTTTAATGGATTGAAATGTTTGACTCATCTTGTACGAATGGGGGAGGTGGATGGCTTATACGGCCACAATCGGGATCACGGGCGCTTTATTTGTGCGCAATTTGCCACCTTCGGCATAATGCGTGCGCACATACTCATCCACGATCTGTTGAAACTCTTCAGCAATATGGTCGCCTTTAAGGGTGACGGTTTTTTCACCATCAACAAACACCGGCGCCACCGGCGTTTCGCCTGTGCCCGGCAGGCTAATGCCGATATTGGCTAATTTGGATTCGCCAGGGCCATTGACCACGCAGCCCATGACTGCCACATTGAGGGTTTCCACGCCGGGGTATTGGCTACGCCAGATTGGCATCTGATTACGTAACCAGCTCTGGATTTGCATCGCCAGCTCCTGAAAATAGGTGCTGGTGGTCCGGCCGCAGCCTGGGCAGGCGGTCACCAAGGGCGTAAATGAGCGGATACCCATGGTTTGCAGGATTTCTTGGGCGACCACCACTTCTTTGGTGCGGGACTCATTCGGCTCGGGGGTTAGTGAGACGCGGATGGTGTCGCCTATGCCTTGCTGTAAAAGAATCGCCAGTGCGGCAGTGGAGGCAACAATGCCTTTGGAGCCCATGCCCGCTTCAGTCAGTCCCAAATGCAGGGGATAATCACAGCGTTGCGCCAGCGCCTGATAGACCAGTACCAGATCCTGCACGTTGCTGACTTTGCAAGAAATGATGATTTGATCGGGGTTTAAGCCTAAATCGACGGCTTGCTGGGCACTTTCGAGCGCGGATTGAATCAGTGCTTCGCGCATCAAGGCATCGGCCGAGAGCGGGTTGGCAGACTTGCCATTCTCATCCATCATTTGTGCCATTTTGGCTTGATCCAGGCTGCCCCAGTTCACGCCGATGCGGACGGGTTTTTTGTACTGGATGGCGGCTTCTATCATCGCCGCAAACTGTTCGTCACGCTTGCTGCCTTTGCCGACATTACCGGGGTTGATCCGATACTTGGCCAGTGCTTCGGCGCAATCGGGGTAAGCTTGCAACAGCTTGTGGCCGTTAAAGTGAAAGTCGCCCACCAGTGGCACAGAGCATCCCATGGCATCCAGGCCTTTGCGGATGGTAGCAACTTGCGCGGCAGCTTCGGCGCTGTTGACCGTGATCCTGACCACTTCAGAGCCGGCCTGCCATAAGGCATAGACCTGCGCGATGGTGGCAGCCGCATCGGCGGTATCGGTATTGGTCATGCTTTGCACGACCACAGGCGACACCTGTGTACCATATAAGCCACCGCCGACCGCAACGTGTCCGACCATGACCTGACGGGTATGTCTACGGGATATCATGATTATTTCAATTGAATACGCGCAACACGACCACGTGTGGCTTGGGTTAAATCGTAAGGCTGGTTATCAATTGTGAGCTGAGTACCGGCGGCATGCCCGACCGTGATATTGACCGGTTTGTCTGTCACTACCTGACGTTCTGAACCGGCCGGGAGTACCTCACTAAATAATTTTTTGCCTTGCATATCTTCAATGCGCACCCAGGAGTCTTCAGTCACTTTAAAGCTCAAGTTTGCCTTCTGCGGATCCACGGCTTTGAGCATGGTCGTTTCAAGCGACTGACCAGCCGCCGGTGTCGGTGTGCTAACGATGGTAGGCGTGCTGGCAACCGTATCAGCCGGGCTCGCTGGCGGCATGCCTGCGGCCGGTTGCATGGCTAGATTGGCTTCGGCGGGCGCCTCTACCGAGGCTGTACTCGCAGTATTGCCGGATTCTACGGGCGCACTGTTGCTTGCTTCGGGGGCGGTCGCAGTTGCCGGAGGCACTGGAATTTCGATTTGCTGACCCGTTGTTTCACTGATTTCTTCCACATCCAGCGCCAGTGAAGCATCTTTGAGTGTGTGCGGCTTGATATGGTTGATATAAAAATAGGCGGCAATCGCGGCTAATATCAAAAAGATCAGCAAGGTGAGCAAGCGTTGCGGACGCAAGACGCGCACCGGTTTATCAATCACCGAACGGCTGGCATTCGAGCGGACACTCAAGGGCAGCGGGGTCTTGTTAGGCACGATGCGTTGATAGGCCTCGATGATGGGCGCCACATCAATATTGAGCAAGCGTGCGTAGTTACGGATAAAGCCGCGCACAATGCTTGGTTGTGGCAACTTATCAAAGTCATCCTGCTCAATGGCCTGGATTTGCTTGACGCCCAGGCGCAATTGGCCAGACACTTCGTGGATACTCAAGCCCTGTGCCTCTCGTGCCGCTTTGAGGACATTGCCGCAGCCAGAACCATAAGCGATGGACGTGTTCACTGCTTGCTGCGGGATGCTTTCCAAGCCCATGGCGGCACCGTACTCTTCAGGCGCATCAGTAGGTGCTGGATTGAGATTGCTAGTATCGTCAGGTGTGGTATCCATTAGCGAAGCTTCTGCGGCCGCTGCTTGCGCAACCGAAACTGCTGCAGGCGTTTGCTCCAGGCTCACCGCAGTCTCTGTTGTGGGCGCCTGGCTGGCTGCCGTCTGCGTGGTGGCAGCATTCTTGGGCCGACGGCCACGTCTGGGTTTTTCTGCCGGTGCAGGATTGACGTTGGTGGTATCTTCTGACGTCACGTGCATTTACTCCGTTTTCAGCAATTGTTTGGTTTCATTGGCATTCGGGAACAGTTTGTGCAGTTGCACACTGTAATAATTTGCATCATCGGCCAATTGTAAGGACCGGCAAATTCGGACTGCCAAAAAGAGGGACTCTGGTGTCGGGGCAACATTCACACTATTTTGCACGGTGTTGAGTGCCAGTTGTGCCTCGCCGCGTGCAAATTGCAGGTTGGCCAATTGATAAGCACTGGCGTGGGCCAATGGGTCCACTTGCAGTGCCTGATAAAAGTACTGCTCAGCCTGTGTTTTTTGCTGGGCACGCAAGGCACAGACGCCGGCGTTATACAGCGCAATTTGCGGTGTTTTATACAACGGATTCTTCACCGCCAGCAAAAATTCTTTTTGTGAGGCATCGTATTGGCCTTGGTCGCACAAAAAACGGCCATAGTTGTTGTGTGACTCCGAGTTAGCTGGTTGCAGTTGAATCGCCCGCTTGAATGCGGCTTCTGCCCGTGCTTTTTCACCGAGGGCCGCATAGACCAGGCCTAAACCGTTGTAGGCCAGGGCATAGGTCGCGCTGCGTTCAAGCGCGGTATTAAACTCTTCAAGCGCCACATCGTAGCGTTTGAGACGGAAATATTCCGCGCCAAGTTCAGTATGCACGCGGGCAGATTCCATATCGCCGCTTTCGCGTCCGATAGGCTGCTGGTCATAAGGTTGAGCTTGAGCGTTGGAAGAAGGGTTTTGCGCACACCCTGACAGCCACAGTAACAAGGTCACTGCAGAGATGACCACGAAAGGCTTATACAAGGGGGCTGTCATCACTTACTGTTCCGGGTGTATCGCTATGGTTTTCTCGGTGCGGCGGGTTTTATCGAGCACTTTGCCTGCCAGTTGTCCGCAGGCCGCATCAATGTCGTCTCCGCGGGTTTTACGCACGGTGACCACAAAGCCTGCCTGCATTAACATATCACGAAACGCACGCACCTGCATGGGCTTGGACGTTCCGTAACCACTGTTAGGGAACGGGTTGAATGGGATCAGGTTAAATTTGCACGGAACATCGCGCACGATATTCATCAGTTGCTTGGCGTGTTCCAGGGTGTCATTGACGCCGTCCAGCATGACATATTCAAACGTCACGAAATCACGTGGTGCTTTGACTAGGTAGCGCTCGCAAGCGGCCATCAAATCTTTAATTGGATATTTTTTATTAATTGGGACGATCTCATCACGTAGCGCATCATTCGGCGCATGCAACGACACCGCCAAGGCGACGGGGCAATCTTCCTTGAGTCTGTCCATCGCTGGCACCATGCCGCTGGTCGACAAGGTGACGCGGCGGCGACTTAAGCCATAAGCGCTGTCATCCAGCATGATTTGCATGGCCGTGACGACGTTGTCATAGTTGGCCAGTGGCTCACCCATGCCCATCATCACCACGTTGGAGATAATGCGCTCACCGGGTGGCAGCAAGTCATAGCCAGGCGCCTGGCGCAGGGCGTGATTGGCAATCCATAGTTGGCCGATAATTTCGGAGACGTTAAGATTGCGGTTGAAGCCCTGGCGACCGGTGCTGCAGAATGTGCATTCGAGTGCACAGCCTACCTGGCTGGAGATACACAGCGTACCGCGGTCATCTTCAGGGATAAAGACGGTTTCCACACTGTTAGACGTGCCGTCTCTTAAGTTATTAGTGCCGATCAGCCATTTGCGGGTGCCATCATCTGACACTTGTTCCAACTGCACGTCTGGCAGCGCAAATTCGGTTTCCTGACGCAGTTTTTCGCGCAGAGTTTTGGCAATATCGGTCATCTGGTCGAGGTCAAGCACCCCGAAATGATGCATCCAGCGCATCAATTGTTTGGCGCGGAAAGGCTTCTCGCCGAGACTGGTGAAGTACTCGGCGAGTTGCGATTGGTTAAAATTCAGTAAGTTAACCAAGTGTATTCCTAGTTCGGTATCAATGTGATCGTCTTTAAGTGACGAAGTGTGAGATTAACCGAAGAAGTATTTGATTTCGATGGCCGCATTTTCCAAAGAGTCGGAACCGTGCACGGCGTTAGCATCAATGCTTTCAGCGAAGTCAGCACGAATGGTGCCAGGGGCTGCGTCTTTAGGGTTAGTTGCACCCATCAGTTCACGGTTTTTCAAAACCGCGTTTTCGCCTTCCAAAGCCTGGATCATCACTGGACCAGAGATCATGAATTTAACCAGGTCGTTGAAGAAAGGACGCTCTTTGTGCACAGCGTAGAAGCCTTCAGCTTCAGCTTGAGTCAGGTGGGTCATTTTAGCTGCAACAATTTTCAAACCGGCGTTTTCAAAACGGGTGTAGATTTGACCAATCACGTTTTTTGCAACGGCGTCTGGTTTGATGATGCTGAGTGTACGCTCTAAAGCCATGAGAACTCCAAATAAAGTAATGAACAAGAAAAACAAACGACTATTCTACTATTTTTACTGTGATTGATAAACCTTAGATACGGATGACAGGCTTTTATTGCGTTAAATAGCAGGCATTCATTGCTTTATTTTTTTTATCTATTGTCAGCAGATGTTTTATGATGTGATGGTTTCCCACGGTCAGGTGGATATTCAGGATTGAATACATAAAGATCAAAACGAGAGACTATAAAGCCATGACAAATCAACAAAACAGTATGCATGCATGCCCGGCTTGTGGCTTGCTATGTGACGACATTTCGGGGGAGGCCATTGCCAAACAGCAGTTTTCGTGTGGCAAAGCCGCAAAGTTCTATGCTCGAACGAGTAATGGTGCGCAACCTCGGGTGGCGGGGCAACCCGTGTCGCTGACCCAGGCCGTACATACCGCCGTCGAACTGCTCAAGCAAGCCAAAACGCCATTGATCGCCGGCAGCAGTACCGATGTCCACGGTGCGCGTGCTCTGGTCAGCCTTTCGCATCACACGCATGCGTCGATGACGCATCTCAATGCCAGCAGCACGCTGCGCAACATGCAGGTATTACAGCATCGCGGCTGGCAGACCACCACCTTGACCGAAGTACGCAACCGCGCAGATGTGATCCTGATGATAGGCACTGATGTGGTGAGCCACAATACCCGTTTTTTCGAGCGCGTGGTGTGGGTGCCTGAGGCCATGTTTACCGAGTCTGCTGCCCGCAAGATCATCTACCTGGGCGGCGATGAGCTGAATACCAAGCCTGGCGTCTCTCCCGATGGACGCGCGCCTGAAGTGATCCCTTGTGCAAGCGAACAATTGCCGGAAGTGGTTGCCACGCTGCGTGCGTTGGTCATGGACAAGCCTGTGACGGTGGACAAGGTGGCCGGCGTCGATGTGAGCCGTTTGAGAACCGTGGCTGAGACCCTGAAGGCAGCCAAGTACGCCACCTTGGTGTGGGTGTCCAAAGACCTGCACTATGCGCATGCCGAATTAACCATTGAAAATATCACTGAAACCGTGGTCGCCTTGAACCAGAAGAGCCGCGCCATGGGTTTGTCGCTTGGCGGCAGTGATGGCGATACCAGCGTCAACTACGCACATACCTGGCTCAATGGCGTGATTATTGATACGCCAGACTGGGAAAGCCATGACGCGGTGGTATGGGTGAATAGTTACAGCCCGGATGCGATGCCGCCTGCAGGCACTAAACCCGTGATTGTGCTCGGTGCTGCTGACAGCCAATTTGAAGAGACGCCAGCAGTGTTTATCCCCGTTGCGACGCCAGGGCTGGACTGCAATGGCCAGCAATTCCGTGTCGATGGCTCGGTTACCTTGCCGCTCAGCGCAGCCAAGCCTTCTGACCTGCCCACCTTGTCACAAGTGATCGCCATGATAGAAACAGAACTTAAAGGAGTGGCGGCATGATTACCGTACTCAAGAACGCTAAAGTGATTGACCCCGCGCACGGCAAGGATGGTGTGGTGCAGGATATTTATATCCGCGATGGCCGCATTATTGCCAAACCGGCCGACAGTGAAAAAATTGCGCAGGTGTTCGACCTGAATGGCAAGATCGTGATGGCCGGGGCGATTGATATGCATAGCCATATCGGTGGCGGCAAGGTCAATATTGCGCGCATGCTGTTGCCTGAATACCAAGCCATGCGCAAGCTGGAGGAGCCTGAAGCTCACATCTGCGGCGCCAACTGCAGCCACCATGCGACACCGAATACCACCGATACCGGCATGCGCTATATCGAGATGGGCTATACCGCTGCCTTTGAGCCGGCCGTGCTCGCCGTCAATGCGCGTCAGGCGCATATGGAAATGGGTGACACGCCGATGATTGATAAAGGCGGCTACGCCATGCTGGGTAACGATGATTACCTGCTGCGTTTGCTGAGCCAGAATGCTGACCAGAAAACCATTAATGACTATGTGGCGTGGACTCTGCATGCGACGCAAACCATAGGCATCAAAGTGGTCAATCCGGGCGGCATTTCCGCGTTTAAATTCAATGAGCGCCGCCAGGATCTGGATCAACTGCACAGTTATTACAACATCACGCCGCGCCGCATTTTGCAGGCCTTAAGCCGTGCCGTAAATGAGATAGGTATTGCCAAACCTTTGCATGTGCACTGTAATAACCTGGGTGTGGCGGGTAACTTCCAGACCACGCTGGATACCATGGGTGCCAGCGATGGCATCCCCATGCATTTGACCCATATCCAGTTTCACAGCTATGGCACCGAGGGTGACAAGAAGTTTTCTTCCGCCGCTGCCAATATTGCCGAAGCGATCAACAAGAATAAACATATCACTGCCGATGTTGGGCAGATTCTGTTCGGCCAGACCGTCACCGCGTCTGGCGACAATATGATGCAGCATTTAAATGCCAAAGTCGCTAACCCGAAAAAATCGGTGATTATGGACATTGAATGCGATGCCGGTTGTGGCGTAGTGCCGTTTAAATACCGTGACCAGAATTATGTGAATGCCTTGCAATGGGCGATTGGCCTCGAAGTCTTCCTCAGCGTAGATGATCCATGGCGTATCTTCCTGACCACAGACCACCCGAACGGCGCGCCGTTTACCAGCTATCCGCACTTGATCCGGTTGCTCATGGATAAAACCTTCCGTAACGACGCGTTTGACAAGCTCAACCTCGATGCGCAAGCCATGAGCAACCTCAAATCATTGGAACGCGAATACAGTCTGTATGAAATCGCCACCATGACCCGTTCAGCGCCAGCGAAATTGATTGGCTTGCAAGACCGTGGTCACTTAGGTGTAGGCGCAGCGGCAGATATCACCGTTTACACTGACCAGGCAGATAAAGAGGCGATGTTTGCCAAGCCCGACCTGGTGTTTAAAGACGGCGAACTGGTGGTGAAAGAAGGCAAAGTGGTGAAAGTCGTCTGGGGCGCAACGCACACGGCCAAACCTGCTTTTGATACCCAGGTGGAAAAAGACATCAAGCAATACTTTGACCGCTACCACACCATGCAGATGCAAAACTTTAAAATTTCAGATGATCAGATTGCCGAAGATGGCCGCAATCATGTCATTAACCATAGCCAGGGGTGAATATGCAGTTAAATGGCGTAGACATAGACGATACCTTTGCTGAAGCATTCAATATGCGCGGCACGCGTATCCTGATTACCGCGCAAAACTTGCGCTGGGCCTACAACGCAGCCAATGCCATGACCGGCTTTGCCACCAGCGTGATTGGCTGTGGCGTAGAGGCGGGCATAGAGCGTGAACTGACCGCAGACGAAACCCCCGATGGCCGTCCAGGCGTCAGTGTGCTGATGTTTGCCATGGGTAGCAAAGTACTGATGCAACAGCTGGAAACGCGCATGGGGCAATGCATCCTGACCTGCCCGACAGCAGCAGCGTTTGCCGGGATTGAGTCAGAAGACATGATCAGCCTGGGCAAGCATTTGCGCTTCTTTGGCGATGGTTATCAGGTGTCCAAGCAAATCCCGGACGCCACGGGCAAGCTCAAGCGCTACTGGCGTATTCCGGTCATGGATGGCGAGTTTTTAACCGAAGAAACCACCGGTATGGTACGTGCCATTGGCGGCGGTAACTTCCTGGTCTTGGGGGCCAGTCAGGCACAAGTGCTGACGGCCTGTGAAGCCGCCATTGATGCCATGCGCAAACTGCCCAATGTGATTATGCCTTTCCCGGGCGGGGTGGTGCGCTCTGGTTCCAAGGTGGGCAGCAAGTACCCCAAAATGTTTGCAAGTACCAACGACGCATTCTGCCCAACCCTTAAAGGCGTGGTTAAGAGCGAGCTCGATCCACGGGTGGAAAGCGTGATGGAAATTGTGGTCAATGGCCTGACTTTTGAAGATATTGCTATTTCGATGAAAGCTGGGATTGAAGCGGCATGTAGCCTGGGTAAAGACAATGGCATCTTGCGTATTTCTGCCGGTAACTACGGCGGCAAGCTGGGCCAGCATCACTTTAAACTGCGTCCAATTTTAAGCGGGGAGGTGACCGCATGAGCCATATCGTATTAACCGCCAAGCCACTCTCGCCCAAGGTCGATTGCCGTGCCTTATTGCCGCTGGCCTTGCAAGGCAAAACTGAGACTGAGATCGGCGCCATCAAACTGGCCGCCAATTTGTCTGTTGCCGACGCGTTTGAGGTGAGTGTGGACACAGCCACAGAGGTAACTAAGCTGACTTTTAAAAACACAACTTCTTCGCACCAATACATCGGCTTCGGCATGACGGCTGGCCAGCTGGTAGTTGAGGCGGATGCGGGTGACTTTTTAGGGGCGCAACTGCAAAATGGTATTCTGATTTGCAAAGGCAACGCTGGCGCACGTGCCGGTGACCGGATGCGTCGTGGCATGCTGTTGATTGAAGGCAATGCCGGTGACTATTGCGGCTCGGACATGATGGCGGGGACGCTGGGTGTACTGGGCAGCACAGGTGTATATCTGGGTTACGGTATGAAACGCGGGACTTTATTATTGGCACAATCGCCAGCGCCGCAAGCCACTTGGATAGACTGCGGTTTTCACAAGCTACCTTTCCTCAATATTCTGTATAAATCCTTTAAGTTGCTGGATAGCCGCTTTGCGCTAATCAGCAGTCAGCGCGTACAACGCTGGATGGGGGATATGGGTGGCCTCGGTAAAGCTGAGATACTGGTGATTCAGCCTTAAAGCCAATCAGTGTGCGTATGAAAACGGGCCGCGGGCCCGTTTTTCTTTTTGCATCAGTGGGTTAGAGTGGTAAAATCGCGCTTTTGCAATCAAGCCAGATTTCTTATGAGCCAATATCTCACCGCTGCCCTCTATAAATTTGTCACGCTGGATAATTACAAAGACCTGCAACAACCGATTTTAGAGACTTGCCAGCAACACCAGATTAAAGGCACGTTGCTGCTGGCGCATGAAGGCATTAATGGCACCATTGCCGGCAAGCCGGAAGATATCCGCGCCGTGCTCACCTACTTGCGCCAGGATCCGCGACTGGCTGATCTCGAGCACAAAGAATCCTGGGCCGATAGTCATCCGTTTTACCGCATGAAGGTCAAGCTCAAAAAAGAGATCGTCACCATGGGCGTGCCAGAGGTGGATCCCAATCTGGTCGTGGGCACCTATGTGAAGCCTGAAGACTGGAACGCCATTATTTCAGACCCGGACGTGATTGTGCTAGACACGCGCAATGACTACGAAGTGCATATTGGCACCTTTAAAGGCGCGGTGGACCCAAAAACCACCACCTTCCGCGAGTTTCCCAAATACGTGGCCGAGAACCTGGATAAAACCAAACACAAAAAAGTGGCGATGTTTTGTACCGGCGGCATCCGCTGCGAAAAAGCGTCTTCTTTCATGAAGCAGCAAGGCTTTGAAGAGGTCTATCACTTACAAGGCGGCATTCTCAAATATCTCGAAACCGTCCCCAAGGAGCAAAGCCTGTGGGAAGGTGAGTGCTTTGTGTTTGACCAGCGTGTCGCTGTCAAGCATGGCCTGGAGGTCGGCGATCATGACCAATGCTATGCCTGCCGCATGCCACTGACCAAAGAGGAAATGCAAAGCGAACAATACGAAGCGGGGATTTCCTGCCCGTATTGCTTTGACAAATTGTCAGCCGAGAAAAAAGAATCGCTGCGTGAGCGGCAAAAACAGGTCAAATTAGCCAGGATGAGGGGTAAGCAGCATATTGGTGAACGAAATTAAACATGAATCAAAAGTAACTAAGAGCAAAAAGCCAATCCAAGAGATTGGCTTTTTGCTTTACATCACATCCAGCGGGCTCGAAACGCCGCGCCCACCCTTGTTGAGCACATGTGTGTAAATCATGGTCGTAGACACATCACTATGCCCCAACAACTCCTGCACCGTACGAATATCGTAACCCCCCTCAAGCAGGTGCGTGGCAAAACTGTGACGTAATGTGTGAGGCGTGGCTAGTTTAGTAATATTGCCGCCTTTGGCCGCTTTTTTAACCGCGCGCTGAATGGTTTTCTCATCTGCATGATGGCGCCTAATTTTGTTTGTTAGCGGGTCTATAGAGCGCTTAATAGAAGGGAACACATATTGCCAAGCCCACTCACGGCCGCCATTAGGATATTTTTTATCCAACGCCATTGGCATATACACCTCGCCAAATCCCGCCGCCAAATCTTCATCATGCAAGGCCTGCACTTTGATTAAATGTTGCTTTAGTGGCTCTACCAAGGCTCCAGGCAACATCGTCACCCGGTCTTTAAACCCTTTACCCTCACGCACCAAAATCTCGCGTTTCACAAAGTCAATGTCTTTTACCCGCAAGCGCAAACACTCCATCACCCTTAAGCCACTACCGTAAAGCAAGCTGCCTATTAACCACAGCGTCCCATCCAGACGGTTCAGCAAGGCTTGCACCTCATGTTTGTTAAGTACCACCGGCATGCGTTTGGGAGCTTTAGCCTGTGTCACATTATCCAGCCAAGGCAACTCCATTTCGAGCACCTCTTTATACAAAAAGAGCAGGGCACTTTTGGCTTGATTTTGCGTACTAGCGGAGACATTTCGTTCAACCGCAAGGTGGGTTAAAAAACTCTCCACTTCAGCCACACCCATTTCGCGCGGGTGCCGCTTGCCATGATGCAAAATATAGCGTTTAATCCACTGAATATAAGCTTCTTCAGTGCGTTTGCTGTAATGCTTCACGCGTAACCGCTCGACGATTAAAGGGAACAACTTTGGCGGCGGTTTTACATCAGGTGTGTTTTCCATAACGGGATCCCTATTTAAGGTGTAATATAAAAACACTAAGCATTGATTTTATTATGATAAATCATTTTATTAAATTTATAGCCCCTCGACCAAATAAAAAATTAGGTTCGTTTTTGGGGTCTACTTTACGTTAGCCATGAACCGCAAAACCGCCTTAGAAAATTTGATTCAATTCAAACTGCCAATTGAGCAGGCAATCTCTGATTTGGCTCAATTTGAGTGGGATAGGGAAATCGAGTTGGTGAGCTTAGAGGCTGCGCAAATACAGAATGCATTGCAGTTATTTACACAAGGTACCATTTCAGCATCAGAGGTTGAGGCTTGGGCTAATGCAATTGAATGCCGAGAAGATATAAAAATTGAACCATCATTGGTTAATGAGGCTTTGCATGAACTTGCAAATCCGCTGCTAACCCAGCAATTATCGGTTGAGCGGGCTATCTTATGGCTTTCTCACCCATTGCTGGCTAACCCATCATTCAAGCGGGACGCCTAATGGCGCCCCTTAATTCAAACGTTAGGGAATAGAAATGCTCAATCCGTATGTCACGTTACTTTTAGGTCTCGTATTTCTTTTGGTGTCTCTGGCTCCGTTTTTTCTAATTGCTACATCCGCTCATCTATCAAAACAAAAGCGGGTTTATTGGTTTTTCGGTGGCCTTGTCACATATGGTGTACTTAGTTGGCTATTTGCTTACGAAGGCTATCGTTTAATCCAATTCAATGCCATCGCTGGTGTGGTTACAAATTTACTATTTCCAGTTCTGTTGCCATGGGTAATTTATCTCTTTTTCCATCGTGCAAACAAGCCCTAACGCATCCATCAAGCGGGACTGGCGAAAGCATTGTTCGATGAACCAATTTTTAATAACTAGGGTTGAGCCACCAATGTCGCCAGCCCCTTATGTCAAACGTTAGAGGTATAAAAACTTGAAGCTCTACGGATACAAAAATGAAGGTCTCAGCATTGAAGAAATTGAACCGCAAGAGTTGGCTGAAATAACTCTTGTAGCAAACCCAGCTGAACTAAGAAAAATTGCAAAATTTATGGAGTTTGCGGCTGACGGAATGGAAAAATCGGGTAAAAACTTTGAGCACGTTCATTTATCAGACAAATTGCCTGAGTTTGAAAATTCACCACATTTCGTTATCTTTAACCCAGATGTTTAGTTCACCCTCTAACCCATCATTCAAGCGGGACGCTGGACTTGCCTTAGAAAAGTAGACACATCGACCTAACTTTTTAGGAGATGTGAAATGGCAAGAACAATCAAACGGAT
>NZ_JBQUZA010000006.1:0-176661 GCF_056314085.1 Methylophilus sp. DMC14 | reverse complement strand
GTATTGAGGTTGTTCTTGAGCTCGTTGAAGTCGCCATTGTAATGGTCAGTAATTCGATCGGGGATATCGCCTTTGGAGATGCGGTCTACGTAGTTCGCAGCCACATTCAATGGTCCAATCACGGAATCCAGGGTGTTGTTGACGCCTTCGACGATCTTGCGGAAGTCTCCATTATGTTTGCTGGCATCGGCACGGGTGGTGAGTCTGCCATCGACCGCGGCTTGTGACAGCATGTCGGCATCGCTAATCAGCGCATTGACGGCGTCTATACACTGGTTGAGGTTGTCTTTAATCGTGTTGAAGTCACCATTGTAGTGGTCGGTAATCTTGGCCGGGATATTGCCCTTGGAGATATCGGACACATATTGGGCCGCCACGTTGAGGGGGTCAATCACCGCATCCAGCGTCTCGTTCACGCCCTGGACAATCTTGCGGAACTCGCCCTGGTGCTGGCTCGCATCCGCACGGGTGGACAAACGCCCTTCTACGGCAGCATGCACCAGCTCGTCAGTATCATTGACCAGACGCTTGATATTGGTACGCACTTGCTCAATGGCTTCGTTCACAAAGGCTTTCTTGCCTGGGAATTGCTCCAACGGCATATCCAGATTGCCATCGCCAAACGCTTTCACCACTTCAATCGCACTGCGGTTCATGGCAATATGCCCAGCCACCATTTTATTGATCCCGGCGGCCATTTCTGCGTAGCCGCCTTTAAAGCGGTTTTGATCAACAGTGCAATCAATATCGCCTTCATCATGCTGCTGGCTGACATAGTTCAATGACTGTACCAGGCCATCCAAGGTACGTTGCAGTACACGGATAGAATAAGCAACACTGGTTTTGTCATCTTCAGGCAACACAATCTTCTGGGTCAGATTGCCCTCTACAAAGTTGCGTGCAATGACAGTTAAATCGGCAGGCTCCATACCCAATTGCTTAAACAGGCTGCGTTTGATATAGAAACCAATCGAAACCACGACAGCCAAGGAGAGGCCGGCAATCGCAATCAGCATCAACAATGCATTTTGCTTAACCTTCACCGCTGCAGCAGCCCCTTGTTTAGCAATCTCATTGTTGTAGGCCCGATGTTCACGAATCGCTTTCTGAACATGCTCAATCACCGCCTGATTAGCCAGCAACACATCCCTGGCCTCTGTTTTCTTGTTAGAGAGCGAAAGCGTCAGCACGCTGCTACCTAGCTCATCATAAGACTTGATCGCCTCATAGTCTTTTTGCAGTAACTGCTTGTCTTTATCATCGCTGATCAGACTGTCGTATTTTTTAAGTGCAGCCATCAGATCACCATGCACCTCAGCAACCTGCTTTTCAATCTGCTGCATTTTGACGTTGTCTGTATTCAGCATATGCTGCCAGATCAAGCTATTTAATAGCTCAAACTCAGCGAGCGTGTCATCCAATGCCTCAATGCTGGGTGCCGCATTTTCATTGGCAACGTTGGTGTATTTAAATACACGATCAGTCTGAAAGTAGCTGAGCGTCGCTAGCGTAAATAGCCCCAGCGCTGCAACTGCAATCAGAATATACATTCTCTTCGCAATGGTCATAATTAAAACTCCAAATCCAGATTTTTATTCGCCTTTATCAGACTCTCGTTTATTTTGTAATACTCCAAACATATTTCATGCGCTAATAAACAAGCTTTTTACAGGTCTTTTCCTACTCAAGTTTTCATGTATTTTGCCGGGGCTACCGCTTGGCGATACGCATAAAAAATCCCCCTTTGCAGAGGGGGATTTTCAAAGCAAGAAATGAATTACTTCTTGGTTTTTTCAGCTTCAGCAACATCTACCTTTTTCTTCGCTGCTGATGATTCAGCCACTGCGTCACCTTTCATGTGCGCTGCAGTCAATTCTGGGCTGCCCTCTTCAAAACAGACACGGCCCATCATAGACACTTTGCACACTTCAGCCGCAAACAGCGGTGTTGCCAATGTTGATAATGCAATAATACTTAACGTTGTTTTCAAATGTTTTTTCATAAAGTCTCCATCAAATTATTAACCATGGTTTAGGTGGCTTTTCACTACCACTTATTGTTAATAACGACAGACCTTATGATTTCTTTAGTGTTGTTACAAAACAATTACAACTTTATTTTTAGCCATGCGTGCCGGTTCTGCGCATGGCTTGATGCCCCGCTGTAGAACGGCCACTGTCCACTTTAAAATGACTGATCGCTTGAGCCAAATGATTGGCTTGATCCACCAAGGATTCAGCCGCCGCCGCCGCTTGTTCTACAAGCGCTGCGTTTTGCTGTGTGGTTTCATCCATACTGGTCACCGCTTCGTTGACCTGATCAATCCCCGTGGTCTGCTCAATAGAAGCTGCGGAAATTTCACTGATAATATCTGCGACCCGCTGTACAGAACTGACGACCTCCTGCATGGTGGTCCCCGCATGCTCCACTTGACGAGTGCCTTCCGCCGTTTTATTAACAGAGTCCGTAATCAGCTCCTTGATTTCACGCGCCGCGGTCGAAGAGCGTTGTGCCAAATTCCGCACCTCACCGGCCACCACGGCAAACCCTCTGCCCTGCTCACCTGCACGGGCGGCCTCAACCGCCGCATTTAACGCCAGGATGTTGGTCTGGAAAGCAATCCCATCAATGACTGAGATGATGTCCTCAATCTTCTTGGCGCTTTCATTAATCGCGCTCATGGTTGCGACGACTTCATCTACCACTTCGCCCCCTTTGGCTGCAACACTAGAGGCTGACAGCGCCATCTGATTGGCCTGTTTGGCATTCTCGGCATTTTGTTTAACCGTAGAAGCAAGTTCTTCCATACTGGCCGCAGTTTCTTCGAGGCTGGAGGCTTGCTGTTCGGTACGGGCAGAAAGATCAGAGTTACCGCTGGAGATTTCATTGGCTGCGGTCGTGATTGTTTCCACCGCCTCAGTCACCGCACTAATCGGCCCAACAATCAGATCCAGCGTATTGTTGATACCATCGATAATATTACGGTAATCGCCAGGGTGCCGCGCTGCATCCGCTCGGACACTGATGCGACCATCTCTGGCGGCCTCGGCTAACATGCTGGTATCCGCATTTAAGGCTTTCAAATTGGCACGCACCTGTTCGATGGTGTCATTGATAAAGGCTTTTTTGCCTGGGAATCTTTCCAGTGGAGTATCAAAGTTGCCTTCGCCCAGTCCCTGCATGCAGGCCATGGCTTTTTTCTTGACAGCAATGTGGCCGCCCACCATTTGGTTGATGCCACCAGCCATGGTGCGATAAGCGCCATCAAATTTGGTGACATCGATCTCAACATCAATGTCACCTGCATCGTGCTCGGCACTCATATGGTTCATTTCAGCGATCAGGGTACTCAAGGCATCGATACACTGGTTCAGGTTGTTTTTTAAGGTATTAAAGTCACCCTGATAAGTATCCGTAATTTTTGCCGGGATATGCCCTTTAGAAATGTCTTCAACATATTTGGCGGCGACATTGAGCGGATTAATCAAGGCATCCAGAATCTGGTTAATACCTTTACCGATTTCAAGCACAAAGCCTTCAGGCAGTTTTCCCAGATCTACACGTTGTCTCAGGTTGCCCGCAGAAGCTTCACGCACCAAGCGGAACACTTCTTGCTGACCAATGTCTTCAGCGGTCTTATCATCCCACTGCGTCATACGGCCCAGATATTCGCCCTTGGCGGTATACACTGAAACAATGGTCGCTTGAATTTTTTTGCCATAAGCGGCAAACTCAATCACCCGTGGTATCTTGGAAACTTCGGCGAATGCGGCGCGATAAGCCTCAGGTAAATAACTGGAAATCGCATTCCCAAACATATTTTCCAAGGTAAATCCTGGCTGTTCTTTGGTAATCTCATCTACCAGTTGTTGCCAAAGGCTACGGGCCGCAGCATTCATATATTGCAATTGATGTTGACTGTCGCTGTAGGAAAAGGCGGTGGCACTTTGATCCAGCGCGGTTTGCAGACGACCCGCCTCTTCAGCCATTTTCCTAGAATCGTTGACATCAAAGCCCACCTTGATTTGCATGGACTTCAGTGTCTTCATCAAACTGCCAAATTCGTCGTTGCCGCGCGTATCAATCTTGAGATTCAACTCGCCACCAGCCAAGCCTTCAATCGCATGTGCCATCACAGCCATCGACTTTTTCAGTTTTAGCGAGAAAATGCCGCCAGCCACCAATGCAGCCGCGATCCCCATCCCCATGCCTACCCATGCGCCAGGATCATGACGATAAAAGCCCACTGAAGAAACAACAGCCACCGGGGTCAGCATGGCTGCTGACAGCTTGTAGAAAATCGGCAGGTCATGCACTTTTTCGACCAGTTTTTCACCCCATCCAGGTTGTGGAATGTTGCCTTCGCGCATCTGTTGATAGCGTTTTTCAGCCTGCTCAATCTGTGCACGGCTCACTTTGTTACGAACAGACATATACCCGATGACGGTTGCACCTTCACGGATGGGGGCCACATTCGCTTCTACCCAGTAGTGGTCACCATTTTTACAGCGATTTTTCACCATACCGTTCCAGGGCTTCCCTGCTTTCACCGTCCGCCACAAGTCCTCAAACGCCGCTGCTGGCATGTCCGGGTGACGGATAATATTGTGATTTTTACCTATCAGCTCCGCCTCACTGAAGCCGCTGATTTCAATAAACTCACGATTGATATAGGTGATGGCCCCTTTTAAATCCGTCTTGGACACAATAGAGGCATCCTCTTTGAGTTCAATCTCTTTTTGTGTCACGGGCAAGTTGATTTTCATAATCTGATCTCTTTCGATATTTTGTATTTTCACTAGGACGAAATTACAATTTTTACTTCTGCCAGTGAGTTTATTAGATTACAACTGCAACATAGATACCGAAAAAGCATGTGATCGCGTGTTAAATAGCAGATTTGAAAAAAGAAAAAGCCGACTTTGCAGTCGGCTTCAATCAGAGTTTGCTAGGTCCTAACAACTCTTCCACCATTCAATGGATCAATTGTAAGTACCTGTTCGGGATAGAGGTGGTTTGGCTTTGTTTTGAGTTGCTTCATTCAGATTGAAATCAGCCACCAGATCAGCCAATTGGCTGGCTTGTTCAACTAAAGACTCGGCTGCGGCCGCCGCCTCTTCAACTAACGCTGCATTTTGCTGCGTCACATCGTCCATGCTGGTGATGGCTTGGTTGACACTATCAATCCCTGAGGTCTGTTCAATCGAGGCTTCAGAAATTTCACTGATAATATCGCTGACGCGCTTGACTGACTGCACAATCTCCACCATGGTTTGACCTGCACCTTCGACCAGTTGTGTACCTTCCGTGGTTTTATTGACAGAGTCAGCAATCAGATCCTTGATTTCTCTGGCAGCACTTGCAGAGCGTTGTGCCAGATTACGCACCTCTCCAGCCACAACAGCAAACCCTTTACCTTGTTCGCCAGCACGCGCAGCCTCAACCGCCGCATTCAATGCCAGAATATTTGTTTGGAAGGCAATCCCATCAATCACTGAAATGATATCTTCAATCTTACGCGCACTTTGACTGATCGCAGTCATGGTATCCACGACCTGATTCACTACTTCCCCACCACGCTCAGCCACTTTGGAAGCCGCCTCTGCCATTCGGTTTGCCTGCAATGCATTCTCAGCATTTTGCTTCACCGTTGCCGCCAGTTGGCTCATACTGGAGGAGGTTTCCTGCAAGCTGTGCGCTTGTCTTTCTGTGCGCGTAGATAAATCAATATTGCCCGTTGAAATTTCATTGGCTGCGCTATTGATCGTGGTGGTGGCCTCTTTGACTTGCAACAGAATTTCAGACACACGGTCCATTAAGCGATTGATACCGTTGGACAAACTAAGTATCTGATCCGCTTTACCATGCAAGTCTATGCGTGCGGTCATGTCTCCGTGCTGAGCCGCTTCCAGTAATTGCTCAGTCGATAGCACGGCCTCCATCAAGCCTGTTTCAGCACGTTTCTGCTGAGTAATATCTGTTGCAAACTTCACTACCTTGATGGGTTTCCCATGCTCATCAAGCACGGGGTTATAACTCGCTTGGAGCCAAATTTCCTGGCCGTGTTTATCTATCCGTTTAAACACACCCTGCATGAATTCGCCGCGACCAAGGCGATGCCAAAAGTTTTTATACTCCATTGAATGACGCTCTTCCAGTGGCATAAACATACTGTGATGTTTGCCAATCAGTTCCGCCGCTTGATAACCCACGACTTGCATGAAATTTGCGTTCACTTTAGTAATATGACCATCCAGCGAAAACTCTATCGTTCCTAATGAGCGTTGGATAGCGGTCATTTGCCCTTGGTTATCGATATCACGCAGGCGCTGCTCAGTCACATCAATCGCATACTTGACTATTTTGTAGGGCTTGCCATTCAAGTCTAAAATCGGATTGTAGCTGGCTTGCAACCATAGTGGGTTGCCATTCGCCGCGACACGTTGATAAACACCCGCTTGTGTGTTTCCTTGAGCCAGCTTTTGCCAAAATTGCACATACTCAGCGGATTGTTGAACGTCGCTTGGAACAAACATTTTATGATGCTTGCCCACAACAGCGCTTTTCTGATAACCAACAGTATTTAAGAAGTTATCATTGGCATCCAGAATATTGCCTTGCAGGTCAAACTCAATCACAGCCATGATTTGCCGAATGGCGGACAACTGGCTGGCCAAGTCTAAGTCTCGCGCCTTTTGCTGTGTGATATCAGTAGCAAATTTAATGATCTTCAACGGCTTGCCGTCACTGTCTAAAATAGGATTATAGGTCGCCTGTAACCAGACCTCTTGTCCATTTTTCGCAATGCGTTTGTAGATCCCGGATTTAAACTCACCTCTGGCAAGATCTTGCCAAAATCTGATGTAGTCCGAGGAGCTGGCTTCTGAGTGTGGCATGAAAATGCGATGATGTTTACCAACCACTTCAGCAGCATCGTAACCGGTCACCCGCGCAAAGTTCTGATTCAATGCCAGAATCGTGCCATCCAGCGAAAATTCAATGACTCCAAGCACCCGGTTTAAGGCATCAATTTGGCCTTGGCTCTCAAGCTCACGTGCCTTAAGCGCGGTGATGAGACTAAAGTAGTTGACGATTTTAACCACTTGCCCGTCTTGGTTTTTTAACGGGATAAAGCTGCCTTCAATCCAATCTTCGCGGTTTCCTTTGCTTAAGCGTTTAAATTGGCCCGTCAGCGCCTCTCCATTGCAAAGCTTTTGCCAAAACTGCTTATGCTCTGGCGCATCAAGGTTTCCCAATGGCAGGAACATGCGATGATGCTGACCGAGCACTTCGTCACGCGTATAACCGGTTAAGTCTAAAAATGTTTGATTGGCATCAAGCACGTTCCCATCTAGGTCGTACTCAATCATCGCCACGACGCGATGGAGGGCCTCCATCCTGTTCAAGCGTTCTAGATCCACCTCACTGAGTTGAGAATGATGAGATCCAGTTATCCATTGCTTGAGTATGCCTAGCCAGGTTCTCATTGTATTTCCACCTTCAAAATGGCAAAGCCCTGCAACAGGACTTTGAAATCACAACTTTTTACCACAGAGGATAACCGCTCAATAAGGAGGCCCACAATTTCAGGCCTTCAATTATTTTTTCTATCATTGCAGGACATCTGATCATGTTGCACCTCCTTGTATTGAGCGCTCACATTAAAACTCTTCCCACTCCTGGTCATCCGTGCCGGTTTTTGCGGCTTTGACTGGCGCATGATTGACCGCAGCTACCGTCGGTTTGGCTTTGCTTACCGCAGGTGCGGCCGCCACTTTGCTTGTCATCGTCGGGCGGCTGACAGCACTGCTCTGGCTCACGCCACGTAATTTAAATCGATTCACGGTATCCATCAGCGTCGCAGCCTGCTCTACCAGCGATTCTGCTGCCGCAGCGGCTTCTTCAACCAAGGCAGCATTCTGCTGTGTGACTTCATCCATGTGATTGACCGCGTCATTCACCTGGTTAATGCCTGAGCTTTGCTCTGCTGACGCCGCGGTGATTTCACTCATGATGTCGGTCACACGTTGTACGGAAGTGACCACCTCATGCATGGTTACACCAGCACTTTCCACCAGTTTGGTGCCTTCAGTGGTTTTGCTGACAGAGTCAGTAATCAGTTCCTTGATCTCTTTGGCAGCACTGGCGGAGCGTTGAGCCAGGTTACGTACCTCACCAGCGACCACGGCAAAGCCTCTACCCTGCTCACCTGCACGGGCAGCCTCAACTGCGGCGTTCAATGCCAAAATGTTGGTCTGGAAGGCAATGCCATCAATGACAGAAATAATGTCCTCAATTTTGCGCGCACTTTCGTTGATCGCGCTCATGGTAGTCACTACATTGCCAACGACATCGCCACCACGAAGCGCCACTTGTGAAGCTGCTTCAGCCATTTGGTTGGCCTGGCGGGCATTTTCGGCGTTCTGTCTAACGGTTGATGCCAGTTCTTCCATGCTGGAAGCTGTCTCTTCAAGGTTAGAAGCTTGCTGTTCAGTGCGGCTGGACAAATCATTATTGCCACTGGAAATTTCATGGGCTGCCGTATTAATCGTTTCGCCCGCTTCACGCACACGCAACAAAATATCGCTAAACGTGTCCAGAAGCTGGTTAATGGCTTCCATCGTTTTGACGGCAGAACCTTTTGCACGATTTGCATCCAGTCTGGTAGACAAATCACCATCCACGGCATTTTCAACCACAGATTTCATTTCGTTTTCAAGACGTTTTTCCTCGGTCAAATTGACCCACTCCACCACGCTCCCAATACGTTCGCCTTGCTCATCAATGAGAGGATTTGCAGTCAGTCTGAAAAACATCTGGCCAATCGGTAACTCAGCAACATGCTTGCCCTTCAGGCTTGCCAGTAAATTGCGTTGATGCGCAGGACTTTTGTGGAACAGATCAAAGTTCTGCCCGATCAGCTTGTCTGGGTCAAAAGAAGGAAAGATGGCTCTGAACGTATCAGCAGCCTCGCGCATTAAGCTCAAGGTTGTTGGATTCATATAGGAAATGACACCATCGTTATCCGCAACCATCAAGTTGTTAGAGGAAGACTCCAACGCTTGCTTGATCATCGAAGCTTCTCTGGACTTTTCTTTTTGCTGTTTGTCTGCCAGCACTGCTTTGGTGATGTCCGTAGCATATTTAACTACTTTCATCGGCTTACCATCTAACCCTAAAATGGGGTTATAAGATGCCTGCACCCATATATCCTTACCATTTTTAGTATAGCGATGATAAACCCCTTCATCGTACTGACCGCTGCTTAACTTTTCCCAGAAAACTTTATACTCAGGGCTATTCTTGTAACGCTCACTAACAAAAATGCTATGGTTCTTACCAACCACCTCAGCCAGTGAGTACTCTGTAAGTTTTAGGAAGTTGTCATTGGCATGCAAAATATTGCCATTGATGTCAAATTCAATGACTCCCTGTACCTTGTTAATCGCAGCCACCTTACCCTGAAAGTCAATTTCTCGCTGCTTTTCTTCAGTAATACAGTACGAATAGACTTTGACCTTGGCTAATTGGCCGCTCGCATCTGGGATAGGCACATAGCTGGAACTAAACCAGTACTCTTTGCCAGACTTTGCCACACGGCAGATTTCCAGTTTTGCATTCTGCCCCTTGTTCAATTTTTCCCACATTTGCTTGTACTGATCGCTTTGCGCGGTAGAAGCCTTGAGCAACATGGACACATGCTTGCCGATCACCTCTTCACGGCGAAACTCAAGCGGGGTCAGAAAAACATCATTACATTCGAGAATATGCCCTTGCAAGTCACACTCCATGACACCAAAACACTGGTTGAGTGCGTGCTCTTCCTCTTGCAGGATGATGTTGCGCAGCTTGTCTGCTGTAATGTCTGTCAGGTACGCAACTACTTTGCGCAGCTGGTTGCCTTGCATCACTGGGGCGTAATACCCTTGAAACCAGACATCCTTGCCCTCTTTGTTGATCAGTTTAAAGCTACCCACTTGCGACTTGCCACTGCCTAAGGCATTCCAGAATTGTTCATATTCTGGTTTTTCTGTATCAACACCAGCCAACAGGGCGCGATGATGCTTGCCGACCAGCTCATTGGCTGCGTATTTTAAAGAGTGGCACAGATTCTCGTTCACATGGCTGATTTCACCCTTGTCATTTAACTCAACAATGGCACGTGCCTTGTTGATTTCTGACTTCAGGGCACTAAATTCAGCCACCTGATTCAACACATTCTGATAGCCCCTTGTGTTTGCTGCCAATTTGTTGATGATTGTAGAAAACATGGTTGTTACCCCTTGCAAAAGATCTCTATGAAACGAGTTGCAATTTTTATAATAATTATTGTGTCAATGCTTTAATTGCATTCTCTCTATTTAATGTACGGCAGCATCCATCAGTTGCATTTCGTCACTGGTCATGAGTTTCTCAATATCCACCAGGATCAGCATTTCCTGCTCAATAGTGGCCAGACCCACAATGTATTTGGTGTCGATACGGGTGACCAGCGTGGGGACCTCGCGCAAATGTTCATCGCGCAATTCACGGACATCAGACACACCATCCACCACGATGCCAACGATGCGGCCATTCAGATTCAGAATGATGACGACAGTAAACTCGTCATACTCCACTTTGCCCAGATTGAACTTGATACGTAAATCGACAATCGGCACAATTTTGCCGCGCAGATTGATCACGCCCTTGATAAACGATGGCAGATTGGCAATTTGCGTCACGGCATCGTAGCCACGGATTTCTTGCACCTTGAGGATTTCAATCCCATATTGCTCGCTGCCAAGCACAAAGGTCAGGTACTCGCCGGCCGCCGTTTTCAGGCTGCCGCCAGTGTTATTGGCCGATGTATTTGCTAATTCTGTTGTTGTACTCATTGCATATACTCCTTATGCATTGATATGTGTTTGTGAAGTCGAATAGTTCTGGTTGGAAAATGCCAATCCACCAGTCACATAATTGGTTGTCTGACCCATCTGGATAATGGCTGGCACATCCAGAATCAATGCCACCGAGCCATCGCCCATAATGGTGGCGCCAGAAACACCGGGAATCCGCTTGAAGTTGGTTTCCAGG
The DNA here is from genome assembly GCF_056314085.1 of Methylophilus sp. DMC14. Taxonomy (NCBI): domain Bacteria; kingdom Pseudomonadati; phylum Pseudomonadota; class Betaproteobacteria; order Nitrosomonadales; family Methylophilaceae; genus Methylophilus; species Methylophilus sp. DMC14. Next base: position 165,585 of record NZ_JBQUZA010000006.1, on the reverse strand, counting down.
CTCTTGATCACCACTTGCTGCTGACCAACCAGACGGTCTACAAACAGGGCAGATTTCTTGCCATCGGCTTCCAGAATCAGCAAGACACCATCAGTCGGATTGGTGATCTGGGTAGGATGGTTAAACAAGGCATGCAAGGCGATAATCGGCAGATACTCTCCACGGACATGCACCATCAGCCCCTCGCCTGTGACCGTTTTCAGGTCTTCTGCACGAGGTTGCAAGGTTTCGACAATCAGGTTCAATGGCACCACATACACACTCTTGTCCAGCGACACCGACATGCCATCGAGGATGGCCAGCGTCAGTGGCAAGGAAATCGAGATGGTCGTGCCATAGCCCAGCGCTGAGCGGATTTCAATATTGCCGCCCATGGCGGTGATATTCCGTTTCACCACATCCATGCCAACCCCGCGGCCAGAGACATCGGTCACCACCTCAGCGGTAGAAAAGCCTGGGGCAAAAATCAAACTATAAACGTCAGCGTCAGACATACTTTCACTGACTGGCAAGCCGTTAGACATGGCTTTAGCCAGAATCTTGTCGCGGTTGAGGCCGCCACCATCATCGGTGACTTCAATCACGATGCTGCCGCCCTTGTGTGCCGCAGACAGGGTCAACGTGCCATTCTCGGCTTTGCCTAGCTGTTTACGCACTTCCGGTTTTTCAATACCATGGTCTACACTGTTACGCACCAAATGGGTCAGTGGATCCACAATCCGCTCAATCAGGCTCTTGTCGAGCTCTGTCGTGGCACCGCTAGTGACAAAGTCCACTTTTTTGCCCAACTTGCCTGCCAGGTCACGCACCATACGAGGGAAGCGTGAGAATACAAAGTCCATCGGCATCATGCGGATAGACATCACGGACTCTTGCAGGTCACGCGTGTTACGGGTCAGTTGGCTGACACTATTAATCAGTGCTTCGTTATCCACAGGATCCAGTGCATTGACACGCTGTTCAATCATGGCCTGGGTAATCACCAGCTCGCCAACCAGGTTAATTAACTGGTCAACTTTTTCAATCCCGACACGGATGGAGCTGCTTTCTGCATTTTGCGCTGCCGCCGGTTTATCGGACTCACGGCGTTGTTGTGACCTGCGGTCCTCTTTCACTTCTTTAGGCGCCGCTTCAGCCACTTGTGCAGGCGCCGGTGTTGCCGCAGCTTGCGCTGCGACGGCAGTATCGTCACCGATCAATTGTGCTTTGGGGGCATCTGGGTGTGGCTTGAATGGGGCAAAGAAGCCGTAACCATCCTCCTGACGCTCCTCATTATTAGTGCCAAACAGGCCATAGCCCATTTCTTCAGCCACCTGAACTTTGCCATTACCAGTCACTTCTGCAGCGACCGGCTGAACCGGGGCGGCCTCCGCTGTTGCTTCAGGCTTGATAATCGGATCATCATCGAAGAAGCCATAGCCCAGATCTTCCTCAACGGGTGCGGCAACCGCGACGGCAGGCGCAGGCTCTGGTGCGGCGGCGGCTTCTGGCGCTTTGGCGGTCTCGCTCGCTACCTGAATCACCAGTGCGTCAGGGTCTACAATAAAGGAGCAAATCGAAACAATGTCGTCTGCGCTCGAATCGGTTTTAACCAACAGTGCATGTGAGCCTGGCGCACGCTGATACACGGCCACCTCACCTAACAAGGCTAACTCGTCTTTCAAGTTTGCCAAGTCGCGCTCGGTAACTACCGGCAAGCCGACGTCATATAAGGTGATGCCTTTGGCTTTTTCATCTTCACTGACAGACAAGGCTGGCTTTTCAGCACCGACGACCAACACTTCCGGCTCTGGTGTCGCAGCTGCAATGACAGGGTCTTCGGGAATGGCGCTTTTGCCTTCAGACAAGGACTTCAGCATCATGGAGACATCGCCGACTTGCTCAGCATCTACTGCTGAACCATGTCTATGCCCATCCAGTTGCATCTTGATCACGTCTTTGGCGGCCAAAAAGGCGTCCACATGCTCTGTGGTCAATGCCATTTCCTGCTTGCGAATCTTATCAAGCAGGTTTTCCAGAACATGGGTAATCTCTGCCATGTCCATAAAGCCAAACGTTGCCGCGCCCCCTTTGATTGAGTGCGCAGCACGGAAAATCGCGTTTAACTGCTCGATATCAGGTGACTCTACGTCAATATCAAGCAACAGGCGCTCTGCTTCGGCCAATAACTCTTCAGCCTCGTCAAAGAACACCTCATAAAACTGGCTCATATCCACTGTCATTGTTTACTCCAGTCCCTTAACCTTGTGCCCTTAGGCACCAATTACTTTTTGTACAACTTCAATCAGACGTTTTGGATCAAATGGTTTGACCAACCAGCCATTTGCACCAGCCGCTTTGCCTTTTGCCTTCATTTCGTCTGATGACTCGGTGGTCAGCATCAAAATAGGCACCTTCTGGTAAGAAGCCAATGTACGCAGGTTGGTGATCAGCGTCAGCCCATCCATCACGGGCATGTTCTGATCCGTCAAAACCAGGTCAACGGTTTTCTCTTTTGCTTTGTTCAAGCCATCCTGACCATCGACCGCCTGTACCACATCATAGCCAGCCGCTTTCAGGCTAAAAGCCACCATTTGACGCAATGATCCGGAGTCGTCTACTGTTAAAATTGTTTTCGCCATGTTTGATTCGCCTTTTTCACTAATTTTGTAAAACGCCGCTGTGACTAAAATAAATCGATATCACCGGTTGCCAAGTCCTGCTGGTTCACTGACTTGCGTAAATTGCCGGTCAAATGCTGGCTACCCTGATCAAAATTCTGGTTCAATTGCTGAATGAAACTTCTGATTTCCTCATGCTCGTCATCCGCAGCCATCGGAACCTGGTGGCTGGATAACTCATGCAACAGCTCTTTTAAGCCGTTCACCCGGTTAATCGTCCGTTGCAGCAATTGATTGGTCATGTCCTGAAACTGCATGCCAGTCACCACTTTATTCACTTCCTGACCAATATTGTCCTGAAACACCTGCAACTGCTGCATTTCTTCAGGTTGCAACTTGCCAGCCTCTACCAATAACTGGAGGGCTGACTGTTGCTCCATTAACTGGGCATAGACATTCATAAAGCTGGCACTGAGCTTTTCAATCGCCTCATTGAGCAAAAAGCTGGTTTGCTGTAAATCGGTTTCGATTTCGAGCAAATGCCAATCACCATGGTGCGAAACTGCAGCCAGTAACTCTCTTAGTTCTTCTATGGGCAATGTTTTCATAGTGGTCCTATCTTGCCTGATTCCCCTGATTTTCAATCAAGAAATAAGCATCATAAAAATGACTTATTTCTTGCGCTTTTACCGCCCCCTGTTTTTTATTCCGCAGGCGTAGCGGCGTTTTTCTGCAATGCATCTACTTGTGAATGGTCTTTCTCACTGACAGAAATTTTTTCATTATCCTTGAGTAAATCTTCTTCAGTTTCTTTGTTCATCACGATCAGACTGATCCGGCGGTTAATCGGATTGAACGGATTTTCCTTGTCCATCATGATGGCGGAGCCCATGCCGACCACGCGCAACAACTTGGTCTCATCCATGCCGCCGGCAATGAGTTCTCGCCTCGAAGCATTGGCACGGTCGGCCGAGAGCTCCCAGTTACTATAGCCCTGATCGCCGCTCGCATATGGCGTGGCATCGGTATGCCCAGACAAGCTGATCTTGTTATCCACCCCATTGAGTGTTTTACCAATTTCTCGCAGAATTTTCTTGGCGTAAGGTTGCAAGTCGGCACGCGCGCTTTCAAACATCGGACGGTTCTGTTCGTCGATGATTTGTACGCGCAGCCCTTCCGCCGTCATGTCCAGTTTTAATTGCGATTTGAATTGCTTGAGCTCAGGATTTTCTTCAATCGCCTGTTCAATCTTGGCCTTGATTTCTTCCAATTTGGCTTTTTCTGCCTTCTTGAGTACTTCTTTTAATTCTTGTTCCTTAATGGTTTTGTTACGACCAGGGTCGCCATCCACCGGCTTCACCTGACCTTGCTTGAGTGTCACATCCTTACCGCCGGTATTTTTCAGCGCGGAATCACTGGCACCCACGCCCGGGCCCATGAGCACGACTTTGAGCGGGGTTTTAAAGTATTCGGAAATGCCTTCACGTTGTGCTTTGGAGGTGGAGCCGAGCAGCCACATCAGCAAAAAGAACGCCATCATCGCCGTCACAAAGTCGGCGTAAGCGATTTTCCAGGCACCCCCGTGATGACCGCCGCCACCTTTCTTGATTTTTTTAACGATAATGGGGGCAATATGTTCTTCTGCCATTTTCGTGGTCCTCTAGGGTTGGTCCTGTGCTTTATTTGGATTGATCTTGTTTGCCAGGCTTATTTTTTAGCTTGCTTGACGTAATCTTCAAGCTCAGAGAAACTTGGACGCTCAGTGGAGTACAAGACTTTGCGGCCGAACTCCACGGCAATCGCAGGGGCATAGCCATTCAGGCTGGCCAGTAGCGTGACCTTGATGGTTTGAAAGACTTTGGAGCTTTCTTCCAGCTTGGCTTCCAGCACCCCGGCCAGCGGGCCAACAAAGCCATACGCCAGCAAAATCCCGAGGAAGGTACCCACTAGCGCGTGGCCAATCAGCACGCCCAGTTCAGTAGGCGGCAATTGCAAGCTTTCCATGGTGTGCACCACCCCCATCACGGCAGCCACAATACCGAAAGCTGGCAAGGCGTCACCGAGCTTTGCAATACAATGCGCGGCCACATGGCCTTCCTGATGGTGGGTTTCAATTTCGTTATCCATCAAGTTTTCTACCTGAAAGGCATCCATGTTGCCGGACACCATCAAACGCAGGTAGTCACAGATAAACTCAACCACATGATGGTCGTGCTGGATTTTGGGATATTTGCCAAACAAGGCACTGGATTCAGGATCTTCGACATCCTTTTCGATCGACATCAAGCCTTCTTTACGGATTTTGGTCAGAATCTCGAATAGCAAAGCCAGCAAGTCCATGTACAAGGCTTTGTTGACATGCGAGCCTTTAAAGGTTTTTGGCAAGTCCTTGAGCGTTGCCTTGAGTGATTTGGCATCATTGCCGACCACGAATGCACCCAACGCCCCGCCGAAAATCATGACCACCTCCAGAGGTTGCCACAAGCCTCCCAAATGGCCGCCAGCAGCGGCATAACCGCCAAAAACTGCAGCTAAAATAACGACATACCCGACAATGACTAACATGCCTACACTCCACAATGGTTTTACCAATGTTAAAAGCATAGCAACAGGCCAACGAATTCAATCATCCAAATAAAAGGGCTTTAGCCCCTTATTAAATATGGTTAATTCTGGTTAGATTTCATGCCAGTGATCACAGGCTTAATCACCTGCGATGGCGGATACAAGAGCTGAATAAAGTCCGTCTACAGGCTGTAGACGTACAAGGCAGGGGCGTTTTTTTGCGGATAGATAATTCGTTGCGCCGTCATGTCGGGCACCGGAAACTCGGAGCTCACAAACAGTGTGCCAGCCGGCATCTCTGCCCTCACCTTTTGCCAAACATCGGGCATCACAGCAGGCGACAAATAAGCAAAGATGACATCAAATTTTGCAAAGTCCAGTTCGCGGTAGTCACCGAGCGTAAATCTGGCACTGGTGCCAGAAAACAAGGCTCTGACCGCACTGACCGCCCATGGTAGCGGCGCAATTTCGATACCTGAAACCTCGTCATGCACACGCTGGCTCGCCAAAAACAGGGCGAGATCCCCAATCCCGCTGCCGATATCCAGTACTTTGAGCGGCGCGTCATCGCCATGATGCTCCAACACGTGATGCAGGGCGCGCCAGGTGGCAGGGAAAGAAGGATAAAATGGGACCCGGGTGTTGTGTACAGACCAGTACAGGGTCAAGGTAATGATAAATCCAGCCAGATAAACGGTGGCAGGCAAGTCAATATGCTGCATGCCCAGGACAGCCACTGGGAAAATCACATGAATCCAGCGCCACCAGACAGGCATCTGCGCGGCTTTGGCCAGCAGGCTGACCATACAAATATGCAGGAGCAGCCAAATCCAGACATGCGCTAGCGAAATGCCAAGATGGCTTAATTCAAATGCGAATACACTGTTGATCACGCCTGGCGCGAGGCCTGCAATCAACAGTATACTCAGCGTCTGGATCAGTAATGCCTGGCACCACAACCGTTTTGGTAGCAGGCGCTGTAGCCAGGGTTTGGGCAACAGCGTCTCTACCGAAAGTTTGGCCGATGGCATGCTGATTCCTTTCACTCACATAGTGCCGTGACACTGATCCGGGTGATCAGGCTGTCATGGAAACCAGTTTGTAGCTCAACTCTTTTGCCTTTTTGGTTTTGCCGGCACGTGAAGGCACATGGCACAAGTTGCAGACATAGTTCTGGTTCAAATCATAGCTATTGACGATGTATTGGCCACCGCAGCAATGACAGACTTTAGTTGTCAGCATTTTGCTTTCAATAAAGCGTACCAAGGTCCAGGCGCGTGTCAGCGACAGCACAGGCTCATCTTTAGTCTCGGCATCAGGATGCTGTACTTGTTGCATATACAAGGTATAGGCTTTAATGATGGCTTGGATGCCGTCTACCCCTGCGTAATCAACCATAAAGCGATAAATGTTGTAGAAAATAGAGGAGTGAATGTTTGGCTGCCAAGTCAAGAACCAGTCGGTAGAGAATGGCAACATGCCTTTTGGAGGAGAAACGCCTTTCATCTCTTTGTACAACTTGATCAGACGCTCACGTGACAATGTGGTTTGTGATTCGAGCAACTGCAGGCGGGCGCCCAGTTCGATCATTTGCATGGCCAGTTGAATTTGTTCTGCTTCGTTTACTACACTCTTCTTTTGCATGATATCCTCTTTTCTCTTTCTAATCGCCGTGTGGTTACAACTACGCTGGTTATACTGTGGAATCTGCGGCCTGGGCTGACATCAATACCGCGGTATGCAGATGGGCTTGGGCAGGGTCTTTGGCATAGCTGGTCAGCATTCCCAGGATTTCGCTATCATCAAAGCGGAAGCGGGTCAGCAGCATGTTGGTGTTACAGAGTTTGAGTAACTGCAGATTGGTCAAGTTTTCGAGCAGATCTGCAATTTCCTTGTTAATGCCAAGGCGGAAGATGGCAGTGGCTTTGTCAGCACGGATCAGTTGTTGCGCCAACATCAGGTAGTTCAGGTTGGCATCCTTGATTTCAGCGAGTAAATCGTTTTGCATGTTCATGATCTTTTCTCCGTTTTTTTGCGTAAATTTAAGTCCGCCTGAGCGTTAGGCGTACTTTGCGCGCAATCATGAACTGCAACAATCAGGGTTTGTCGGTTTATTTTGTAAGACAGACGAAAACAGCCGTGTAGGAGTTTGTCTTACAAACCCCTACACGGCATTATTCACTAACAATAATATCAATCACTTATCGCTCAAACCTAAAGTTGAGCTACAAGTTCGTTATGTGCAGTCTGTCAGCATTTTTTGATTTCCAATTCAAAAATTAATTCAAGTTTTCTTGTTGTATTCCGTAAACAATGACTTTTATTAGTTTTTAAGCCGCCTTCATGGTGGCCAGATACTTTTTCAGATATTCCGGTTAACGTCCCTACTTGATAAAACTTTAGGGTGCACAATCAAAAAAAATCCAAAAATTTTATAAGTCACTGTTTATTAATCAAAAATATTTTTAGCTTTTACACCCCTTAACAACAGGCAGGCAGCAACTGTGAGAAAGCGGTCAATTCGCCCTTTTATTCCCAACTTAGAAATACATTTATCTAGCCAATAATCACTCACAAGACACACGACATGGCGTGGTGTGCAAACCCGAAACGAGTGAAAGACATGGCAGCTGAAGACAGCGATATGGAAAAGACCGAAGACGCGTCCCCCAAGCGATTGGAGAAGGCACGCGAAGACGGCGATGTTCCCAGGTCGCGCGAATTGGCCTCTTGTGCGGTTTTGTTTACCAGCGGCATTGCCATCATGATGATGAGCAAGCCGATGGGTGAGGCCATGAAGGATGTATTGCGTCAGGGCCTGAGTCTGGACAGGGCCATGGCGTTTGAGCCGCAGCTGTTGATTGTGCATATGATCAAAGTGGTGGAACAGGCGATGTGGGCCTTTTTGCCACTGGCAGTCATTGTGGTTGCCGTAGCGATTGCTTCACCGATCTTGGTCGGTGGCTGGGTGATGTCGCAGAAATCGCTGGTGCCCAACTTTGGCAAACTCAACCCGATGAAAGGCTTGTCCAATCTGTTCTCCAAGAACTCGCTGGTGGAGTTGGTGAAGTCGATTGCAAAAACCATCCTGGTTGGTTCTGTCGGCTACACGCTGGTGAAAAAGGATTTGCAACCGATGTTGGGCTTGTCCAACATGCCGCTGGAATCAGGGATTAGCACTGTCAGCGAATTTATGGTGACCGGCTTTTTAACATTGGCTTCTGCGCTGGTCCTGATCGCCGTGATTGATGTGCCCTACCAGCTGTATCAATACGCGCAAAAACACAAAATGACCAAACAGGAACTCAAGGACGAATCCAAGGAGTCCGAAGGCAGCCCTGAAATTAAAGGCCGTATCCGTCAGCAGCAGCGTGAAATGGCGCGCAGAAGAATGATGAGTAATGTGCCCAAGGCAGACGTGGTGATTACTAACCCGACCCACTATGCCGTAGCGATCAGCTATAAAGAAGGTGAAAATGCAGCGCCTGTCGTCGTTGCCAAAGGCGTCGATGTACTTGCGCAAAAAATCAAGGAAATTGCTGCAGAACATAATGTGATGACGCTGGAATCCCCCAAACTGGCACGGGCCTTGTATGCCCATGCCGAGCTGGAGCGCGAGATTCCACAAACCTTGTATGCCGCGGTAGCGCAAATTTTGGCTTATGTGTTTCAACTGCGCGTGTTCAAGCAGCATGGCGGCGTCCGTCCGGTCATCCCAACTGATGTACCGGTCCAGGATGCACTGGATCCACATGCACTGGTAGCAGCGCCTGCCACGGCAACAGATATTGAATAAGCAAGACTGAGGAGTATTTAGATGAATAACTGGCAACAAATAATGGGGAAAATGGACGGCCGCAGCATCGCCGCCCCGCTCATTATTGTTTTGCTGCTGGCCATGATGATCTTGCCGTTACCGGCCATCATGCTCGATGTGTTTTTCACTTTTAATATTGCCTTGTCCATCCTGGTCTTGATGATCGGTCTGCAAACCACCAAGCCGCTGGACTTTATAGCCTTCCCGACCGTACTGCTGATGACCACCATGTTGCGCTTGTCGCTCAACGTGGCTTCGACCCGTATCGTGCTGACCGAGGGCCATGCCGGCCCTGATGCCGCCGGTAAAGTGATCGAGGCCTTTGGTCACTTTCTGATTGGCGGGAACTATGCGGTCGGTATCGTGGTGTTCGTCATCCTCACCATTATCAACTTTACCGTGATCACCAAAGGTGCGGGCCGGATTGCAGAAGTGGGTGCACGGTTTACCCTGGATGCGATGCCAGGCAAACAGATGGCGATTGACGCGGACCTGAACGCGGGCCTGATTGGCGAAGATGAAGCCCGCCGCCGCCGTAAAGAAGTCGGCCAGGAATCCGAATTCTATGGCGCGATGGATGGTGCCAGTAAGTATGTGCGCGGGGATGCGATCGCCGGGATCCTGATCATTATTATCAACATTGTCGGCGGGTTGATTGTCGGCATGGTGCAACATGACCTGAGCTTTGGCGACGCAGTGAAAAACTACACCTTGCTCGCGATTGGTGATGGCCTGGTCGCGCAAATCCCTTCGCTGGTGATTTCCATTGCGGCCGGTGTGGTGGTTTCACGTGTGGCCAACAATGAAGACATCGGCGGACAGCTGATTAGCCAACTGTTTGAAAATCCACGTGTGCTGACCATCACCGCCGGCATTATTGGCGGTATCGGCCTGATTCCAGGCATGCCTCACCTGGCCTTTATCGGGTTGGGGGGATTGTTGGGTGGTATTGCTTATTCAGTCAAACAAAAACAGGAAAAAGCCAAACAGCAGACGGTGATTGAACCACAACCAGATGATAAATTGGCCCCGGCCAGCGAGGCGGAAGAAGCCACCTGGAACGATGTGCTGCCAGTAGATACCATTGGCCTCGAAGTTGGCTACCGTTTGATCCCGCTGGTCGATAAAGGTCAAGGCGGTGAATTGCTCAAGCGTATCAAGGGCATCCGCAAAAAATTTGCCCAGGAGATTGGCTTCCTGGCGCCGACGGTTCATATCCGTGACAACCTGACGCTCAAACCGAACGCCTACCGCATCACCATGAAAGGCGTGGAAATGGCTACCGGGGAATCCAACTATCATCAAATGCTGGCGATTGATCCTGGTGCAGTCACCGGTGATCTCGAAGGCACGCGTACCACAGACCCAGCCTTTGGCTTACCCGCAGTGTGGATTGATCCCGAGCAGAAAGAATTCGCACAAAGTCTGGGCTATACCGTGGTAGATCCTGGCACCGTGATTGCCACCCATTTAAACCACATCATTTCACTCAATGCCGGTGAGCTGTTGGGCCGCCAGGAAGTCCAGCAATTGCTAGATCACATGAGCAAGGAATCCAGCAAGCTGATTGAGGAAATTGTGCCCAAGATCATCAGCTTGTCCACCTTGCAAAAGGTCTTGCAAAACCTGCTTAATGAGGGCGTGCATATCCGTGACATGCGCACGATTCTGGAAACGCTGGCAGACCATGCCCAGTATTCGCAAGATGCCAATGACCTGACCGCCATGGTCCGCATCAAGCTGGGGCGTGCAATTGTGCAGGACCTGTTCCCCTACAGCAACGAAATCACCGCCATGACCTTAGATGGTCAATTGGAAAAACTGTTGTTGCAAGCATTACAAAACAACCAGTCCAGCCAGGGCGTGATCGAGCCTGGCATTGCCGAAAGACTGTCACAAGAGACCGAAATGGCCGCCAGACAGCAAGAGCAGATGGGCTTGACACCAGTCCTGCTGGTGGCTGGCCCCCTCCGCCAGGCTTTATCCAGATTTTTAAGAAGGACCGTCCCGCACCTCAGAGTGTTATCCCATGATGAGTTGCCAGACAACAAATCGATTCGTGTCACCAGTTTAATTGGAGCGCAGTAATATGAACATCAGAAGATTTTTTGGCAAAAACGCACGTGAAGCCCTGGCTCAGGTCAAGCAGGCCTTGGGGGAAGATGCCATTATTGTTGCGAATCGCAGTGTCAACGGTGGGACTGAGATCATGGCCATGCTGGAGTCGGATGTCGATGCCAGTGCGAGCCAGCCAACTGCTGAGCAAGGCAGCGAGCAAACACGCAGCCTGCTTGATTTTGTGAATGCCAAAGAGCAACCCCGGCAAGCAACTCCAGTGCTGGCGCCGCGCGCCGTTCAGCCGCCGGCAGCCACGGTATCTGAAGAGGCCAGTGTCAACGAATCGGCCATCATGGACATGCTCAAGCAGCACAGTGAACAACAAGAGCATGCGTATCAGCTGGCAACACAAACGCTGGAAGAAAAAATGCAAGGCATGATGGTGGAAATGCGCCAGATGCGCAGCCACTTTGAAACCCAGATGAGTGCCATGACCTGGCAGCATCATTTACAACATAGCCCGGCCAAATCAAAAGTGCTGGGCACCCTGCTCGCTGCCAACTTCAGTGCGTCGCTTTCACGCCAGATTGCCGAAAAAATGCCGCAACACATTGATGTGAACAAGGCGCCAATGTGGGCCAAAGAAGTGATCAGCCGCAATTTGCACACGCTGGACGACGAAGATGCTTTGCTGGACCGTGGCGGTATCTATGCCTTGGTCGGCCCGACCGGGGTAGGCAAAACCACCACCACAGCCAAACTGGCGGCCCGCTATGTGATGAAACATGGCACCCAGAACCTGGGCTTGATCACCACGGACAGCTACCGGATTGGCGGCTACGAGCAATTACGCATTTACGGCAAGATTCTGGGCGTGATGGTACATGCGGTCAAAGATGAAGAAGACTTAAAAATAGCCTTAAACGAACTCAAGAACAAACATATGATTCTGGTGGATACCGTAGGCGTGAGCCAGCGTGACCAGGCGGTGACTGAGCAACTTTCCATGCTGAGCCGTGCCGACAGCCCGATACAGAAACTGTTGTGCCTGAATGCGACCTCAACCGGCGATACCTTAACTGATGTGATGCGTAGCTACAAAAAGCATGATATCGCTGGCTGTATCGTCACCAAACTCGACGAAGCGGCTGCGATTGGCAATGTACTGGACGTGTTGATTCGCGAACGCATGCGCCTGTTTTACACCACCAGCGGTCAGCGTGTGCCAGAGGATATCGAGGTTGCAGACAAGCAAGCCCTGGTCGAACGCGTGTTGACACCACACCAGGCCAGCCTGCCCTACCAGTATCTGGATGAAGAATTACCGCTGGTGATCTCCAGCATGATGCAAACCGCCAGCCAGGAGCAGCCACATGTTTAATTACCGTGACCAGGCGGACGGCTTGCGCCGTATCATGGCCAAAACCTCTGCCCGCATTATCAGTGTGATTGGGGCCAATGGCCAGCCAGTCAGCCAGTGGATGCGTCAACTGGCGACCAGCATGCTGACGCCAGAACAGCGTTTGTTGCTGGTGCACGCGCACCGCCAACCCGCGATGACACATTCCCTGCAAGGCATCGCCGTGCAACGCCAGGCCATCAAGCGGGGCATTTTCAAACACCCGCAAGGCTATGACCTGACCTGTTTGGGCGAAAATGACCTGTTAACCTCGCCTTTATCTCACGATTTAAAAACGCAACTCAACGGTATAGTGGAGCAACTTGCGTACGATTACGACACTGTGATGATTGAAGCACAACTGGATAGTCAAGACTACAGCCTGCTGCTGCCGGTAATTGCCGCGCATGAGCTGGTGATCCAAATGGATAGAAGCGACGCCGCCATTAAGTCGGCGTATGCGACCATCAAGCATATCAGCCAGCAACATGGGCAGATTCCGTTGGGCGTCGTCGTAACAGACGCTAACCATGATCAAGGCAATCAGTACTTTATGCGCCTGAACCAGGTGTGCAAACAATTTTTGGGCATCACGCTGGAGTTCATCGGTGCCATGCCTGCTGACACCAGTATGGCAGTCACTGATAACCCTGGCCGCGCGACCGCCGAAGTGAGCAAACAGCTTTCCAGCACACTGGCGTTTAAAACCGTCGCCCATCGTCTCGAACAACAACGGATTTCCATGCCATCCATGGCTGTTGCCTAAAGTCAAAAAGGAAAAACATGTATACCGCTAAAGGCACGACTCAAAATACCGATCAGATGCTCAAAATGCATAGCGGCCTGGTCAAGAAAATGGCTTATCAAATGAAGGCCAAGCTGCCCTCCTGCGTCGAGCTGGATGACCTGGTGCAAGCGGGCATGATCGGCCTGATGGACGCGATACAGCGTTACGAAGATACGCATGGGGCACAATTTGAAACCTATGCCTCTCAGCGCGTGCGTGGCGCCATGCTGGATGAATTGCGCGGTGCCGACTGGCTCCCGCGCGGCATCCGCAAAAACATGCGCGATATCGAGATGGCTGTGCAACAGCTGGAACAAAAACTGGGCCGCCCGCCTACCGAATCCGAAATCGCCAAGCATATGAATTTTAGCCTGGAAGACTACTATGACGTCTTGAGCGACTGCCAGGGTCACCAGCTGATTTATTACGAAGATTTTCAGGACGATGACGGTGGCGAGCACTTTCTGGATCGCTATGTGGACGATGATAGCAGCGACCCGGTGAAGGCCCTGCTCGAAAGCGACTTCCGCGAAGCCTTGATTGCCTCTATCGACAATTTGCCAGAGCGTGAAAAGATATTGATGGGCTTGTATTACGAGCAGGAACTTAACCTCAAGGAAATCGGCGCCATCATGAGTGTGTCCGAATCACGCGTTTGCCAGCTGCATAGCCAGGCGGTCGCCCGCTTGCGTGCCGCCATGCGTGAAAAAGCCTGGACCGGAGTTGCCTGATGGATTGGGGTAGCCTGGCCGGACTGCTGATTGCACTCGGCGGCCTGGTCCTTGGCCAAGTCATAGAAGGGGGCCACCTCAACTCCCTGATGCAACCTGCGGCCTTTGCGGTAGTCATGCTAGGCACGACTGGCGCAGTCTTGCTGCAAACCGAACTCAAAGTGTTTATCAAAGGCCTGCGCATGCTGAAGCTGGCCTTTGTGCACCCACAGGATGACCGTAAAAAACTCGCCGTTAAAATCAATCAATGGAGCCAGCAGGCGCGCAAAGAAAGCGTGCTGTCTCTGGAAAGCTACATCAAGCGTGAGCAGGATCCTTTTGTACGCAAGGGCTTGCAATTGCTGGTGGACGGCACCCCGCCTGACCGCATCCGCGAAGTCTGTGCCATTGATATATATTACTACGAAATGCAACAGCGCGAGGCTGTCAAAATCTGGTCAGCGGCAGGTGGCTATGCGCCCACCGTAGGCATTCTGGGTGCGGTGCTCGGCCTGATTCATGTCATGGAGAATCTGTCTGACCCAAGCAAGATTGGTAGTGGCATCGCAGTGGCCTTTGTTGCCACCATTTATGGTGTGGCGCTGGCCAACTTGGTGTTTTTACCCATCTCCAATAAACTCAAAGGCCATGTCCAGCATGAAATGTCCAGGCGCGAAATGCTGCTCAATGCCTGGGTCTCCATCGCACGGGGCGACAATCCAAAACTGGTCAGTGAACGGCTGGAATCTTATCTGCATTTGAGACAATCGTGATGTACAGACGCCACAAGCTCGAAGATGAAGAGGAAAGCCACGAACGGTGGCTCATTTCTTATGCAGACTTCATTACCCTGCTGTTTGCTTTTTTTGTGGTCATGTATGCCACCTCCAACATTAACCTGAATAAATACCGCGCCCTCTCCAGCTCGGTCGTCAATGCGTTTCAGGGGCAACCGGGGGCTGTCGGCCAGCCGCAGAATATGCCACAGGGCTTACAAACGCCTGGTTTGCCAGTTCCTGGCGCACAGAATCAAAATGGGCAAGTTCCAAGTGCGGTGATGAAGCCTTTGCCGCTCAGCTATCTATATCAGGAAAAAAAACTGCGTGATCAGGAGAAAATACGCGCCATGGCTCAGCAACTGGCCAACACTCTGGGGCAATGGATAGAGCAAAAACAGATCACGGTTTACCAGTCAGACTTGGGGGTGGAAATGGATATTTCCACCCATCTGCTGTTCCAGAACAACCAGGCGGCATATACACCCCAGGCCAGCCAGGTACTGCACATCATCAGCGCACAACTAAAAAATGAATACCGCACCCTCCAGGTTGAAGGGCATAGTGACAAGCACACCTTCAGTGGCATGGTTGACGCAGAAAGCAAGCGTTGGACATTGACGGCGACGCAGGCAGCACGCGTCGCGGCTACACTGGCCGCCGATGGCATCGCAGCCAAACGGCTTTCAGCCCTTGGCCTGGCAGAAACAAGGCCGCTCTCCAGCAGTGACAACAATCTGGCGCAATCGCTCAACAGCCGTATCACCCTGCGCATCCTCACCGCAGAGGCAGGTGAGCAACTCACCACCAATCTGGCGAACCGCCAGGAAGTCTCGCCAGCCGAGCCAGAAGCAACCGCAGAGATTCCACCGATGGCAACGCCAGCTACCTTGCCATCAGCAATGACAAACAAGCGCAACAGTCAGCCTTGACCTTGGCTGTGCGGCCGTAAAAGTTATTTTTTAAACCATCGCCTTTTAGGGCATCATTTCTAAACCAACGCTTGTTGCAACCAATCATTAAATGCGTCTATTGGCATGGGTTTACCAAACAGGTAACCCTGGTAGCGGCGGCAACCATTGTTTAGCAACAGTTCCAGTTGTTCTGGGGTTTCAACCCCTTCGGCAATCACGCCGAGGTACATGCTCTGCGCCATGGCAATAATGGTACGCACAATGGTGCGGTCATGACTATCGGTCACAATATCATTTACAAATGAGCGGTCTATCTTGAGTTGATACAGTGGCAATTTTTTAAGATATTGCAACGAAGAATAGCCGGTGCCAAAGTCGTCTAGGGAGAACTGGATGCCTGACTGGCTGAGCTCTGTCATGATGCGTACCGCATCGTCCACATTTTCCAAAAGCAGGCTTTCGGTTAACTCCAGACGCAAGGCATTGGGGTTGATTTGATGCCGCTGTAAACAGGCTTTGACCATGGCGGTGAAATTGGCCTGTCGGAACTGACGCGCGCTGATATTCACCGACAAACTGAGTTCACGTGTTTTTTGTGCCCGTTGCCAAACGGCAATTTGTGCACATGCCTGGTCGAGTACCCACATGCCGATTTCAACAATCAGGCCACTGCTCTCGGCCACCGCGATAAATTGCAGCGGTGAAGTGAGGCCTTGCGTGGGGTGTTGCCAACGCAGCAAGACCTCTGCGCCAAACGGCCGGCCGGTGTGGTCCACTTGCACCTGATAATAAACCCGCAACTGTTGCTGGACGATGGCTTCGCGCAGCTCGGCTTCCAGGCGCGCTTGCGTCGCAATCTCGGTCTGCATGCCAGGCTCATACAGACAGGCATGGTTGCGGCCAGACTGCTTCGCTTTGTGCAAAGCGATGTCCGCGGCTTTCACATAGTCCGTTTCATCCATGTCTGTCCCGCTAAAACTGCACAAACCCATGCTGGCGGTCACCGGCAGCTTGAGTCCTGCCACGTTAAACGGCCGTTGCAGGGTCTTGTGCAATTTGCGCTGCAAGGCCCAGACCTGTTGTACCGCCTTGTCTTTTTGAGTCGACAGTCCTGAAAGCAGAATCAGAAACTCATCGCCGCCCATACAGGCAATAAAATGCGGTTGTGCCGCCTTTTGCAGGCGCTGCGCCACTTGCTGCAACAGCGTATTGCCTGCATTGTGGCCATGGGCTTCATTCACCCATTTGAAATGGTCGAGGTCTATATAAATGAGACCGCCATGTTGCTCTGCGGCGGATTGATGACGCAAGGCATGCAATACTTCATACATTTTTTTGCGGTTAGGCAAGCCGCTCACCGGCTCAAGATAGGCCAGGGTTTGCATCGACTGCTGTGACAAATGGCGATCCACGACGATGCTGACCAGTCTGGCCGCCTGCCCGATCAGGGATTGCTCAGCGGCTGTAGGCAGTTGTACCTGACGCGAATACAAGGCAAACGCCCCGAGCACTTCCCCCGCAGCATTAAGAATAGGCTCTGCCCATCCACCCTGCACTCCCGAAGCCTGTGCTGCCGTTCGGTGGTACTGCCAGTAAGGATGGATCATGACATTTTCAACCATCACGCGCTGGCGCGTGGCGATCGCGGTGGCTAGAGAGCCGTTACCGGCCTCCAGCTTGAGCTGTTGCAAGGTTTGCAGTAGCGGAGATGGCAAACTGGGCGCGATCACGGTTTGTACACGTTGCCCCAGATCCTGCGTCAGCACGATGGCACAAAAGGTCTCGGGATGCAGCGCTTCGATCTCGCCAACAATCCAGGCCAGGATGTGTTCGGTGTCCTGTTCTTTAAGAATCAGCTCCAGCATAGAAAACTTGAAGCGATCATAGTCTCGCACTCGTTGTTTTTCTTGCTGGTAAAGCAAGGCAGCTTGATGCGTCTGACTCACATCCCGCACCAGCAGCAAACAACGTGGCTCGTTTTGCCCATGCAAAAAATAATGCACTCGACACTCTAGCCACTGCACTCCCAGCTGGTCGCAGGCAATCTGTATGCATTGTTGGGTGGTCTGATCAGTGGCGGGCGTTAACAGGGCTTTTATCAACGCATGACTTTCGGCGGGTAAGGCTTGCCAAAGGCCGTTGCTATTCAAGACTTGATGCGCTGGTGTAGTCGCAGCTGGCCCTTGCGCTAACACAGACAAACAATCACCGGCGGCATTGGTCTCAACCGCCAGGTAATACTGGGCCGGATCAAGCAAATCAGACCACTGTTCAAGAAGCACACACAGTGCAGGATTGGCCAATATTGAAGCACTTGGCTCAGAGATTACTGAAGACATCGCAAACTTTCACAACTGCAGTGCACAATCTCTGTCCCTCCAACGCAGGTAAATACGCTGGTCATGAGATGGCACACCCCCGAAGAATATTTTTAGAATAGCACTACCAATGGATGGCTGCGCATTATATTTACAATAATGTGTCCAAAAAGCAGTGCGATGTCAAGCACAGATACCTTAACACTTGTCTGGCTGCAAGCAAGTTCGCGGGTAGAAACAGTGCGCGACCATCCCCCTCCCCGGCCTCACTTTGGGGTAAATCCGGCGATTGGAGTTCGTCCCACGTAAGATGGCTTTGCATCATAAAAAATCAAAGAAAAATCGCCCAAATCTACTTTCTACTAAAGACAGGCAAACGCAAGAGCATGATCAAGCCAAACACCCCGCTGTAAATGATCGGTTCGGTCAGGTCTTTTTTGACCAGCCACCAGAAATGCAGCAAGGCCAAGACCGCAATCACATACACCAGTTGATGCAATGTTTTCCAGCGCTGTTTAAGGGCATGCATGGCTGCCTGGTTAGAAGTAGCCGCCAACGGCACAGTCAATAATAAAGCCAATGCCCCAACCAGCACATAGGGATGCTTGACGATATCTTTGACCATGTCCGACCAGTCGAACTGATAATCCAGCCAGACATAACTGGTCACATGCAAACTGGCATAGGCAAACATCCATAACCCTAACAGGCGCCGCACGGCGATCAACCAGCCTAGACGGGTGAGAGATTTAAGCGGTGTCACACTCAGTGACAGTAACAAAAATACCAGTGCCCACGTGCCGGTCGAACGCTCAATAAACTCAACCGGATTCGCCCCCAAGTCATTGGTAACCCCCAGATAGACCAGGCGCAGTATCGGCAGTAATGCGCCTAGCCAAACCAGCATCTTCACCCCCTTGATGCGGTCTTTCACTGAAAGAGAAGGCCATGTGAATAAAGGACTCATATTAGAAATTTTTCTTCAAATCCATCCCGGCATACAAGCTGGCGACTTCTTCATAACCATTAAACAGCTTGGTTTTCACGCGCCCGGCAAACAGTCCTGCGCCGATACGCTTCTCTGAGGACTGCGTCCAGCGTGGATGATCGACTTGAGGGTTTACGTTGGCGTAAAACCCGTATTCACGCTGACTCGCCCGCATCCAGGTTGTCGTTGGCATTTGCTCAACAAAGCGAATGGTAGAAATGGCTTTGGCCCCTTTAAACCCATACTTCCATGGCACCACCAGACGCACTGGTGCGCCGTTCTGATTTGGCAAGACCTTGCCATACAGTCCCACCGCCAGAATCGTCAGTGGTTGCATGGCCTCATCCATACGCAACCCCTCCACATAAGGCCAGTCCAGTATCGGCATGCGCGCGCCAGGCATATGCCGGGGGTCGTTATACGACACAAACTCAATATACTTTGCATTGCCGGTCGGTTGCGCCCAGTCAATCAGCGCCTTGAGTGGCAACCCTATCCATGGGATGACCATAGACCAGCCCTCGACACAGCGCATACGATAAATCCGCTCTTCCAGCGGTGCCAGCTTCATCAGTTGCTCAATGCCTATGGTTTTCGCTTGCTTGACCGCACCTTCTATCTTGATGGTCCATGGCGTCGGCTTGAACAGCACCGCCTCTCGCGCCGGGTCTTCTTTGCCGGTGCCAAACTCATAATAATTATTGTAATTGGTCACGTCCTGCAAAGCGGTCAGCGTCTCCTCCTTGCCATAGGCGGTTTTTTGGAACTCCAGCGTTTGCGCTGCCTGTGCCGTGGTCGGCAACCACAAACTGGCAGCGGCGACACCAGCAGCCTTGATCAAAGTCCGGCGTTGTTCAAACAGCGCTTGCGGCGTGATTTCTGAGGGTAAGATTCCGCTGGGGTTGCTGCGGTGAGGGTCAAATTGCATGTTGTTTCCTGTGTGGTGACAATTGTATGTTTGTCGCGTATGACAGGAAAACCTTACAGGGGATTCCAAATAAAAATAAATCTTTAACTGCCAGGGAAGTTTGACAGGGCTAAATGCGTCACTTGAGGCCCTTAACTGGGCCTCAAGCGCAAATCATCCAGTTTGATTGGGAATGCTTTACTTTGCCTGTGTCAACAAGGCGTCCAGTTCAGCATCTTTTAATTTGGCGGCAATGGTACGGGCTTGCTGCAGTAACTGTTGCGCAGCCGCATGATCCCCTTGTGCCTTTTTTGAAGCGGCCCATTGAATGGCGGTCTTGGCTTCATAAAATTCGCCGCCATTCTCATGCGCATAGTCCATCAAGCGCTGGTAGGTTTTGTCTGCCCCGACAAAGTCTTTTTTATCGGTAAACAATTGCCCCAAAGTCAGGCTGGCTTCAGCATATTGGTCAGGGGTGCCTGATTTGCGCAGCATCAGGACACCTTTGAGCTGATATTCAATCGCTTTTTCAGCCTGTTTTAACTGCTGATAGGTCATGGCTTCGTGGATATAGCTATCCGCGCGCTCGTCGTCGTTCAAGGAGAGCTTTTCGCCGGCTTCAAATGATTTGAGCGCGTCAGCATACTGCTCCATTTCAAAATAGGCTTCGCCGATGAGGTTGTGGGCAACGCGGGCATAGCGGCGCATGTTTTGCTGCTCGCTAAATTTCAATGCTTGCTGATAACTCTCCAGCGCTGCGGCATGCACTTTGGCTTCCAGCTGCGCATTGCCCAACAACATATGCGCCGCAATCAGATCCAGCCCTTCCGGCTTGAGGCTGAGTGCCTGTTTAAAGCTCTGCTGGGCGGCGGTGTTATCCCCTAAACCCGATTGCGCGCGGCCTTTGCAAAGCCAAAATTCAGCCTGTTTTGCATGCTGCTCCGCAAGTTTGACGGCTTCAGCGTATTGATGTTTTTGGACGGCAGTATCGCAGGCATCTAATGCAGCATCCTTAGCCATTGATTCATTGATAATCAATAGATTAACAGCCAAAATTAAAGTTAATTTTAAGTTCATATTCAGAATAAACTCGATTGTTTTGAGAGAGGTTCGATTGAATCAGAGGGCGTTTCCGTTGTCGTGTCATCTTCAGAAGCGGCCTGTAACATGAGGAGCAATGCAGCTTCATCCAGAATGGCGATATTCAGTTGCTGCGCTTTTTCAAGTTTGCTGCCCGCCTCTTCTCCGGCCACCACATAACTGGTTTTGGCCGAGACACTGCCGCTGACCTTACCGCCCGCGGCTTCAATCATCGCTTGGGCTTGGTCACGCTTGAGCGTAGGCAATGTGCCAGTCAGCACAAAGGTTTTGCCAGCAAACGGGGTCAAAGCGGCCTTTTTTTCAATGTCGGCCCAATGCACGCCTAAATCGCGCATGGCGGCGATCACTTCGCGGTTATGCGGTTCCTGAAAGAACTGATATGCAGCTTCCGCCACAATCGGCCCGACATCCTTGACTTGCGTGAGTGCGGCTACATCGGCCTGCATCAAGGCATCAAGATTACCAAAATGTTGTGCCAGGTCTTTTGCAGTGGCCTCACCCACATTGCGAATACCTAATGCATAAATAAATCTGGGCAAGGTCGTTTGCTTGCTTTTTTCAATGGCTACCAGCACATTTTGTGCAGATTTTTCTGCCATGCGTTCAAGGTCGCTGAGCATGGGCAGGGTCAAACGGTAAATATCATCCAGATGATGGACGAGTTCGCGTGCAACCAGCTGGTCAACCAGCTTCTCACCCAGGCCCTCAATATCCATGGCACGGCGAGAAGCAAAGTGTGTAATGGCCTGTTTACGCTGTGCCGGGCAGATCAATCCACCAGTACAGCGTGCTACTGCTTCATCCTGCGGACGGACCACATGCGAGCCACATTCCGGGCAGACGGCAGGCATTTCAAAGTGACGCGCATCTGTCGGGCGTAATTCTGTTTTTACCGAAACAACCTCTGGGATCACATCCCCTGCCCGCCTGACAATCACGGTGTCGCCGATCTGGATATCCTTGCGCCGTAATTCATCCTCGTTATGCAAGGTGGCATTCGTGACCGTCACGCCGCCTACAAATACGGGTTTCAATCTGGCAACAGGTGTGATTGCACCAGTACGACCCACCTGCACAGAAATATCTTCAACAATGGTTGTCGCCTCTTCGGCCGGAAACTTGTGTGCCACCGCCCAGCGCGGCGCACGCGAAACAAAGCCTAGGCTGGCCTGCAAGGCAAAGCCATTCACTTTGTAGACCACGCCATCAATGTCAAACGGTAACTGGTGCCGTTTTTCGCCAATCTCGGCATAGTATTCACGCAACCCCTGAGCGCCTATTTTCACCGCGCGCAAATCACTGACAGGAAAACGCAAGTCAGCCAGGTATTGCATGGCTTCAGAATGAGTATTTAATTCCGGCACGCCTATGCTGGCGCCCAGACCATAGGCAAAGAAATGTAGAGGGCGTTTGGCGGTAATGTGAGGATCCAGCTGGCGCAAGCTACCTGCTGCGGCATTGCGCGGGTTGGCAAACAGTTTGCCATTAGCAGCGGCCTGTTGCTGATTGAGCTTCTCGAAGTCTCTTTTCAACATCAAGACCTCGCCGCGCACCTCAAGTAAGGCTGGTGGCTGCGCAATATTCAAGCGGCTGGGAATGGCGCGTATGGTTTTGAGGTTATGGGTGACGTTCTCCCCCGTATACCCATCGCCACGGGTCGCGCCCTGCACAAATAGCCCGTGCTCATAGGTCAGGGTAATCGCCAGGCCATCAAATTTTGGCTCGACGGCATAGGCCACCACGGCCTCCCCGGTACCTTCACGCACTCGACGGTCAAATGCATCTAGCTCGTCGTCTGTAAAGGCATTATTCAGGGAAAGCATGGCTTGCCGGTGTTGCACGCTTTCAAAAGCAGCCAGCGCCTGTCCCCCCACCCGCTGGCTGGGGGAGTCCGCAGTAATCAGCGCTGGATATTGCTGCTCAATCTCGACCAGCTGGCGGTAGAGGCCATCATATTCACTATCGCTGACCAAGGGCGCGTCCAGCACATAATAGTGATAGTCATACTCGGCAATACGTTGCTTGAGCTGCTGCAACGCCAGCGCAGCCTCTTGCATGGACATCATCAGGAGAACAGGCGCTTGGCATGGCTACTACCGGGGATAATCCCCTGCGTCGCCATTGCATTAGAGATATTTTTGAGTTGCTGGCGGATTTTATCCAGCTGTGGATCACCAATCGCTTTGCGGTTGACGTCAATCAGGGCGGCATTGAGGCTAGTCGCCAGATGACGTGCAATTTCGACCATCTGGTCAAACACCTGCAAACTGTCAGGCGTAGTAGGAATATCCAGCTGGAAAGTCACCCCAGTCATCACTGCGGATTTCAACATATCTGCAGAAAATGGCTTGCCCTCGTAATTACGTACTGAAAACACTAATTGACCGTCAGCATTCAATAACTCGAAGCGGCCTTCGGCACTCAGCTGCATGCCGCAAGCTTCAGCCAAGCCACGCAGCTTGGTCGCATGAAACATGCCCTGGTTGGCTAACACATGAAATTCAACGGCTTTATCAACGTCGATACAGAAAGCATCTATCGCTTGTGCTTGCAATGCAGGCTCATATCCGCCCTGCCATACCACAGTCAGGCCCAAGGCCCTGGACAATGTTTCCATGGACTTCTGAAAGCGCTTGAGCGTTTCCTGATCAACCGGACCGCCACGGTCTGCCAATTGCAAACTGCAAGCGACCTGACTGGCGGGCGTTTGTGTTTGCATGGCGGCAGCATCCAGAGCCAATACATCCTGCCACTCGCCCGTTGTTGCGCTCTGCGCCCAGAGGGTGGCATGTTGTGGGAACGTACGTACCTCAGCTTGCATATCTTCCAGCTCAACCAACATGACGCCTAGCGGCGCATCAATCAAGCCTATCCAATCCATAGAGGGGTGCACTTCAGCAGGCAAGTCCGGCAGTGTCGGGGACAAGGAAGCCGGTTCTGCCGATGGCATCTCTTCCAAGGCCTGGACTGGCGGTACTTCAAAAGCAAAAGTCGGTTGCTCTGCCACCACAGCCGGCTCTGGCACTGCGACTGGCGGTTGATAAGCCGACACCTGTGGGGTGACCGGTTCTGGCTTGGTCAGATTGACCGCTGGCTCATGAATAGGTTGGGAAGGCGCTGTTTTAACTGGGGAAATGGCAGGCGCTGGTTTTGGTTTAAGCTTGGCGGGCTCTGCGGCTTTTGCCGGGGGGGGATTGGAAAACTCCGGCTCAACTTTAACAGAAGGTTGAGTTGAAGGCCGCACGCCGGTTTGGCGGACACGGGGCTCAGACATCCAGCCCTCTACCTCCTCGGACACAGGCGCGGTATCCACGGCAGCTTTCTTGGCAGCCTCTTTGACTTTGGCGGCAGGCTCGCCATCCAGCAAATCGCTACGGGTATGACTAAAACGGTATTCAACGTCTCTACGATATTTTTTTTCCTGCCACCAGTTAAATACAACCACTGCCAGAACGATGCTGACCCCGAGCAACACCAATATCATCCACAAATCAGACATGTGACTTAACAATCCTTTATAACGCTTGCATTATGATACAACAAAACTGGCGCTAAGCCGCATGCATGCGGATGGCCTCTTCGATATCGACATCGACAATCCGTGACACGCCCGACTCTTGCATGGTGACCCCAATTAGCTGTTCAGACATCTCCATGGTGATTTTGTTGTGAGAAACAAACAAGAATTGGGTTTTTTCTGACATCACGCGCACCAGTTGGCAGAAACGCTCGGTATTGCTGTCATCCAGCGGGGCATCCACCTCATCCATCAGGCAAAACGGTGCCGGATTTAACCTGAACAGCGCAAATACCAGCGCCATGGCCGTCAGCGCTTTTTCGCCCCCGGATAATAACTGGATGGTCGTGTTTTTTTTGCCTGGCGGTTGCGCAAAGACTTGCACGCCGGTATCCAGAATTTCATCACCCAACAGCACCAGCTTGGCATTGCCGCCATTAAACAAGGTATTAAATAATTCGCCAAAGTGACGGTTGGCTTCATCAAAGGTTGCACGCAGTTTTCCGCGGGTTTCGCGGTCTATTTTCTGGATCGCCTCTTCCAGCGTTTCGCTGGCGGTGAGCAGGTCTTGCAGTTGACTGTCCAGATACCCTTTACGCGCTTGCTCGCTGGCTAATTCTTCAATCGCAGCCAGATTGACCGCACCGAGTTGCTGGATCTGCTGTTGTAACCTTTGGGTCGTTTGCGCCAGTGTTTCGGCTTTGCTGTCATGATTTAGCCCTTGCTGAAGCAAGGCTTCATCCAGCCCCGTTTCAGACAAAGACTGCTGGCATTGCTCGACTTGCAGCTGACAGGCCTGCTGTTTAAGTCTTTGTTGCTCCACGGTGTCGCGCAAGGGATGCAATTGCTGCTCGATTTGCATGCGCTGACGCTCTTCTGTCTGCAAAACGGCTTCTTTCTGCGTCAGATCGTTACGCACATGCGCCAGCGCCTGCTCACAAGTGTGCTGCATGTCCAAGGCCTGTGCCAAATGTGCCTTCAAGGTTTCCATAGCACTGACGGCCAGTGTTTGCTCGGTTTCTTGCAGGCGTAATTGCAAATGCTCACGCTCTTGGCTGAGCTGACTCAAGCGGTGCTGCAAATCATTGACAGCATTTTGCAACAAGGTTTGCTCGAATACTTGTGACTGATGGGCTTTTTCAGCCTGCTGTACGCTGTCACGCGCATCAAAATAGGCTTGCTCTGCATGATGCTTGAGGGCCTGCGCTTCGCGCGCCGCCTGTTCCAGGCTGGCAAACTGCGCCTGATACTGCGCGATCCTGGCTTGTGCTTGCGAAAGCTCGTCATTGAGACTCTGCTGTCGCACTTGCAGCGCAGACAGGTCTTGTTGCAAGGCGGTTTGCCTGCGCGACGCGTTGTCATAGGCCTGCTGCAAGCTTGACTGTTGCATCTGCGCCTCATGCATGGCTGCAGTGTGTTGTTTGATCCGTGGATGTGCCTGTTGCTGTTGCAAGCGCAACTGTTGCAGCGCCTGTTCAATCAGTTGCACCTGCTGCTGGGTGTGATTAACCGCAGCTTGCGCGGCTTCCAAACCGGCCTGTAACTTGTCCAGTTGCTGCTGCCGCTCCAACACGCCTTGCATGGCATTCTGGCGGCCATGATAAACCACGCTATAGCGTTGATAGAGATCCCCTTGCTTGCTCAGCAGACTCACGCCTGCCGGGAGTTGCGATTGAAACTGGCCCACTTGGGCAACATCCTCAATCACGTAAATACCCATGAGCCAGTGCTGCAAGGCACCAGCCATTTCCGGCTGCTTGAGCGTGAGCAAACTATATAAGCTGGGTAATCCTTGCCAATGGTCTGGCAAGCTATCGCGTGCCGTTCCAAGCATGGCTATGGCTAAAGCGGCTTGCGGATGCGGTAATTTAGCCAAGGTCGGCAAAGAATCAGTGAGCAAGGCATTCAGTTTATAGCCCAGGACCGCTTCGAGCGCGGGCTGCCATGTGGCATCCACCTGTACCGCCTGCCACAAACGCGCCGCTGATTGCAAACCGCTTTGTTGCAACCAGGGCCCTAGTTGCTGGTCTTGCTTGAGGCTTTGCTGCAACTTTTGCAAAGACTGGATTTCGGCTTCAAGCTGGTTCAGCTGGCGTTGAGCCTGCTGCCAGTCTTGCCTGGCTTGCAGCAACCATTGCTGTTGCTGCTGCTCATCTACCCGCCATTGTTGTAGCTGCTGTTCTTCTTGCTGCAACTGAGCTTGCTGTTGCGCCTGCTGCTGCTTATACCCCTCCAAGGCCTGCATACCTGGCAAGGCCCAGGCTGATAGCTCACCTTGTAACTGTTGCAAGCGCTGGTTGGATTCCGAAAGATTGCGTTGCAAAAACTGTACGTTATTCTGCTCCAGTTGCATCTGCTGGCGGCATTGCTGCACGGCTTGCTGTGCTTCACTGGCGGCTTGCTGTATGCCTTGCAAATGTAATGACTGTGCAGGCAAAGCCTGTTGCAAGGCTTGCAACTGCTGCGCTTGTCCGGTCAGCGCTTGTTGTGCGGAGGCGAGCGCAGTGGTTTTTTCGTCCAGTTGCTGTTGTAACTGCGTTTGCTGCTGGCTACCACGCTCAATTTGCCCCTGCAGCTGTTGTTGCTGTTGCAGTAATCTTAAGCGGGCCTCTTCCGATTGCTTAACTTGTAAATCCAGATTGGAAACTTGCGCGTTGGCCTCGTAAAAGGCCGCCTGTGCCGTATGCAATTCGCCTGATGCGGCCTGATACTGCTGTCGAGCCTGCTCCAAAGCCAGCTCGCAACGCCTTAACGCCGCAACTTTCTCCTCCAGCGCATTCACTTCGTGCGCTACCGCTTGTGAAGCGGCCTCGTAAGCCAGCACAGCATCTCGCTTGCGCAACCACCACCATTGCGCCTCAGCCAGTTGGTACGCCGCTTGCAGTGACTGATATTTCTGCGTCACAACGGCTTGCGCCTCCAGCTTGAGAATCTGCTTGTTCATCTCGCGTGAAATATCTTCCACGCGCGCAAGATTCTCACGTGTATCACGCAGGCGTAGCTCTGTTTCACGCCTGCGCTCTTTATATTTGCTGATCCCTGCGGCTTCTTCGAGAAATACGCGCAGCTCTTCTGGCCGGGCTTCAACAATACGTGAAATCGTGTTTTGACCGATGATGGCGTAAGCACGCCCCCCAAGGCCGGTGCCCAAAAACAAATCCGCCACATCCCGACGGCGTACCGCAGTGTTATTAATATAGTAGCTTGAGCCCTTATCGCGCTCGATTACGCGCTTGACCGAGATTTCGGCATATTGATTCCACTCGCCACTGGCACCACCCAGGCTGTTATCAAAAATGAGCTCGACACTGGCCCGCGAAATAGGTTTGCGATGCGAAGATCCGTTAAAAATCACTGCGTCCATGGCATCGGCGCGCATTTCCTTGGCGGAGGATTCGCCCAGCACCCAGCGGACCGACTCCATGACGTTAGACTTGCCACAGCCATTGGGCCCTACCACGCCCACACGCTGCCCATGCAGGTGGATGGTCGTTGGATCAACAAAAGACTTGAACCCCGCAAGTTTTAAATGTGTCAGACGCAAAGTAAGTAAACTGCTTATAAGAATTTGAGTGGTCGCTTAAGCGTTATAATACCCATTTTTAAGACGAAACATGCGCACAATGAACGAACATTTACTTGGTGGGAAACCCACTGCACAACCGACTAAAACACTGGAAACTTTTGAAAATCCCAATTCGCAGAGAGACTTCCATATCCATATGGAAATTCCAGAGTTTACCTGCCTGTGTCCAAAAACCGGTCAACCTGACTTTGCGGTGATTTATCTGGACTATATTCCCAACAAGTTATGTGTTGAGCTCAAGAGTCTTAAACTTTACATGTGGTCATTCCGCGATGAGGGCTGCTTCCATGAAGCGGTCACCAATCAGATTCTGGATGATCTAGTCTCTGCCATAGACCCAAAATTTATGCGCGTAACCGCCAAATTTTATGTCCGTGGTGGCATTTTCACCAATGTGGTGGCCGAACATCGTGCCCCAGGCTGGCAGCCACAACCTTTTGTCGAGCTCTCTCAGTTTTCTGCGCAAAGTAATATACGCGGATAAGCCATTTGACCATGCAAAAAAACAAAAGCCCGGCAATGCCGGGTTTTTTACTGCGTAATCTGTACGCAGCTTTACACCATAGCCTTAAAGAAGCTTAAGCTTTAATAAGCAGGTGATTTAAATAAATATGAAATTTAAAGCTAGAAATCACTGAGTGATTTTTGGCGTCCCCACGGGGATTCGAACCCCGGTCGCCTCCGTGAAAGGGAGGTGTCCTAGGCCTCTAGACGATGGGGACCTAAGAAATTTAACAACCCGTGCATTATACCAGTTTTTCAAATAATTAAAATATTTATTTTTTAAAAAAATTCAATATTTTCAATCACTTGGTGGAGATAAGCGGGATCGAACCGCTGACCTCTTGCATGCCATGCAAGCGCTCTCCCAGCTGAGCTATACCCCCAAATCTCTGGTATTGCAGTTCTTTGTTTTGCAGTGCAATTCAAAGAAGGCGCCATATTAATGATGCCCAGATATCTTGTCAACGACTTTGATAAGAAAACATGAAAAAAACTTTATATCGTTTTGTTTTATGAGGCCCTGCCTGTTTTGCCACAGAGCCAGCCGTCAAAAGCGTTGAGAAACTTACTTGAGATGGGGTTTGATCTTGCCGAGAATTTCTTCACTTTCCGGACGTGTCATACTGTTAAAAGAATAAACCTTCTGCCCACCTGGCAAAATCAGATATTTGTAAAAATTCCATTGTGGTGCCTGCCCTGTTTGTTTGATCAGTTGCTGATAAAGCGGATTGGCGCCACTTCCGGTCACGCTGGATTTTTCAACCATGGGAAACTTGACCGAATAAGTCAGCTTGCAAAAGTCGCCAATCTGCTTGTTGTTGCCAGGCTCCTGACGGAAATCATTGGAGGGGAAGCCAATCACCACCAGCCCTTTATCCTTATATTGCTCATACATGGCTTCCAGCGCTTCAAACTGTGGCGTGAATCCGCATTTGCTGGCAGTGTTCACAATGAGCACTGGCTTGTCCTGAAATTGACAAAAATCGACAGTTTGACCTTGCAGGGTCTTAAACTGGTGCTGGTATAACGGTAGACATTCTGCCTCAGCCATGGATACCCCCCCCAGGGTTAAAAACATCAATATAAAACTGCGCATTGCAACTCTCCAAATAGTTATGATTGTGTTATGCCTTTGTAGACAATGTGTTAGCTTGATTGTTCTCAATTGAGTTTTCATATTTTACTTTTTTTAATAGGTGCCGTTAACCTTCTTGTAAGGAACCTTCGCCATGCTTGGCACAGTCTATGCTAAAGATGTTCTAAAGCAATTTGATACTGACAGGTTTTGTTAACAGAATAACGTCATGGGAGATCATCATGTTACAAAAAGCAGCACCTAACGATAAATTCAAGAAAATTGATCAAATGCTCGAAGACTTTGCCGGCGATGAAGTCGATGATTATGACAGTGGCTATGGCAGCTATGAAAAAAGTCATAAGCACTACTCTGCCGATGAAGATGCATCAATGAATATTGATGATTTGTATTAATGCATGCACTTGCATTTGCAATCCGTGATCGCGCATCAGCGTGAGCCGTGGTTGCTGATATAATGGCGTGATGGAAATTACTACACGCTTGGAATTCGATGCGGGCCATCGCATTCCTGATCACAAGAGTCAATGCCGTAATCTGCACGGTCATCGCTACGCAATTGAAATTACACTGTCTGGAGAGGTGATTCAGGCAGAGCATGCCTCTGAAAATGGTATGGTAATGGATTTTGCTGATGTAAAAAGAATTGCCCGTGAAACCATTGTCGATCGCTGGGACCATGCTTTTCTGGTCTACCATGACGATACGGCGGTGCTGGATTTTCTAAACAGCTTGCCCAATCACAAGACTGTGGTGTTCCCAACCATCCCGACGGCAGAAAACATGGCTGCGGAAGCCTTTAAGCTGCTCAAGGCCCAATATCGTGGTACCTTCGGCAATCAGCTCAAGCTGGTAAGGGTTCGCCTTTACGAAACGCCCAATAGCTGGACGGACGCATTCGATCAGAAATAGTCTGCGATCAGAATTAATTTTCCAGCGCACTCAACGCTGGCATGACTTGCGCAAGTGATGTGTCCCATCCCGGCAAACGCACACCAAACACCTGCTCCAGCTTATCACTGACCAGCCTTGAGTTTTGAGGGCGTCTGGCAGGCGTTGGGTATTCTGCAGTTGATATGGCTTGCAGCTCTTTAAGTAGCAAGGCGGGCCAGCCCTGTTTTAGCGCCAGCGCTTGATACTGCGCCACAATCTCACTGGCAAAACCATACCAGGTGGTTTCACCTCGATTCACCAAATGATAAATCCCGGTTTGTTCAGCGTTGTGCGGATGCCAGCGTTCAATTAATTGCGCGACTGCTTCAGCAATCGCGATATCGGCCGTGGGGGCGCCATGCTGGTCTGCCACAATGCGTAGTTGTTCACTACTCTGTGCTAACCGAATGATGGTTTTGAGGAAGTTTTTGCCGTAGCTGCCATAGACCCAGCTGGTACGCAGGATGAGATGCGGGAGGCCAACCTCAGCAATTGCCTGCTCGCCAGCAAGTTTGCTGGCGCCATAAACACTGACTGGATTAACTGCGTCAGTTTCAAGGTAAGCTGTGGCTTTGCTGCCGTCATATACATAGTCAGTCGAGAAATGGATCAGCGCTGCATTCAGTCGTACGGCTTCTTCTGCAATGATTTGTGGGGCCGTGGCGTTGATGGCAAAGGAAAGTTCTTGCTCGGTTTCGGCCTGGTCTACCGCGGTATAGGCAGCAGGGTTAATAATCAGGTCTGGTTTGACCTGACGGATGACTTGCCGGATCTGCGCTGGCTGACTGAGGTCCAGTTGTTGGCGGGTACAGCTGATGAGCTGTACTTGAGCAATGGGCTGTTGTTGCAGCTGTGCGGCAAGTGCATGCCCCACTTGACCATTGACGCCTGTTAACAGGATTTTTTTCATATGCGTGAGCAAGGTCCGAATCAAAGAATATGCTAATGATTAGTCAAATTTGGGCGCCTGTGCCCAGGGGAGCCCTTGCTGATCTTTGGCAGATAGGCTGGGAGGCATGTCCAACGGCCAGTCTATGCCAATCGTCGGGTCATCCCATTTAAGGCAGGCCTCATGTTGTGGTGCATAGTAATCCGTTGTTTTATACAGAAAGTCAGCCGTGTCAGAGAGCACGACAAAGCCATGCGCGAAGCCAGGCGGAATCCATAACTGACGGTGATTGTCAGCGCTTAAATGCACGCCTTCCCATAATCCAAAGGTCGCAGAACTCTGACGCAGATCGACCGCGACATCAAACACTTCTCCGGCAACCACTCTCACCAGCTTGCCCTGCGCTTGCTGGACTTGATAATGCAGGCCGCGTAATACGCCCTTGGCCGAACGGGAATGGTTATCTTGCACGAATGTCACATCCAGCCCTGTGGCTTGTTTAAAGGCTTGCGCATTGAAGCTCTCTATAAAGAAGCCTCGTGCATCGCCGAATACCTTGGGTTCTAGAATCAACACCTCTGGAATTTTGGTCGCAGTCACCAGCATTAAAACACCCGCTCTTTTAAAATCATCTTCAAATACTGTCCGTACCCATTCTTGGCATATTTGTCCGCCAGTTTGTCCAGTTGCTCTGCATTGATAAAACCCTGGCGATAGGCGATTTCTTCCAGACAGGCAATTTTAAGGCCCTGGCGCTTTTCAATCGTTTGAATAAAGCCACTGGCTTCCAGCAGTGACTCGTGGGTACCGGTATCCAGCCAGGCCATGCCACGCCCCATGACTTCGACATTGAGGTCCCCAGAGGCCAAATAATGCTTGTTGACGTCAGTGATCTCGAGTTCGCCACGGGCCGAGGGCTTGAGGTTCTTGGCAATCTCAACCACGCGCTGATCGTAAAAATACAGCCCCGTTACCGCATAGCGCGACTTGGGTTGTGTAGGCTTTTCTTCCAGGCTGATGGCCGTGCCGTGCGCATCAAACTCGACCACGCCATAGCGCTCGGGGTCGTTGACCGGGTAGGCAAACACCGTGGCGCCCTGCTCGCGTTTACCGGCAGTCATGGCCATGTCACCGAGCTCATGCCCGTAAAAAATATTGTCACCGAGCACAAGGGTGCTGCTGTCGTTACCAATGAACGACTCGCCGAGGATAAAGGCTTGTGCCAGCCCATCGGGTGAAGGTTGTACCTGATACTCAATGCGCATGCCCCACTGGCTGCCATCGCCGAGCAGTTCTTTAAAGCGTGGCGTGTCCATCGGGGTAGAAATAATCAACACTTCCCGGATGCCTGCCAGCATGAGTGCGGACAGGGGGTAGTAGATCATGGGTTTGTCATACACCGGCAACAGTTGTTTGGAGACGACTTGCGTCACTGGATATAAGCGGGTGCCGGAGCCACCGGCCAATACGATGCCTTTTCTTGCCATTATGCCAACTCCTCGCCACGTTCATGGTAGTTTGTACTGAGCCAGTGCTGGTATTCACCGCTGGTGACGCGTGCCACCCATTGGGCATGCTCCAGATACCAGCGCACCGTTTTACGGATCCCGGTTTCAAAGGTTTCCTGAGGTTTCCAGCCTAAGGTCTGCTCGATCTTGCTGGCGTCAATGGCGTAACGCAGGTCATGACCAGGACGGTCTTTGACAAACGTAATCTGGTCGCGGTAGCTGCCTTGTGCTTTGGGCTGCTCCTGATCGAGGATGTCGCACAGCGTATGTACAACGTCCAGATTGGTTTTCTCATTCCAGCCACCAATATTGTATGTCTCGCCAGGCAGGCCCTTGGCCAGCACTTCACGGATGGCACTGCAGTGGTCTTCGACATACAGCCAGTCACGGATATTGCTGCCGTTACCATAGATTGGCAAGGGTTTGCCAGACAAGGCGTTATGAATCACTAACGGAATCAGTTTTTCCGGGAAGTGGTAAGGGCCATAGTTATTGGAGCAATTGGTGGTGAGGGTCGGCAGGCCATAGGTATGATGATAGGCACGTACCAGATGATCTGAAGCCGCTTTTGAGGCTGAATAAGGGCTATTTGGCTGGTAAGGGTTGGTTTCCTTGAAAGCTGGATCATTCGGACCCAGCGAGCCATAGACTTCATCGGTAGACACATGCAGGAAACGGAACGACTGTTGTGACTCTACTGGTAATGCTTGCCAATAGGCGCGGACCTCTTCAAGCAGGTTAAACGTGCCAACCACATTGGTCTGGATAAACGCATCCGGCCCGTGGATAGAGCGGTCTACGTGACTTTCTGCCGCAAAATTAAGCACAGCCCTGGGCTTATGGGTTTCTAGCAGCGACTTCACCGCAACACGGTCACCGATATCCGCATGAATGAAGACATGGTCCGGGTCGTGGCTAATCTCCGCCAGATTCTCCATGTTGCCGGCATAAGTGAGCTTGTCCAGATTGACCAGTTTACCCAGCTTCAGCTTTACCCAGGCATTGACGAAATTGCTGCCGATAAAACCGGCACCCCCGGTCACTACAATGGTGTCTGTGTGCATAGAATCTCTGCTTAATAGTGATTACAACTTGGAAATATCTTTTGATACTACCGCAAGCATTAGGTATGTAAAGAGTGAATAAGCGCTGCAGACCCGCATCAAATCACAACAAAAGACAGTCGTCACCAGGGCGAGGCGCCAGACTTGCTGAGACTTTCTATATATTGCTGATGGCTGGCCAACTCCTCTTCGCTAGGCGGCAATCGCTTCATTGCAGAAAAGTCGACCTCAATATGGCTTTGCATGGTTTGCTGCTCGGAGGTTGAGAGTTCCATCAACAGGCTCTCTTGTCCGCGCGTCATGGCAATGTAGACATCGGCGAGCAATTCCGCATCGAGCAAGGCGCCGTGCAACGTCCGCTGTGAGTTATCGATACCGTAGTGGCGGCACAAGGCATCCAGATTGTTACGCTGGCCTGGACGCATTTCCTTGGCCATTTTCAAGGTATCAACGATACCACTGACGAATGACGGCAGCGGGCCCATGCTAAGCCTAGACAACTCCATATTGAGGAAGCCGACATCAAACGGAGCGTTATGAATAATGAGCTCTGCACCACGAATAAACGCAATGAAATCCTGTGCAATTTGCGCAAAAAGCGGCTTATCCTGCAAGAACTCCAGTGAAATGCCATGTACTTCCTGCGCACCGGCATCAATCTCACGCTCGGGATTGATATACAAGTGAAAGTGACGCTGGGTTGGTCGGCGGTTCAACATCTCGACCGCCGCAATTTCAATAATTCGATGTCCCTGATCGGGATAGAGGCCAGTGGTCTCGGTATCGAGGAAAATCTGTCTCATTTAAGCTACACTCCTATCCTATCGCCACGGTTAATACACCTTGATTTGCCAAGGCATCCGCACGCTCGTTGCCCTCGTTGCCAGCATGACCTTTCACCCAAATCCATTCAATCTGGTGAGGCTGGGCGATGACATCCAACTGTTGCCATAAATCCGCATTTTTAACCGGCTTTTTATCCGCCGTACGCCATTGCTTGAGCTTCCAGCCTGCCAACCACTCGGTCATGCCTTTTTGCACATAGCTGGAATCGGTATACACCCTGACATGCGAAGGCTTCTTGAGCGCTTGCAAGCCTTGAATCACCGCCGTCAGCTCCATACGATTATTGGTGGTCAGCGCTTCGCCACCGTAGAGAGATTTTTCGTGCGAGCCCGCTTTAAGCCAGACCCCCCAGCCACCGACGCCAGGGTTGCCCTTGCAAGCACCATCAGCGTACATTTCTATCCATTGTTGATTCGACATCCGCGCATTCTAACTGCTTTTGGCCGTTTTTTTGTATGCTGGAACGGCCTTTTCTGACCTGCAACGCCGGATTCAGCGGCAACATTTTCCAGTCTGGTTTTAACAAACGGATGTTGAGGACTCTTTTTTTGGCGATCAGGAAATAAATGCCACCACTCATGCCACACAAGCGTGGCCCCCACCGTTCCAGGCAAGACTGGCGCGCCAGCCAGTCAGGATCATTGAATGGAAAAGCGTGCATCAAATAACCACTACGCACGACCTCAAATCCCAATACACTCAACCAGTCACGAATGCGCCAGACTGTAAACAATCTGTTGAAACCGCCTGCCTGCCTGAA
This sequence comes from Methylophilus sp. DMC14, assembly GCF_056314085.1. Taxonomy (NCBI): domain Bacteria; kingdom Pseudomonadati; phylum Pseudomonadota; class Betaproteobacteria; order Nitrosomonadales; family Methylophilaceae; genus Methylophilus; species Methylophilus sp. DMC14. The sequence continues at coordinate 129,942 of NZ_JBQUZA010000006.1, read as the reverse complement.
TTGCCCGACTCTGGCGCGCATACCCAAACAACTGGCAGGGCTAATCCCGGTCAGCACCAAACTACCTTCAGGCACCAGTACCCGAAACACTTCGCGTAACGTCTGCTGTGGATCCGCACACTGCTCCAGCACATGTGGCATGCAAACCAAGTCAACCGAATTTTCGGCAAATGGCAAAAACTCGCTTTCGCATAATAACGAGGCATTGGCCGAGGCGGTTAGCTGCAGGGAGTGTTTGTAAGGAATCCGGCACTGCTCGAGCAGGTCATGCGCAGACCATCCGATCTGCAGGGCATGAAAGCCGAACACATCAGCCACGGCTTGCGCGTACAAAGGCGTTTCACGCGCGACAATATATTGACCCAGAGGCATTTGTTCAAAGAACACTGACTGGCTTGATTGCAAGATAGATTCCCTCACGCACTTAAAACACCTCTTGAATACCGTCCAGGGCATCTCCCTTGACAAGCATCATGATTTTTTCAATGATGCGTGATGGACAAAAGTTCTGCAAGTATAGAAATCATCCCCCTGCCCGCTTTTAGCGACAATTATCTGTGGTTAATTCAGTCTGGCTCGCTGGCCTGGGTGGTTGATCCGGGCGATGCCGACGTGGTTGAAGAGGCTTTGAGCAAGAGAGAACTGAGCTTAAAAGGGATTTTACTCACACATCATCATGCAGACCATGTGGGCGGCGCTGCCAGATTGCAAAAGCATTGGCGCTGTCCTGTCTATGCCCCGGACAGTTCACAGCCGTCTTATCAGGCCATGCAGACCATCCCCGTCCACGCCGGGGACACTATCAGTCTGCTGCCAGAAGACATAATAAGCTGCGAAGTGCTTTCGCTGCCGGGCCATACACTTGATCATGTGGCTTATTATGTCAATCAGCAGCATTTGTTTAGCGGCGACGTTCTGTTTGGTGCAGGGTGCGGCCGCCTGTTTGAAGGCACGCCTGCACAAATGTATGTCTCGCTCCAACAGATTGCCGCGCTTCCCCCAGAAACACTCGTTTACCCGGCGCATGAATATACCGCGCACAATCTTGCTTTTGCGCAGACCATAGAGCCGGATAACCGCGCATTACTCCAACGTATCGCAACCACCCGCGAGTTACGCCATCAGCAACGCCCCACCCTGCCAACGTCCTTGGCACAAGAATTGGCGACCAATCCGTTTTTGCGCTGTGAACAGTTGCGTCTGCGCCCTGAATTTCAATCGCGCTCGGCGCTGGAAGTGTTTACCGAGATCCGCACCCGTCGCAATGACTTCTGATCGCGCAACATTGATGCACAGTCTGGGCTCGCTGGCAAGGGCTTGTCTCCCCCCGAATTTAACGTAGAATGATGTCCTCCTTAAAGCGCTTGTGTGCGTTAGGCCTATCTCAAACAGATCGGCGCGGCCGCTACGGCCATCCGGATTTAGCAATCCATGTGTATCCGCCCTGCCGGATGCACAACACTCTCAGGATAAAGTATTACCGTCATGCGTTTTAAAAGATTCATCGTCTGCATTGCACTGTCAGCCTCGCCATGGTGCGGATCGGCTGAATACGTGGAACCAGCCACCTTGTCCGATGACAATGGCAGTTATGACGAAAGCTATGGAGAGACTGGCGTAGAAGGCTACACCTCCAGTTATCAGTTTGAAGATAGCCTGACCTTGCAAAACAGCTTGTGGGACCGCGTGCGCGATGGCTTTAACATGCCTGACATCGACTCAAGCTACACCAACAAACACGAACAATGGTACGCCTCTCGCCCAGACTACGTTTCACGCATGCTGGAGCGGAGTAAAAAGTATCTTTACCACATCGTTGTTGAGGTTGAAAAAAGAGGCATGCCCACCGAGATTGCGCTACTGCCCATGATAGAAAGCGGCTTTAACCCTAAAGCGCTGTCTACCAGCAAGGCGTCAGGTATCTGGCAATTCATCCCCTCTACCGGCAAAGACTTTGGCCTCAAGCAGAACTACTGGAAAGACTCACGCAAAGACGTGACTGCCGCCACCCAGGCTGCGCTCAATTATCTGCAAAAGCTTTATACCATGTTTGGCGCCTGGGACTTGGCACTGGCCGCTTACAACGCGGGCGAAGGTACGGTTGCACGCGCCATCGAGCGCAATGAGCGCCTGGGCTTGCCGACCGATTACCAGCACTTGTCCTTACCGGATGAAACTCGCAATTACGTGCCCAAGCTGCAGGCCATCAAAAACATTATTTTCCGGCCTGAACAATATGGATTGACGCTCAACGAAATTCCAAACCGGCCTTACTTTACCACCGTCCAGGCCCCCAACAAGATTGATGCAAAACTGGCAGCAGAGTTGGCAGGGATTACGCTGGAGGAGTTTAGCGCACTCAACCCAAGTTTTACGCGGCCGGTCCTCATCACGGAAAACAGTTATCAAAAACTTCTGTTACCAACCTGGGCGGCCAGCAACTTTACACAAAATCTGAATGCGTATAACCGTCCCCTCTCCAACTGGCACAGCTACCAGCCCAAGCGTGGTGAGCGCCTGGGTGTGATTGCCAGCAAGTTTGATATCAGTATTTACGAATTGAGCGCAACCAATAACCTAAAGCCGAATCGCAATCTGATTGTCCGTCGACCATTATTAGTGCCCGCCAGCGTGGAGTCAGCTGGTCTGACCAAACCGATTGATGTTGCAGCCATGGCTAAACTTTCCGTAGAAGTGCCGGTTGAAAAAGAGTCATCCAGCGAACCAATGACTATTTCCCATAAAGTGAAAGCTGGCGAGACCTTGTCTACTCTAGCCAAGCGCTATGGCATTAGCAGCCAGCAAATCATGCAACAAAACCATCTCAAGTCTAAAAAACTGGCGGCTGGCCAGGTATTGCAACTGCAAAAACAAGAAAGCCATGCCAGCAAATCAAGTAAAGGGAACTCTGGAAAATCGCATGACTCGAAAACAAGCGTAAAATCTGGTACTAGGAAAGCAGGCAGCCACACTAAACATAGCGCCTCTTCATCAGATTCAGCTAAAAAGAGCACAACATCGCATCATAAGAAAAGTCAGTCCAGCAAACATTAAATCGGCCCATCATGCGCACTGCACACTCACCGCTCAATTTGCACGTTGTGTCTCATCCGCAGAATGCGCAAGGCAAGCGCCGAGGATATGTGCGCCATGCCATGATGACCATGGCTCTGGCGGCCATGCTGTCAGCCTGTAGTCCAGAGCAAGCCAACCAGGAGACACTGGCGTTTGATCATGCCTACCCACCACAGGCCGGGGGCACGCTGATGAGCGCCATGCCCTCAGATCCGAGCAGCATGATCGGTATGGTGGCTGGCGAATCCGCCTCGCTGGCAATTGGCAGTTACCTGTTTAATTCACTGCTCAAATACGACCAGAATCTGGATTTGGCCGGCGAATTAGCCGCTTCCTGGCAAGTCGCAGACGACAATAAGACCATCACTTTCAAGCTCAAACCCAATCTGCAATGGGCCGATGGCAAGCCGCTTACCAGTGCGGATGTGCTTTTCACCTGGCAGCTGATCACAGACGAAAAAACGCATAGCCCTTATGCCTCTGATTATCAACTCGTCACCCAGGCAGAAGCGCCAGATCCACAAACGTTTATCGTGCACTATTCGCAGCCCTTTGCACCCGCGCTCGAAAGCTGGGCCAGTTTGCAAGTGCTGCCCAAACACAAACTGGCAGGACAGGATATACATACCACCAGTTTTGCGCAAAAACCGTTAGGCAGTCATTATTACCAGCTTCAGGAATGGCGACACGGCGAATACATCAAATTAAGCCGCAACCCCAAGTCTGTGATGGGACCCGCCAACATCGAAACGCTGGTCGAACGCGTGATCCCTGATCCAGCCGCCCAATTTCTCGAGCTCATGGCGGACCATATTGATAGCATGAACATGGATCCGATTACCTATGCACGCATTATTCCTTCGCGTCCGGCACTCGCAGCCAGGCTCAACCAATACAAAGAGCTAGGCAACAGCTATACCTACCTGGGCTTTAACCTCAAACGCAAACCATTTGATGATGTGCGTGTGCGTAAAGCGATCAACTATGCCATTGATAAACAGGAAATTATTGATGGCGTCTATCTTGGCCTCGGCATTGCGATTGCCTCCCCGTACAAGCCGGGCACGCGCTGGAGCAATCCTGATCTTCAACCCTATGCCTTCGATCCGGCCAAAGCCAGACAATTGCTAGCCGAAGCAGGTTACACAGACAGCGATGGCGACGGTTATCTAGACAAAAATGGTCAAAAATTGTCATTTGAAATCCTGACCAACCTCGGTAACAAGCAGCGCGAGAAAACCTCGGTCATTATTCAGCGCAGACTCAAGGAAGTCGGGATTGATACCCGCTTGCGTACGCTGGAATGGGCCAGTTTACTGACCAATTTTATCAAACCGGGTAATTTTGATGCCGTGGTAATGGGCTGGGGACTGGGTCTGGACCCTGACCAGTACAATATCTGGCATTCCAGTCAGCAGAATCCCGGACAATTCAACTTTATCGGCTACCACAATCCTCAAGTAGACCATCTGCTGGAGCAAGGGCGACTTGAGTTTGACCCGGAAAAACGCATGCAGATTTATCATGCATTCGCCAAGGCCCTCTATGACGATAGTCCTCTGGTTTACCTGTCTGCCGGCTACGGGCTGACCGCCATCCACAAACGTGTGCAAGGGATTATGAATCCTATACCTCCGGCGGGTGTCGGCTACGACTCACAAAAATGGTATATTCCGGCGCCGCTGCGCCGCGCGCAAATACAGGCTGAATAAAACATGCTACGTTATTTAATCAGACGTGTGTTATGGATGATCCCGATGTTGATCGGCATCAGTCTGATTTCGTTTTTTATCATGCATCTGGCGCCTGGCGATATCACCAGTACGGAATCTGCGTTCGACCCCAAATCCTCAGAAGAGTCACGGCAAAAACTGCGTGAGCTTTATCATCTGGATAAACCCATTATCGTGCAGTATGGCTTATGGCTGGAGCGCATGGTGCACCTTGATTTCGGCCATTCGTTTGCCAGCCATCAAAAACCGGTGTTTTGGTCAGAAACCGACAAAGACGGCAATACCACCAAGGGCATGATTGAAGAAGCCTTGCCAGTGACCTTGCTCATGAATTTAGTTGGTTTGTTGTTGACGCTGAGCCTTGCGATTCCGCTGGGTGTCATGGCGGCCAAAAAACATGGTCATTGGCAAGATCGAAGCATTACCTTATTTAATTTTATTGGCTTTTCTATCCCCGGCTTCTGGTTATCCCTGTTGCTGATGTACTGGCTGGGTGTGATTCACCCCTGGTTTCCGATTTCTGGCCTGCATAGCCTCAACTACGACCAACTCAACGCCTGGCAGCAAGCACAGGATCTGTTCATGCATTTGTGTTTGCCTGTGATCATTCCAGCATTGACGGGCCTCGCAGGTGTCACCATGTTTGTGAAAAACGGCATGCTGGACGTATTGAGCCAAGACTTTGTGATCACCGCCCGCGCCAAGGGCTTGAGTGACCGGGTCGTGACTTATAGACATGCTCTGCGCAATGCCCTGCTACCACTGATTACTTTGGTCGGCCTGTCACTGCCGGGCTTGATTGGCGGCTCGGTGATTGCAGAAACCATTTTTGCCATTCCAGGCATGGGTAAACTCTTTTATGAAGCGGTGATGATGCGTGATTTCCCGGTCGTCATGGGCATACTCACCATAGGCTCAGCCCTGACACTGGTGGGCAACTTATTGGCTGATCTGGCCTACGCGTGGGCGGATCCGCGTTTGCGTAAAGGGGTCATGCCACAACGCTAGGCTATCCAGACATGAAAAAAGTCCTGCAGAATCCCTTAGCCCTAACCGGGTTGATCATTATCAGCATCATCTTGCTGCTGGCGCTACTTGCGCCTTGGATTGCCCCTTATGACCCGGATGCGATCCAGGTCAAGCAGATTCTGGTGGGGCCTTCGGGCCTGCACTGGATGGGCACCGATGGTCTGGGACGGGATGTCTGGAGCCGGATGCTGTTTGGCGGCCGCGTCTCGCTATTGGTAGGCCTGGTCGCGGTGGGGATTTCGACTGCCATCGGTGTCGTGCTCGGTGCTTTAGCTGGCTACTATCGTGGTTGGGTAGATACGCTGATCATGCGACTGGTTGATTTGATGTTGTCTATTCCCAGTTTTTTCTTGATTTTAGCCGTGATTGCCTTTTTAAGCCCTTCGATCACCAACGTCATGGTGGTCATCGGCCTCACCTCCTGGATGGGCGTCACGCGGCTGGTGCGCGCTGAATTCCTGAGTCTGACACAACGTGAATTTGTCACCGCTTCCACGGCGCTCGGTGCTCTGGACAGTCGCATTATTTTCAAGCATTGCCTGCCTAACAGCCTCACCCCTATTCTGGTCAGTGTTGTGCTGGGCATCGCCAGCGCCGTGCTCCTTGAGTCTGGCCTCAGCTTTTTAGGTCTGGGCGTGCAACCGCCGCAAGCCTCCTGGGGCAACATCCTCACCGATGGTAAAGAGTACATCCAGTTTGCCTGGTGGTTATCCGTGTTTCCCGGACTTGCCATTTTAATCACGGTGTTAGGGTATAATCTGCTCGGCGAAGGACTGCGGGATGTGTTCGACCCACGCTCCAACACAGTACGCTAACCCTTCAATCAACTGACCAAACGAACTAACAACCACACAGGAACAAGCATGGCATTTCTTGCTGGAAAAAAAATCCTGATTGCCGGTTTGCTGAGCAACCGTTCAATCGCTTATGGCATCGCAGCCGCAATGAAACGTGAAGGTGCCGAACTGGCATTTACCTATCAAGTCGACAAGCACGAAAAGCGTGTACGTGACCTGGCCGCAGACTTTGAATCCGAGATCGTTCTCCCCTGTGACGTTGCTGAAGATGCACAAATCGACAACCTGTTTGTAGAGCTGGCTAAAGTCTGGGATGGCCTGGATAGCCTGGTGCACTCGATTGCTTTCGTCCCTAAAGTCGCCCTTGATGGTGACTACCTCGAAAGAATCGACCGCGAATATTTCCGCATTGCACACGATATCAGCTCCTACAGCTTCTCTGCGATGGCCAAAGCAGCCTACCCGATGATGCAAGGCCGCAATGGCAGCCTGTTGACTATCAGCTACCTGGGCGCAGAGCGCACCATGCCTAACTACAACGTCATGGGCGTTGCCAAAGCCAGCTTAGAAGCCAACGTGCGTTACCTGGCACAGAGCTTGGGCCCACGTGGCATCCGCGTTAACGCAGTCTCTGCCGGCCCAATCAAAACGCTGGCTGCTTCCGGCATCGCTGACTTTGACAAAATGATCGGCTTTAACGAAAAACACGCCGCCTTGCGCCGTAATGTCACTATTGAAGAAGTCGGCAACGTTGCCGCCTTCCTGGCCAGCGACCTGGCTTCTGGCGTTACTGGCGAAATCACTTATGTTGATGGTGGTATGAACATCACTGCTGCCGGTCAAATCGACTAAAGCTGACCGCTAGTAAAACAAAACGCCTGAGCTGTAAAAAGCCAGGCGTTTTTTATTACTCAACACTATGTACTTGCATTGCTAAACCACAATACGCTAAATTAAATGTATCTTATTCATGGCACTCAGAAACATAAAATAAATAAAAGGTGCACTAAAAACCGCCCCCATCACAATGGTGTACGAAAAATAAATAACACATTGAATTTTAATAAATAATTAATTTTATATATTTATAGACCCCCGACTACATACAATATTATGGGCGCTTTTTAGGGTCTAATTAACGTTAGGCATTCAATCATGGCAAACATATTATTTTGGATTGGCGTAGCAATTGCAGCGTTGGGAGCAATTTTACTATCGCCAATTGCTGAATTATTGCCTGTTGGCTTTTTGGCTTCCTTGAAAAATCATTTTCAGGGTGATGGTTCGCAATTTATGAGAGTTGTCCCTACTGAGAATGATAGTTCATTCATTTATTTTCTTATTGGGCTCGGTATGGTGTTGGTTATTGTTAGCTATGTATTTAAGGCTAGTAAGTAAAAGCCTAACCCATCAGTCAAGCGGGACTGGCGAAATTGCGCTTTGAATCAACAATTATTAATAACGAGGGTTGAGCCGCCATTGTCCCCAGCCCCTTACTTCAAACGTTAGCCATGCCTACAAATTTCGGAAAAACTAAGGATGAAGTTTTTAAAAGATTGCATTATGAGATTTTAAAGCCTTTGGGTTTCAAGAAAAATGGGCTTAGAAGCCAAATCAATGAAGGCGATTTAAGTCGGGCTATTTTATGCTGGTCAAACCAGGGGGGGAATGAATTTCAGATTTTTGCTACAGTTACCCACTATGATTATTTAGTTTTCAGATACCCACAGCATTCAGATAGTTTTTCAAATCGACTGATAGGACAAAACTATCCCCCACTTGCTGAAGTGAGCTTAAGAGGTCTTGATAAAGATTCAGCTCGATTTTGGTCGCTTGGATTTGAAACCTCTCAAGTAACTCTGCTTGAAATATGCGCCGATGTTAAACATGTCGTTTCTAGTTACGGTTTAGCTATACTTGAGCAATTTAGGACGCTAGAGGGAGTGCTTGAGTTTTATCAAAACCAAGAGAATCCAATACTGAAGTATGAAGAGTATAGTTGGCTACTGATGTATTTAAATAAGAAAGCTGAATCAATTAAACTTGTGGAGAGTGCAATAAAAAGTGCCCCGCATCAGAACGCAAAATTGTTTGCTGAAAAATGGCTAGAAAGAATTAAAAATGGCTAACCCATCCATCAAGCGGGACTGGCGAAAGCGCGCTTCGATGAACCAATTTTCAATAACGAGGGTTTTGGCACCATTGTCGCCAGCCCCTTAGTTCAAACGTTAACTACAAAGAGTAGCTAATAACGACAATATCTAAATATGAGTGACACTCGTTATCAAGGCAAAGTTACTTCATGGAAAGACGAACAAGGTTTTGGCTTTATCACGCCCAATAGTAGCGAAAAGCAAGTGTTTGTTCATATCACTGCATTTTCAAACCATCATCGACGCCCGATTGGCAACGAGATTGTGAGTTATGAAGTCACTAAAGATGCGAGTGGGAAATTAAAAGCCGAGCGTGTTCAATACATTGATGCACCATCGCGATCAAAGGATGGGCAGTTTCTATTGCTATTTGCCATCATTTTTCTTGTTTGCATGGCAATATCCGTTTTCGCCGGAAAACTACAATTATGGGTGTTAGGAATCTATTTGCTGGTAAGCAGCTGCACACTGATTGTTTATATACTGGATAAAATGGCTGCAAGCCAGAACAATAGACGTACATCTGAAAAAACCTTGCATCTATTAGCCTTGATCGGTGGCTGGCCTGGGGCCATCATTGGCCAGAAACTGTTTCGACACAAATCAAAGAAGCTTTCTTTTCAAGTGATTTTTTGGGCAACTATTATTCTGAACTGCGCGACATTAGCGTGGCTGCTTTCCATAGATGGATTTGCTTTTACAGAGCGCGTGATTGGCACATTTTTAAATTAGCCAGGTGTATTAATTAACATAGTGACATGAAATAAAAAAGGAGGGCTATGCCCTCCTTTTTTCACTTCAGTTCGCTAATTATTCGTTACCTTTGGATAACAACACTTTGGCATTGAACTGAATATCTTTCTTGGCTTTGAGTGAAGCCACATAAGCATGTGACATCTCTGCCCCCAGTGCCATCTGATACACCTTAAAGGCTCTGTCAGCCACATCTGGCTGGTCTTTGAGCTTCTGGTTCACCGCAATCACTTTAATCACGGTATAGCCTTTGTTGGCCTCGTTAAAGCCATAGTATGCTGGCAGTGCATGTGTGTTGACCTTGAACACATTTCTCATCACACCATCGCTCAAGCCTTGCGCATTTCTGCGATCAACCGTCACGGGCGTAATCCAGTCTGCATTGCTTGCTTTACCGGCCTTTAGCTCAGCCAACAAGGCCTCGCCTTTTTGCTGCACCAATTTATCTGCGGCTTCAGCTTTGAGCAAGCCTTCAATACCGGCTTTAACTTCATCAAAGCTACGAGGCGCTTCTGGGCTGTACTCAACCACGCGTGCAGACACCAGGTTATTCGGTGATACCTCAACGGCTTCGGTATTGCGTTTATCTTTGAGCACGTCATCGGAGAACACCAACGAAGCAAAACGATCGCTTTTGAAGAACTTGGCGACTTCATCTTTGCTCATGGCTGGAGAAGACTGCAATTGCAGGTTAAATTTCTTGACCGCTGGCTCCAGGCTGCCAGATTGCTCATACACAGTATTGCCAAAATCATCGGCCAACTCAGCATATTTAGCTTGTGCTTTCTGGAACAACAATTCAGCTTTAATTTTGAGCTTCATCGAATCAAAATCAGAAGACTCGCCTGTAATGCCTGTCAGCTTGATGATATGGTAGCCGAACTCGGATTCCACCAAATCGCTGATATCGCCAACCTTCATTGAGAAAGCTGCATCCTCAAAAGGCTTGACCATCGCACCACGGCCAAAACTGCCTAAATCGCCGCCCTTGCCTGCTGAGCCTGTGTCTTGTGAAAACTCAATTGCCAGCTTTTCAAAACTCTTAGGATTGGCCTTGACTTGCTTGAGAATGGACTCTGCCTTTTCTTTGGCAGCGGCTTTTTCAGCAGGCGTGGCAGTGCTATTAAAACCGATCAAAATATGGCTGGCCTGACGTTGTTCATTGCCCTGAAATTTAGCCGCATTTTCATCATAGTATTGCTTAACTTCTTGGTCAGTCACGCTGACTTGGCCCATCAGGCCTGCAGCAGAGAGCAAAGCAAACTGTAACTTCACCTTGGCAGGTGCAATGAATTTAGTTTTATGCTGGTTGTAATACGCTTGTACCTGCTCAGGCGTCACCGTCACCTGATTCATAAAGTCAGCTACTTTAATATCGGTCACGCTGACTTCACGCTGTTCAAACTCGGACATCAGCGATTGCTCAGCGACTTTTTTCGGCATAAAGACCAGATTGCTCAGGCCTTCTCTTACCTGCTGGACCGCGAGGTCTTTGCGTATGCTCTGCTCAAATTTGGCTGGTGTCAGCTTGTTTTGTGTCAGCAACTGGTTGTAGGTTTCCTCAGAAAACTTACCGTTGCTTTGAAACTCCGGCATGCCAAGAATATGCTGGCTGAGTTGCTCATCACTGATTTTAAAGCGGTAATCATGAATCGCGCCTTCAATCAGCCGACGTGTAATGATGCCTTCCAGCACAGATTGCTTGAAAGCTGGACTTTCGAGCAAAGCCGTATCGACTTTTTGTCCCTGGGACTGCATATAGTTACGCGCATTTTCCACGGCGTTAGAATATTCCTGCAGGGATATCTTCTGGCCATCAACTTTGGCCACTGCAACCTGCCCACCCGCCTGATTCAAATAGGAGTCGATGCCAAACAATGCAAACGGCACCACAATCAGTGCCAGAATGATTTTTGCCATCCATCCTTGTGTATGTTTTCTAAGTGCTTCCAACATTTTATCGTTTCCATTACCTGATTTTTTGCAACAGCAAACTATACCATAAAGCGATTAAAACCGCCTGAGTGCAACGCCTTTAAGACATAACCGCGGCCAATTTGTGCAGGAAAAATAAACAGTAATAATCACACCAGTAACCCGCACTCAATCAAAGTGCTGCAAGCCAGATATGATAACGAGCGGTAAAGGCGTGACACTCAGCACAGAGCCTGTACAAACTCAGCAGAGATAAAATTACTTGTACCAATGCTGGAATTTTTTAGTGAGTAGATGAGGATTGTTTTAGGTGCTGAAAAAGAAAAAAGCCCTGAATAATCAGGGCTTTTATTTGGCGGAGCGGACGGGGCTCGAACCCGCGACCCCCGGCGTGACAGGCCGGTATTCTAACCAACTGAACTACCGCTCCCGGTAATCGTTAAGCTGAAATTATAACATTGTTTTTTATAAAATCAACTAATTTTTTTAATTACTTATTCGGTACTTAGCATTGCTAATTAAAGTAACTTCTTAAGTACCGTGTCACTCAAAAAATTAAGAGCGCAAACTTCGCACTCTTAATTTAAATTGTTTGGTGGGTGCTAACGGGGTCGAACCGCTGACATTCGCCTTGTAAGGGCGACGCTCTACCAACTGAGCTAAGCACCCGTAACAACCACTGGTGTTGCTACTGCAGTTAAGCAACAAACCCTGCTCAACCAAAGAATGCTAGTTTACAGCATCTTTAAGGCCTTTACCAGCCCTAAATTTAGGAGATTTAGCAGCTTTGATGTTAATTGTTGCGCCGGTACGAGGATTACGGCCAGAACGGGCAGAACGCTCACCTACATAGAATGTACCAAAACCAATCAAGGTCACCATATCACCTTTTTTCAATGCACCGGAAATAGCCTCAGTTGTTGCATCCAGAGCACGAGCCGCAGCGGCTTTAGAAATACCAGCAGCACTTGCAATATGATCTATCAATTCTGATTTATTCACGTGTTTCCCCTAATAACTAGTTAAAAAGACAGGTACATCCTGTACCGTCTTTATATCAAGCCGCAAAACGAGCTGTCAAGCGGTATTCCGGCCTTTTGACAATAATTCGCATCAATTTTACTAATGCGTGACAGCTTGCTCGGCATTCCCTTCGCCAGCGGCAACAATCTCGACTGCAGGCGCTTCCACAGCCAACGGTTGCGGTGCTCTTTCCAGCGCAAGATCCAAGACCTGATCTATCCACTTCACGCAATGAATGTCGAGATCCTTTTTGATGTTGGCAGGGATTTCAACCAGATCTTTTTCATTGGCGGAAGGAATCAATACCGTTTTAATCCCCCCACGGTGAGCGGCCAGCAATTTCTCTTTCAAGCCGCCAATCGCCAGCACTTCCCCACGTAAAGTGATCTCGCCTGTCATCGCCACGTCTGCACGGGCTGGAATGCCCGTCAGCACAGACACAAAGGCGGTGGTTAAGGCAATACCGGCACTTGGACCATCTTTAGGCGTCGCACCTTCTGGCAAGTGGATATGAATATCCTTCTTCTCGTAAAAGTCGGTCGGAATACCCAATCCTTCTGAACGGCTACGTACCACACTCATGGCCGCAGTGACAGACTCTTGCATCACATCGCCCAGCTTACCGGTGGTGATCGTTTTACCCTTACCAGGCAAAGTCACCGCCTCAATGGTCAGCAATTCACCGCCGACCGAGGTCCATGCCAAGCCTGTTACCTGCCCTACCTGGTTATCTTTAGCGGCAACACCAAAGTCATAGCGCTTGACGCCCAGGTATTGCTCAATATTCTTGCTGGTGATGTTAATCTTTTTAACGGTTTTGGTTTTGCCTTTAGCCAGCAATTGCTCTTTGACTGCTTTACGGCAGACCTTGGCAATCTCCTGCTCCAGGCGACGCACCCCCGCTTCACGGGTGTAGTAACGCACGATATCGCGCAGCACACTTTCCGCCACCGAGATATCGGTAGACTTCAAGCCATGGGCTTTAAGCTGCTTGGGTAACAAGTAGCGTTGCGCAATATTGATCTTCTCATCTTCGGTATAGCCTGACAGACGAATAATCTCCATCCTGTCCAATAACGGCTCGGGGATATTCATACTGTTAGCCGTCGCGACAAACATGACGTCACTCAGGTCATAATCAACCTCGACATAGTGGTCAGCAAAGGTATGGTTTTGTTCTGGATCCAACACCTCCAGCAAAGCTGAAGACGGATCACCGCGCATGTCCTGGCCCATTTTGTCGACCTCATCAAGCAGGAACAACGGGTTTTTCACCCCGACTTTCGTCATGCTTTGCAGCACTTTGCCTGGCATGGAGCCAATATAGGTACGGCGATGGCCGCGAATCTCCGCCTCATCACGCACACCGCCTAAAGCCATGCGCACAAACTTACGGTTAACCGCTTTGGCGATACTCTGTCCCAGCGAGGTTTTACCCACCCCTGGAGGGCCCACCAGGCACAAAATTGGGGCTTTGAGCTTGCCAACACGCTGCTGTACTGCCAGATATTCCACAATACGCTCTTTGACTTTATCAAGACCATAGTGATCCGCATCCAGAATCGCTTCTGCTGCCTGCAAGTCTTTGCTGATTTTGGTTTTCTTTTTCCATGGCAGATTTAACAGAGTATCAATGTAGTTACGTACCACAGAAGCTTCAGCTGACATCGGTGACATCAGTTTCAGCTTCTTGAACTCGGCGGTGACTTTGGCTAATGCCTCTTTAGGCATGGCTGCGTTTTTAATGCGCTGGTCCAGCTCTTCCATCTCGGCATTTTCATCCTGCTCACCGAGCTCTTTCTGGATAGCTTTCACCTGCTCATTCAGGTAGTACTCGCGCTGACTTTTTTCCATCTGCCGTTTAACACGGCCACGGATGCGTTTTTCAACCTGCAGGATGTCGATTTCAGACTCCATCAGGTAGAGCAAATGCTCCAGACGCTCAATCACGCTGAGCATCTCAAGCACTTTCTGCTTTTCTTCCAGCTTGAGCGTCAAGTGAGCTGAAATGGTGTCAGCCAGACGACCAGGCTCGTTAATTGTTGCCAGCGAAGTCAGAATTTCGGGGGGAATCTTTTTATTCAGTTTGACGTATTGATCAAACTGGGTCATGACCGTACGCATCAAGGCTTCGGCCTCTTTGTCATCCTGATCTGTTTGCTCAACTTCTTCGCCCAAGGCCATGAAGCACTCGTCAGTTTCCACAAAATCGGAAACACGTACGCGATGCAAGCCTTCTACCAGGACTTTCACTGTGCCGTCCGGGAGCTTGAGCATTTGCAGCACGGTCGCCAGAGTACCGATTTCATACAAATCTTCAGCCACAGGATCGTCTTTGTTGGCTGACTTTTGTGCAACCAGCAAAATCTTTTTATCGCCCTCTGAAGCGCGCTCCAACGCTTTGACCGATTTAGTCCGGCCAACAAACAATGGAATCACCAGGTGGGGATAGACGACGACATCGCGCAAAGGCAATAAAGGGATTAAAGCGTTTTCCGGTGTCTCGGAGTCAAGCAAAGTGTGTTCTGTCATAGCGTCTTTCAATAAGTGTCAAAGGAACAAGTCCTTTGCATATAGATGGGAACATTCTTTGAGAATTCAAGAGAGCAAGCATCTCATGCTATTAGATGCTATCTTGCAATAGCCGGACGGCTATTGCAAGCGGGATTTAATGTGCGTTTTCAACGCGTTTTTGTGCATCCTGATAAATCAGAATTGGTTCGGAGGTGTGTTCAATCACGCCAGCATCTACAATCACTTTAGACAAGTTTTTGAGAGATGGCAGCTCATACATCAGGTCTAGCAAAGCGTGCTCGAGAATCGAACGCAGGCCACGTGCACCGGTTTTACGTTCCAGCGCTTTTTTAGCAATCAGACGCAAGGCAGACTCTTCAAACTCCAGCTCAACGCCTTCCATTTTGAACAGCTTCATGTATTGCTTGGTCAGCGCGTTTTTGGGTTCTACCAGAATCGTCATCAGTGCAGCCTCATCAAGAGACTCAAGTGTCGCCACGACTGGCAGACGTCCAATGAACTCAGGAATCAAACCAAACTTGATCAGATCTTCCGGCTCCACTTCACGCAAAACTTCGCCAACCGCGCGCACATCTTCTTTGCTCTTCACTTCGGCACCAAAACCAATACCGCCTTTTTCTGAACGGTGACGAATGACTTTTTCCAGCCCGTCAAAAGCGCCGCCGCAGATAAACAGAATGTTAGTAGTATCCAACTGCACAAACTCCTGGTTAGGATGCTTGCGTCCACCTTGTGGCGGCACCGAGGCAATCGTGCCTTCGATCAGTTTCAACAAGGCCTGTTGCACGCCTTCACCAGACACATCACGGGTGATTGACGGGTTATCAGACTTGCGGGAAATCTTGTCGACTTCATCGATATAAACAATGCCGCGCTGGGCTTTCTCTACATCGTAATCACACTTTTGCAGCAGTTTCTGCATGATGTTTTCAACATCCTCACCCACATAACCGGCTTCGGTCAGTGTGGTCGCATCCGCCATCACAAAAGGCACATCCAGCAAACGTGCCAAGGTCTGCGCCAGCAATGTTTTGCCAGAGCCTGTTGGTCCAATCAGCAAAATGTTGCTTTTTTGTACCTCAACATCATCTTTGCCAGACTGGTTGCCGTCAGACAAAGGGTTATACCCCAGACGTTTGTAGTGGTTATACACCGCAACAGACAGATTTTTTTTCGCCTGTATTTGGCCAATCACATACTGATCCAAAATAGAGCAGATTTCTTGTGGCGTCGGCAATTTTTTGTCTGCGGACTTGATTTCGTTAAGGCTCTGAATTTCTTCACGAATAATGTCATTGCATAAATCAACGCATTCATCACAAATAAACACAGAGGGGCCTGCAATCAGTTTTTTCACTTCATGCTGACTTTTGCCACAAAACGAGCAATATAACAGCTTCTCGCTGTCAGATTTGTTTGCCATGCTATTCCCCTGCTAGTTACGCGCTGATTAAGCAGCGCTACGTGCGGCAATCACCTGATCTACCAAACCATAAGCTTTGGCAGCGTCAGCACTCATAAAATTGTCACGATCGGTATCGTTGGCAATGGTTTCAATACTTTGGCCAGTGTGATGGGCCATGATGCCATTGAGTTTGTCCTTCAGGTACAAAATCTCTTTGGCATGGATCTCGATGTCAGACGCCTGCCCCTGGAAGCCACCCAGCGGCTGGTGAATCATCACGCGTGAGTTAGGCAGGCAGAAACGCTTGCCTTTCGCACCAGCGGTCAGCAGGAACGCGCCCATGCTGGCAGCTTGACCGATACACAGCGTGCTGACATCGGGCTTGATGAACTGCATGGTGTCATAGATAGACATCCCCGCAGTGACCGAGCCACCGGGAGAGTTAATGTAGAGAGAAATGTCCTTGTCAGGATTCTCGGCCTCGAGGAACAGCAACTGCGCCACCACCAGATTGGCGGTCATGTCATTAACCGGCCCCACCAGAAAAATGACGCGTTCTTTGAGCAGCCTGGAATAGATGTCATATGAACGCTCTCCTCGGCCACTCTGCTCAATAACCATAGGGATATATCCCAGGCCTTGTGGCTCCATACGTTGTTGCATCATGCCTTCGTTCGCGTTCATATAATTCATGGTTTAAGCACCTGCCATCATCAATTCATCAAATTTAATTTTTTTGTTTGTTACTTTGGCTTTTTCCAACACCCAGGCAACAACATTTTCTTCTGTTGCCAAGGCCGCTGGCTCATCCAGACGTTTCACATCTGCATAATACCAGTTGACCAGCTCTTCAGGTTTCTCAAAGCTTTGAGCGAAAGTATCTACCATCGCACGTACCTGATCGGCATTGGCCTGCAAGTTGTTGGTGTTGACCAACTCAGTTAAAACCAAACGCAACTTGGCATTGCGCTGTGCCTGCGTTTCAAACACAGAAGGCTCCATAGGCACTTGTGCCGGATCCACACCGCGCTGACGCAGGTTTTGTGCAGCAACCTGCATCAAACGATTAGTCTCGGCCGCAATCACTGCTTTAGGCAATTCAAAGGTGCTCTCATCGACCAAGGCCTGGAAGACAGACTCTTTAACTCGCGCCTTGATACGTTTATCTACTTCTTGCTCAAGGCTTTGCTTGATTTCAGCTTTCATGGTGTCGATGTTGCCATCTTCCACCCCGAGGCTTTTCGCAAACTCAGCATCCACTTCAGGGTAGACTGGCTGCGACACAGAAACAAACTTCACCGCATAAGACACAGTTTTACCTGCCAACTGCGCCGGATTGTGATCTTCCGGATAAGTGATCTCAAATGTTTTTTCGGTACCAGCTTTGCCACCGATCAACGCATCGTCAAATTCTTTCACACGGCCTGGTTCACCGATCACAAGATCAATACCACGGTCACCTGTACTTTCAACCTGCTCACCATCAATAGAAGCGGTCAAAGTAATGTTAATGCGGTCACCCTTTTTCGACATACGTTTGACCGGCTCATAGCTCACGCGCTGCTTCACCAACACATCCAATGTTTTTTCCACATCGGCATCGGTCAACTCCAACGCTGGACGCTCAATTTTGACTTTGCTCAGATCGCCCAGTTGCACTTCCGGGAAAATTTCGAAAGTAGCAATGTATTCAAATTCCTCTGCAGCATCCTTAAACGGAATATGTTCGATATTAGGGAAGCCTGCCACACGCAGCTGATTCTGCTCTACCGCTTCACCAAAGCTGGTTTCTACCGCTTTGGAGTACACTTCATCGCGTACCTGATTGCCATAGTGCTGGTTGACCAAACCCATGGGCGCTTTGCCCGGACGGAAACCAGCAAACTTGGCGGTACGTGAAATTTGCTGTAAACGTTGTCTGATTTGCCCTTCCAGCGGTGCCAAAGGGACTTTGATTGTCATGCGACGTTCCAAGTTGCTGACTGTTTCAACAGATACTGCTGCCATGCTGAACTTCCTGTAAAAATCGTTATTTAACGATGGGTTATGTAAGTGAGCGCCATTGAATGCGCATTTAATAATGTTTTCACACAACCTGACCACACTCTAAAGGCAGAGGCCGGCGATCAAATGATGAAAAAAGAGCGTAAAAATATAACACAAGTCTTAATTGAAATAAACTTAAAGCCAGTTTAGCGCAACTGCGCACAACACATGGCGACAGACAGTGCGCGTTTAAACGACAACCCCATCAAAATGCGAAAAAAGTCACTACATGAATCAAAGATGGGGCTGAGCGCTTTAATTGCAAGCGGCCTGGCTCAGCAATGTCTACTCACCATATTAAGCAAGCGCAACAATCGTCTCAATCTCAACCAGCACATCGCGCGGCAATTTAGCCACTTGTACGGTAGAGCGTGCCGGGGTATGCGTGCCGAACACCTCGGCATAGACCTGATTCATCGCCACAAAATCATCCAGATTCTTGAGAAACACGGTTGTTTTCACGACTTGCTGCAAACTGCCCCCTGCAGCCTCGATAATGGCCTGCAAATTGGATAGTACTTGACGCGTCTGGGTCTCGATATCGCCATCATTGAGCGTGCCATCCGGGCGCAAGGCGATTTGGCCTGAGGTATACAGTATATTCCCGACGACAACACCTTGCGCGTAAGGCCCGATTGCGGCTGGTGCATTCGCTGTTTGTACAATATTCATTTCTCGTTCCTTTCAGAGCGTCACTCAAAGATGACTCGCTCAACTCACTCCAGATCATTTACTTAGGCCGCCCCCATCATGACCATTGAACGGCCGCCAAAAACAACAAAGGCCTCCGCAAAGGAAGCCTTTAATTTGTATCCTCCCCATAGGGTGAGGTGGTGCGAAAGAAGAGACTCGAACTCTTACGCCTTGCGGCGCTGGAACCTAAATCCAGTGCGTCTACCAATTTCGCCACTTTCGCTAAATCAGCACCTAAATACCGAGTTAATTATTATACTGTATTTACCAGCTTAAGGTAAGCTATCAATAAACATAGAATTTATTACCTAACGACTCTCAACCATTTGAGGATTGACAAGCAGAACACAGAGCTTCAAGATTCAAGGCTTGGTCCTCTAAGATAAAAATCATGAAACAACACGCCAACACTCCAGAAGATACTTTATTACGCGCCGAAGTAGAATTAGTGATGAAAGAGCGCGATATATTACTAAAAATCACAGGGATAGCTGCAGGACTAATTGCTGAATTAAACACCACAGATTTACCAATAAGAACTGTGGAGGCGGCAGACTTACTCGCCACAACAATTAATCAACTTCCAGAAGACCTGTTAAAAGATGCGTTGAACGCAGTTCATGCAAGTATCGTAGATTAATTAATCAAGCATGCGTATATGTGTCATTTTTATTGCGATCGCATTATCTGCGTGCTACCACACCTACCAAGCAAAACCATTAACTCCTGAGTCAAGTAGTACCGATTTACTTAACGCCTCTCCAGAACAAGCAGGCTTTAAACAATACGTTACCTCACAACTTCCAGAAATGGGCTGGCCTATTCAGTTCTGGGACATTAAAGCTCTGACTGCAGCTGCAGTATTCTTTCACCCATCACTTAAGGTCGCAAAATCAAACTACGATCTTGCGGTTTCTGACATGATGGTCGCTGGACTGAAGCCTCAACCCGGCTTCAATGCACTTGTTTCGAGAAGCAACAACACATCTGACAACGTTGACCCTTCATCTAATATTGTTGGATTTAACATTCCGATTGTTACCGCAGGTAAAACTGAGATCACTCAAGAAATCGCAAAACACCAAGTAAATATTGCAGAAATTCAAATTGGCGAAGCTGCTTGGGGATTAAGGAACCAACTCTCTTTGGATTTGATTGATCGTGCTGAAAAACAGGCGATGGTCAAAAACATCTTAAAACTGAGAGATGTTCAAGCAGCTTTGCTTAATGCCTATCGCAAACGTTTAGATGCCGGAATGATAGGGAAGTCTGAATTATTGACAATACAATTGCAATACGATCAGGCAGTATCGCAATTACAACAAATGCAGTCTTCATTGCAGCTGTCAGAACAGAAAATCATCCATGATGCAGGGCTGAGCGATCAGCAACAATCTAAAATAAAAATCCTATCTGTTGATATGGATGAACTTTTACGGAAAACTAACCACTACAAATCACTACTGAACTCTTCGGTAAGCACGCGTAAAGAAGCATTGATTAATCGCATGGATATACAGCGCGCGTTGGCCACGTATGCGCAAGCCGAATCTAAATTAAAACTACAGATTGCCAAGCAATACCCGAATATCTCCCTGGATCCGGGCATTGAATTTTCTTTTGGTGATTTTATATGGATGTTAGGAATCAATACCCTAATTAGTACTGCCAGCTACAACGATACGATGAGAAAGCAGGCGGAACAGGTAAGAGAAAACGAAGCGACAAAATTCTATGCTTTACAGTACCAAGTCATCACGTTGAGTGAGCAATCCTATAAAAAGTACATACAAGGTGCTCAGATTTTGGTACAAATGATCCATGACACTCAAGATCAACCTAAAAAAATGCAGATACTAGAACGTCAATGGAAAGCGGGACTGATTGATAAAGTTGAATGGCTTCAAGCTCAAGTACAGTTTTATATCAATGACCAGCGTGTGATCATGCAAAAATCTGCGGTTCTAAAAGCATTATTAGAGATTGAAAATACAACTCAAAAACCTTTCTTGCTTTCAGATCAAGGCTTACCAAATCAAATTACACCTAAATTCGTTACACCATGAGCATAAACAAAACGCAGGTACTCATCGGGGTACAAACCATTTTGATTATTTTGCTGTTTTGGATAATCGTTTTTCTTGGGCAAGATGAGTACGCCTCCACGCAAAGCCAAGAGGGTGAGCCCCTAGAAAGCCAGTCCAGAGTCGCGAGCCAGAATGGCCTGCAAATAGTGGAACTGACTCTGGCAGCGCAAAAAAACAGTGGTATTCAAGTTCAAGCGTTGCAGCCATATGAATACCAAGACAACATTAAAGTACTAGGCACAGTCATTTCCATTCAACCACTAATTGACTACAACAGTCAGTATCAAGCATTAAAATCACAACTGGAATTAGCGCAAAGTACTTTGCCCAACCATATTGCACAGTACAAAAGATATAAGTTACTCAATGAGGATGATAAGAACGTCTCCGACAAGGTTGTTCAAGATGCATATGCCTTGGTACAAAACAACCAAACTCAAATTGAAACGGCAAAATCACAACTTAAAGCATTAAACGACAGGATTATTGCGCAATGGGGAGAAGAACTGGTCACACTAGTCACACGTGATAACAATTCCAGTCAACTTCATGACCTGATCGTACAAAAAAGAGTCCTTGTTCAGGTCAGCTTCCCACTGAGTTACAAAGCGCCGTCCAAGAACTCAACTATCAACATTACCCCTATCCATGAAAGTGTAAAACCACTTCAGGCCTCTTATATTTCTCAATCATTGCAAACGGATATGAGCAATATCGGTAAAACATACTTCTACAGTGCTGCAGCGGATTACTTGCGTATTGGCATGCGTGTTAACGTGATTACCAAAGATGCTGAGGAGAGTATTAAAAAAGGTGTACGAATCCCTAACTCAGCGATTGTTTGGCATGGTGGCATGGCGTGGACCTACGTGAAAACCAAACCGGAGACCTTTCTCAGAAAACCAATTTCGGCGGATATCGAAATCGAAGATGGCTGGTTCGACCAGAGTTTTCAACCAGGCACAGAAATTGTTACGAAAGGTGCACAGTTGCTATTATCTGAAGAATTGAAGTTCTCAATTAAAAACGAGAATGATGACTGACAGCATCAGATTAAGTTAAATCATGACTGCACTAGTAAGGTTTGCAATTCGTTATTATGGCGTGATGATCGGGCTTGCCATCCTGATTATTGTCTATGGTGGCTATAGCATTTCCCAAAGCAATCTGGATGTATTTCCAGAATTCGCTCCCACTCAAGTCGTTATCCAGACAGAGTCCCCTGGCTTGTCGGCGAGCCTAGTCGAAAAGCTGGTGACGCAACCAATCGAGAATAGTATCGCAGGATCGATCGGGATTAAAAGTCTTCGCTCTCAGTCTATTCCAGGGCTTTCTATCGTTACCGTTATCTTTAAAGAAGAAAATAACATCTATCGCAATCGGCAAATCATTGCCGAACATCTGAATACATTAGTCGGCCAACTCCCGTCTGGCATTGTCCCTAACATCACCCCCCTCACCTCTTCAGCCAGTACAGTGATGGGCCTAGGCCTGACTTCAAACTCAAAATCTCTGATGGAGCTACGTACTCTTGTAGACTGGAGTATTGTGCCGCACCTGTTGTCTGTCGCTGGCGTAGCCGACGTCAATGTCTACGGTGGAGATATCCGTCAATTCCAGATCAAGGTCGATCCTGAAAAGTTGATTCTTTATCAGTTGAATATTCAGGATGTTGTGAATGCTGCCAAAAGAGCCACTGGCGTCAGTGGTGCAGGGTATATTCAAAGCGATAATCAGAGGATAGTACTCAGCAGTCAGGGGCAATCCACAACTCCGTCAAAATTAGCCAATACCACCCTGGTTAGAAAACAGGGACGTACGATTCGAATCAGTGATGTTGCAAACGTAGTTGAAGGAAAAACGCCTTCAATTAGTGCAGCCTCTATCAATGGTAAACCTGGGATTTATCTTTCTGTGCAGGGTCAACTAGGGGCCAATACGCATGCAGTTACCAAGTCACTCGAGCAAGCGATCCAAGCACTGAAACCCATGCTAGCTGAACAAAAAACGCATTTGCACGAAGGCTTGTTTCGTCCAGCAAACTTTATTGAGTCAGCCATAGATGGTTTACAAAGTGACATTCTTATTGGCTCGGTTCTTGTCATTGGTGTTTTGTTTGTATTTTTGTTCAATATCCGGACGGCCATTATCTCAGCCACGGCTATCCCACTCTCCCTATTGACAGCCACCATTGTGCTACATAAATTTGGTGTGGGTTTGAATATCATGGTCCTAGGTGGTTTAGCCATCGCGCTAGGCGAAGTGGTAGACGACGCCATTATTGATACTGAAAATATTTTTCGCCGTTTGCGAGAAAACCGCTTACTCAGGCACCCCCAGCCTATCCCCCAGGTGGTGTTCAACGCCTCAATCGAGGTGCGAAGTTCAGTGGTCTATGCCACTATTATTGTAGCATTGGTCTTTCTGCCGTTATTGACGCTTGGCGGGGTGGCAGGGAAGCTATTCGCGCCACTGGGCTATGCTTATATTTCAGCGATTTTGGCATCGTTGGCAGTTGCACTGACCATCACCCCGGCCCTCTGCTATGCCTTACTCGGCAAAGTGAACTTGAACACCACCGATGCTCCAGTCATCCAAAAACTCAAACAGCGCTATCAAGCTCTTTTAACGCAAATTGAGCATCATCATACGACAATACTGATAGGCAGCTTTATCACTATTTTACTAGGGCTAGGTTTATTACCCTTCTTTAAAAGCCAGTTTATTCCCGCATTGCATGAGGGTCATTACATCATGCACATGACTACCGTGCCAGGGACTTCTGAAACCCAATCGATTCAGCTAGGCAATGCTGTCACAAAATCCTTAAGCGAGATTCCAGGGATTAAATCGATCGCACAATGGGCAGGCAGAGCACCGCATGCTGCTGACACTTTTGGCACGCATTACAGTGAATTTGAAATCGAAATTGGAACACTGCCAGGCAAAAAACAAGATGACATTCTCCAAGATATCCGCGAAGAAATAACGGGAGAATTAGTAGACTCAGACAATGACCACAAGGCAGAAACTGGATTTGTTGGATCAAACTTCGCTATCAATACATTTCTGACGGAGAGAATTGAAGAAACCATTTCTGGCTATGCTGCAGGGTTAGTCATCAATGTTTTTGGACAAGACCTTGATGCCCTGGATAGGGATGCGCAGAAAGTTGCTCATCTGATCAGTAAAGTCAATGGCGTGAAAGACGTAATGATTCAGTCCCCTCCGGGAACACCAGAGATTGTAATCAGACTCAAGCAAGATAAGCTAAGTGTATGGGGACTACAACCGATGGATATCCTCGATACGATACGCGCTTGTTATGAAAGTGTTCCTGTGAACCAAGTGTTTATTGGTAACCGCCCAGTAGGCGTGAGTGTATTACTCAATGATGAGTCACGAGATGATATCGGGGATATGCGTAATATTCCGATTTTCAATATCGAAGGACAGATGTTAAAACTCTCGGATGTCGCCTACATTCAGCAAGAAAATGGACGCTCTAAAATATTGCATTCAGGCGCTAAACGTATCCAGACCATTACTGCGAACATTGGTGCACGTGATCAAGCAATGATCATAAATGATATACAGGAGACCTTAAAAAAGAACTTGCATTTGGATGCTGGAAACTACCTTGAAATGTCTGGTGAGTCAGAGGCGAATGCTCAGTCTCGCAAAGATTTGATTGTGCATGCACTGATTGCTGGTGTTGCAATATTCCTCATCCTCTACATTGCATTTGGTAGGCTAAGGAATCTTCTACTCACCTTTGCTAACTTGCCCTTCGCACTATTAGGTGGAGTGATTGCAGCGTTATTGACAGGCGGTTGGGTATCGGTTGGCTCTATGGTCGGATTCGTCACCTTGTTCGGCATCACTTTACGCAACTCCATCATGATGGTATCGCACTTCCAGCATCTGGTGGATCATGAAGGCTGTGAATGGAATCTGGAAACCTGCATTCGTGGTGCCTCAGAACGACTGCCTTCGGTGCTCATGACCGCATTGGTAACGGCGTTAGGCTTACTCCCGCTCGCCATTGGCAGCGGCGAACCCGGGCGGGAGATTGAAGGCCCGATGGCGACCATTATTGTCGGCGGGCTGGTGTCTTCAACGATTCTTAATTTGCTGATTCTGCCCACGATCATGCTGCATTTTGGCAAGTTTGAGCAGACAGCCCCTCAATAATGTGCCTGGCTAAACCTGCATTACGCAGTTGAAATACTCGTCACGCCACAACGATCAAAATGGCTGGCATCAAAGCCGTGCTCGCACAGCATGTATTGACTCTGATGCACCACCCGGGTTTTAAACCGCGCCAGCTTGAGAAGCGCGGTGACTCCGGTGTCTATCATGCCCATCTCCTGCAATTGCGGCAATGTCAGCGCCTGGTCCAGGCTCAGCAAGCGTTCATCAGACTTCACCAGCAACAACTGGCAAGCATCCAGTTGCAAAGCCAACCACGCTGCCAGGCTATCCGAGGTCACGTCCCAGCTGTGCGGCAGCGGATATTCCGTGGCAAATGCCTGGTTTAATGCCATTTCACTCGGCAACCAGACCAGGCCACGGTGTTGCCAGCCACGCTCGGCAATTTCAAAGGGATTACGCACCAAGGTTAGCGCGGGCATCATCGCTACCAGGCTACGTGCCATTTGATCCATGGCGTAAATTGCCAGCGCATGCGCCTGACTGTCATCGATATGTCCCTCAGGCATCGTCGCCCGCAAACGCTGGAACTCACGTACCGCATCAGCATACACACCGCCCCCGGGGACGATGATCACCTTACCATCCCCCCAGCGCACCACCAGCTTTAGCCATTGCATCAGGCTATCATAGTGGGTCACGCTACCCCCTAGCTTGATCACCCACATCGCATCTTCCTGAACATTAGTTTTTTGCTGACCATTAGTTTTTTGTTTTAAATGCCGCAACCAGCTTGAAGAACTGCGACGCCTTGTCAAAGGTTTCCTGATACTCTTTGGCGCAATCCGAATCAGCGACAATGCCACCGCCGGCAAAAAACGTCATGCGGTCTTGGGCAATGACCGCCGTTCTAATCGCAATATTCGTATCCATACAACCATCAAAGCCAATGTAGCCAATACTGCCGCAATAAATCCCACGCCGATGCGGCTCCAACTCCTCAATAATTTCCATCGCACGCAACTTGGGCGCACCAGTAATAGAACCGCCAGGGAAGCAACCGCGCAGCAAATCCAGCGCATGAAACCCATTGGCCAGCTGACCACGAACGATGCTGACCAGATGATGCACATTGGTAAATCGCTGCAATTTGAATAACGCTTCGACTTTCACCGACCCAACGGCACACACCTTGCCGATATCGTTGCGCAACAGATCAACAATCATGAGGTTCTCGGCGCGGTCCTTGATACAGCCGGATAACTCCTGCGCAATCGCCGCATCTTGCTCAGCATCTTGGTGACGCGGACGAGTGCCTTTGATCGGACGCGTTTCCACCTGTTGATCCACCACCTGCAAAAAACGCTCAGGCGACATGGAAAGGACCGAAACAGGCAACCCCTCCCCGTCCTCCACTTGCATCAACGCCATGAACGGCGCACGGCTCAATTGCCGGAAATGATCATACGCCTGACAGGCGTCACCGCGCACTTCCACGGCAAAACGCTGCGCAAGGTTAATCTGATAGCAATCCCCGGCACGGATGTAATCTTTGACGCGTGTAAAGGCCTGAGCATAAGCGGCTTGATCCAGATTGGCCTCTACGTTGCCGACGACTTCAAATGGTACGCTATTGCGTTCTGGCGCCGTGGATAGCAGCCTGGCATGCAGCTGCTCAAGGCCTGCTTGATCCAGATAGCGTAAATGCGAAACCAGCTTGCACTGCCGTGCATGGTGATCCACGATGATTGCCCAGTCATAAATACCGACCATCATCTCTGGCAACGGCACATCCTTTTGCGCCATCACTGGAATGTTTTCAATACTGCGACCCAAGTCATAGGCAAAATAGCCGAGGGCGCCCCCTGCAAACGGAACCTCAGGGGTACGTTCAACAGGATGAGAGAGCAACCATTGCTGAATGGCTTTGAAAGGATCTTCTTCCGTGCGGGTGCGCTGCTCATCAACCAGCACGTCTGTGTGCGGGTGCCGATGAATTATTCTCGCCACAGGGGCAGCCACCACAATATCAAAGCGTGCACCCAGGCTGATCTCTTCATCCACGGTCGCGACCGCATCTATTTTTTCAATCTGCCCACTTTCAAGCAACATGGGCCAAGTGAGGTCTCTCACCTGCTTGAACCAATGCATGCCTTCAGCATACGGGAGCGTCAGCGTATTCAATGTCATTGCTGCCATAACCTCGCCACTGCATAGGCCGGAAAACATACCTCTGCATCCTTTTTTAAACTTGCCTCAGCGGCCTCTACCACAGTAGAAGCAGCGTAGTACTTCATCCCCAATTCGTCAGCCAATTGGCTGACCAGAAAACTGCCCGCACCAAGACCCACCAAGGTCTGCGGTCGGTCTTGTCCCTGCGCGATCACTGCCTGAATACTGTGCTTGATTAAGGTGAGCTGCGCTGCTTTAAACGCCTGCGCCAGAGACTGCCAGAGGTTGTCCTCGGCTGATTCGACATCATGCCCAACCAT
Source organism: Methylophilus sp. DMC14 (assembly GCF_056314085.1). Classification (NCBI taxonomy): domain Bacteria; kingdom Pseudomonadati; phylum Pseudomonadota; class Betaproteobacteria; order Nitrosomonadales; family Methylophilaceae; genus Methylophilus; species Methylophilus sp. DMC14. The sequence continues at coordinate 102,034 of NZ_JBQUZA010000006.1, read as the reverse complement.
ACGAGCGATGCGCCGCATGCTTTCTAACAGCGATTTGCCTTGACCATCCGCCGTGTCTGCCAGGTCATCGCTGGCCGGCAGCTCGCCCAAAATACGGTAGACATCCGCCGTGGTGGCAAAATACTCGGCAGCGATATGGCGCTGTGCACCTTGCCATTCAATAAATGGCCCAAGCGCCATCAGCGGTGTGCGGACGACACCGGTATAACAGAGTCCAGATTGCCGCATACGTTCGGCATCTGTCCAGCCTGAGGGCAAGACCTGTTGCTGCTGACATCGTGTCAGATCGCAAGTCGTACTGCCGATATCAACCACAACCATCGCGGTATCAGGCAAGGCCATGGCAAGACATTGTGCTGAGGCATGCCAATTCATGGAGGCAATCGTTTCCGCTTGGCCTGTCACATTGTCGGTAAAGGTCATGCCTGAACCCTTTGTGGCCTGATAAAATCTGGCGGCTGGCAAATAGCGATGGACCGTTTCCGCAATTGCTTGTACGCCTTGTGCCCGATTTTCAAATAAATCCACCAACTCGCCGGTCATGGTAATGACATGATCGCATTCGTCCGCCGACAATTGCCAGTCATGCAACAGATGCTTAATGGCCTCTTCCAATCGCGGCAGGCCTTTCCATAAAGCGCATGCCTGCTGTGAAACGTTGAGTACCTGCGATTGTGTATCCAGCATCACCGCTTTGACATGCGCACCGCCAATATCCCATCCAATGACAGGTTTAGACCTGGTCATATCCCCCCTCTTGCAATGTGTTCAGCGTGAGTCTTAGCGAGCTGCTAGCCACGTCTGCTTGTAACTGATTGTTTAATACTGCCTGCAGAATGACTCCTGCCGGATTGCTGTTCATTATCCTCGACAATCCAATATACGGAGTGGTTAATCGTGGATTGATTTCAACCAGAACCAAGGCGCCCGCAGCATTCAAAATCATATCCGCCCCCCAATAACCGATCAGGCCCGGGATCGCACGATGCACTTGCTCGGCCAGTCGCTGCATGGCGAGGATCTGATCCGTCGCTTCGTTGACACCAGCCCCGTTAAAAGTAAATTCACCATTGACGATTTTCACCTGCTGGCGATGCGCAGCGATCACTTTTACCTCGGTAGTGGCGGCCACCACCGACATGCTCAAGGCGATGCCAGGCACATAGGGCTGTAGCAAAAACTGCGTCTGACTCAGCAAGGAATTATTGATTAAATTATTTTTAAATTCAATCAGTTCAGCATCTTTTTTAAAGTAATATGTTGCAGTGCAACCCGCGCCATCATCAGGTTTCACTACCCAGCCATGCAACTGCCCCTGAGCATACCAGGACAACGATTCAAATGTGGTCAGTTCAGCCAACATCACGTGTGGCACCACTGGCACACCGGCCTGGTGACAAAGCTCAGCCATGCATGCCTTGCTGGTGGTGTCGGCAATAGCCTGTGCCGTGCATCCGACCCATGGAATACCCATGTCTTGCACCAGATGACACAACGCTTGCAGAATCCCCTGCGTTTCGGGTGCGATCACCCAACAGGCATCAATGTCCTGCTCAGCGAGTTGCTGTTGCCATACCGAATGCGCATTTTCATGCGCCTGTATGGCAACACTCTGCGCCATTGCAGGCGGCATCACGCGGTAGTCATGGCTAGTGATACAATCCATGCCCAGCGCAGCCAGGTCTGCCAATAGGGCGTCTCGCATCAACAGCCCTTCCTGCAGCAAACTGGCAGGCAAGGCTTCTGCAACCAAGCCGCCGGCGCTGATGTATTCACAAACCCAGATTTTGAAACGAGTGGTATTTTGCATATTATTCCCGTCATCGATTTGATGCATGGCCAGGTGGTCCAGGCCATACAAGGCCAGCGCCAGCACTACCGTCCTATTCAATCGCAACTGACGGAGAGCCATGCCCTGATCGATATCGTGGCAGCTATTTTACAAGTTTATCCGTTTGACTGCCTGTATATTGCAGATTTAAATGCCATCACTGGCCAAGGCACGTTGCCGAACCACCTGTCCTTGATCCAGCAGGCGATGGTCGAGTTCCCGCAATTAGCCTGGTGGATAGACGCAGGTTTTCAAACCGCCGACCAGCTGATTCCTTGGCAATCTGCCCGCATCACCCCTATTCTGGCCAGTGAGTCTATGCAAGATGATCAAACCTATGCACAAATGCGGCAAACGTGCCCAAACAGCCTACTCTCGCTGGACTTTTTCCAAGATGGCTTTCATGGGCCCACCCAACTGCTCTCAGCGCCACAGCAATGGACACACCCCACCATCGTCATGAGCTTGCCCAAGGTCGGGGCAAATCGCGGCCCAGACCATACACAACTGGCCACGCTCAAAGCGCAGCATCCGCAACAAGCTTTATATGCCGCTGGTGGCGTACGTGATGCGCAAGATATTGAAACCTTATCGCAGGCAGGCGCCGCCGGCGTATTGATCGCCAGTGCGTTGCATCAAAAGCAACTCACTGCACATGATTTATCCAAATGGGGCGCATAAAAAAACCGGTCATACGACCGGTTTTTATAGGCCAAGCCTAAACACTTACTCAAGGTTTGCGTGCAATGCGCGCATGCCTTCTTCTGTGAGGCCTTTAGCATGAATCAATTCAGAAATCGCGCCTTCAAGGAATACCAAGGTTGACAGCTCGAACTGACCACCCATAGGCATGCCTTTTACCAGTGGGAAGCTGTCATCCTGACCAATTTGAATCACCAGGTCAGCCACATCTGCCATGGCAGAAGTTTTCTTCATGGAGATAACCACCAGTTTTGCGCCCACTTCTTTGGCTTTTTTCACAAATGGCAGCAAGGTCGCTGTACCACCGGAACCAGAAACCAATACCAGCAAGTCACCTTTTTTGATGGCTGGAGTCACCACTTCACCGATCATGTAAACGCTGTAACCGGAGTGTACCAGGCGCATGGCAAAGAAACGTGAGACCAGCAGTGAGCGACCTGCGCCACCAATGAACGTAGAACCTGCCTCATCAACCAACTTGAGCAGCTCAGCTGCTTTTGATTTGTCGGTCACGTCAAGAATGCGTTTCAGGTTGTCCAGAATAAATTGTTGATGATCCATTTTTAAATCCTGTGTAAACATAAAATTGAATAAAAAACCCGACACATTGCTGGGTCGGGTTTTTATGATCGCTAATCAATAATTGCTTATTGATGCTTAAATGAATTAAGCGTGAGCGATAGCAGTGATTTCTGCAGCAGCAGCAGCTGGGTCAGCAGCGCCGTAGATAGCAGCACCAGCAACGATGATAGTCGCGCCAGCGTCACGTACTTGAGCAGCTGTAGCAGCTTTAACGCCACCAGCAACAGAGATGTCAACACCCAGGTTCAAACCGGCAACAGCAGCCAGGTCAGCAAATGGAGTTTGACCAGCAGCTTGTTGGTCCAAACCAGTGTGGATACCGATGATGTGTGCACCAGCAGCAGCAACTTCTTTAGTTTTAGCAACTTTGTCTTCAACGCTGATCAGGTCAACTTGAGCTTTTTTGCCGTATTTGTTAGCAGCTTTGATTACGCCTTTGATTGTACCGATGTCGGATACGCCCAAAACTACGCAGATGTCAGCACCAGCTTTGTAGAATGGCTCAGACTCGTACTCACCAGCGTCCATAGTTTTCAGGTCAACCAGGATCTTGTTGTTTGGGAACTTAGCGCGCAGAGTTTCCAGCAATTTGATACCGTTGTGCTTGATGCATGGTGTACCGATTTCCAGAATGTCAACGTGTGGAGCAACTTTTTCTGCCAAAGCGATAGTTGCGTCGAAATCCAATGAGTCTAATGCCATTTGTGTTAATGCCATGTTTTTCTCCAAAAGTTAAAATTTAAATGCTATTGCTAGCGTACTACCAATTCAAGCTGGTCGCCCATAGTAAGCTCGCAGCCAAAATAAGTCAATGTTGCAGGCCAATTTATGCCTGACTTAAAAGCCACACGGGCAGATCACTGCCCGTGTGCATTATCGCATGGCGATATTACAGTTTTGCGGCTAATGCAGCTTCCAGTTTGTTCTGGTCAGCCACGAAACCACGGATACCTTCAGCCAATTTTTCTGTCGCCATTGGATCCTGATTCAATTCAAAGCGGAACTGCTCTTCTGTCAATTTGGCAGGCACTTCTTTGGTTTTTCCGCCATCTTTCAACACTTGAGTCAATGTACCTTCAGTTGCAGCCAACTCTTGCAGCAGGTTTGGAGACACGGTCAAACGGTCACAACCAGCCAAGGCAATCAGCTCGCCAGTGTTACGGAAAGAAGCACCCATTACCACGGTTTTGTAACCGTGTTCTTTGTAGTACTGGTAGATCGCGCGCACAGAAACTACACCTGGGTCAGTTTCTTGTGTGTACTCAGTGCTTGGGTTTTTCGCTTTGTACCAGTCGAGGATACGGCCAACGAATGGGGAGATCAGGAATACGCCAGCTTCAGCACACGCACGGGCTTGACCAAAACCAAACAGCAAAGTCAGGTTACATTGGATGCCTTCTTTTTCCAGAATCTCACCGGCCTTAATACCTTCCCAGGTAGAAGCCAGTTTGATCAATACGCGATCTTTGCTGATGCCAGACTCTTGGTACAGGCTGATCAATTTGCGACCTTTAGCAACCATGGCGTCGATATTGAAAGACAGACGTGCATCCACTTCTGTAGAAATACGGCCTGGAACCACTTTCGTGATTTCAGCGCCAATCAACACAGCCAATTTATCCGCTGCGTTTTCAATTTGTTGCTCTTTAGAGCCGCCTTGTGCTTTAGCATAAGCAATGGCAGTGTCAATCAATGGTGCGTATTCAGGGATTTGGCTAGCCTTCAACACCAGAGATGGGTTTGTGGTTGCATCCACAGGTTTAACACTTTTGATTGCTTCAACATCACCAGTGTCAGCCACGATGGTTGTCATTGCTTTCAACTGATCTAATAAATTTGCCATTCGATTGCTCCTAAAAATTGCAATTATCGTTTACGTATTGTTATACACAAAAACCTCGAACATTATAACTGAATTTATTTGAGTTGGTTAAGCCTCGTTTTGGCCTTGGATAAGCCCCGGGGCCAGGTCTACCTCACACACAACGCGTATTTTTTTGATTAAAATCAAATGATTGAGCCGGATTTTTACAGTGAATAAAGGCGCTTTGACTTTTCATTTACCCCCTTTTCGGGCACAATTCACCTTTTTTGCAAGTAATCTATCCGTTGGGCATATGGGCTCTGTCACCTCTTTAAATAAAGAACACCATCAGACTCGCTTCGCACAATTACCCGTAGACTGGTATCTCAACCCGGAAATCTATGCGCTGGAGCAGGCGCATTTGTTTTCCTTGCTGCCACAATACATGGGGCATACGCGCATGGTGCCTAACGCCGGAGACTACCGGGCGCTGGATTGGATGCACGACGCCGTGGCCTTGGTCAACCAGCAAGGCACGCCTCAACTGATCAGCAATATTTGCCGTCACCGGCAAGCAGTCATGCTCAATGGACAAGGCAATACGCAACATATCGTCTGTCCGCTTCATCGCTGGACATACGACCTGAGCGGACAATTGCTCGGCGCCCCGCATTTTGAGCAAACCCCTTGCCTCCACCTTGAAAAACAATCCCTGACAGAATGGCAAGGCCTGCTTTTTAAAGCGAACGAGACCACTGGCAAACAAAAAGGTCTGGAGATTAGCCAGGTGTTAAAAACGCTTGGTTGCAAGCAGGACTTTGACTTCACCGGCTATTATTTTGATTCGGCGATTGTGGATCACTATGATTTCAACTGGAAGACTTTTATCGAAGTCTACCTGGAAGACTACCATGTAGGCCCTTTCCACCCTGGCCTGAACCAGTTTGTTGATTGTGGTGAACTGCACTGGGAATTTGGCGAACACTACAGCGTACAAACCGTGGGCTACAAACCGCTGCCAGATTACAGCCTGTCGCCAGTCTACAAGCAGTGGCAACAAACGGTCACCGATTACCAACAAGGCACCGCGCCCAAATACGGCGCCATCTGGTTCGTCATGTATCCTTTCCTGATGATCGAGTGGTACCCCAATGTGTTGGTCGTCTCCCACATCATCCCGACCGGCGTCGAGTCCTGCAAAAACGTGGTCGAATTTTACTATCCAGAAGATATTGCGCTGTTTGAGCGTGAGTACATCAAAGCGCAGCAAGCGGCTTATTTTGAGACCGCAGTAGAAGACAAAGAAATCTGCCAGCGTATGCAGGATGGCCGCAAAGGCTTGTATCTGCTAGGTAAAGATGAGCGTGGCCCCTATCAGCACCCGATGGAAACAGGACTGGAACACTTCCATCAATGGTATCGCCGCCAGATGGAACCGCATCTACCTGACCACTTGCCACGCTAACCGAACACCCACCTTACTGTTTCCGCTTGAAAAAACCACCTTCCCCACGCTCCTGGCACCCCCAACATTGGCAGTTGGGTAGCTACTGGATGTTGCTGGCAGGCTTGGGCTTTGCCATCATGGGCGCATTTGTCAAAGCAGGCGCAGCACGCTTCACCACCAGTGAACTGGTGTTTTACCGCTCTGCCTTTGGCTTTGTGATGATTGCCGCCATCGTTTATGGTCAAGGCAAGCAGATAAAAACACCGCTACTCAATATGCAGCTGCGCAGAGCCGGCGTGGGGTTCGCGGCCTTGCTGCTATTTTTCTATGCCATCGCGCATTTACCGCTGGCCACAGCCATTACACTCAATTACACCTCGCCCATGTTCCTCGCGCTGCTCTCCCCCTGGCTGCTCACAGGTGACCAGCCACTGACGCGCCAACAGCGGTTGAGGCTTAATCTATGCGTGGTGGGAGGCTTTATTGGCATTTGCCTGCTCTTGCAACCTACGTTCCATCGCGAGCAATGGCTGGCCGGGGGCGTGGCTCTGCTCTCAGGCATTGGGGCAGCGCTCGCCTATGTCCACGTCAAACAACTGGGGATACAAGGCGAACCCGACTGGCGTACCGTCTTTTACTTCACACTGGTGTGCACGATTGCCAGTGGCGGCTGGATGTTGATCGACCATGTTACGCCCCTACGCTGGCAAGACCTGCCATTATTGTGCGGTCTCGGCCTGTCGGCAACCCTGAGCCAACTGGCGCTTACCCGCGCTTACCGCACAGGCAACACCTTGACGGTGGCAAGCCTGGCTTATAGCACCATCGTCTTTGCCACTCTGCTTGGGATGCTCTTCTGGGGAGAAGCCCTGAGTCTGCTTGAAACAGCAGGCATGCTGCTGATTATCGCCTTTGGTGTTTTAAGTACCCGTAGCCGGGCTTAAAGCAATCCCAAGGCCTTACCCTCTCCCAAAGTGCAATAAAAAAGTCATTCTTATTGCTAAGAATGACTTTTTATTAAAGACCTAAGCTGGTTTTAATTGAGCGCTTATGGCTCCAGCAAGCCACAACGCATGGCAATCAGCGCAATCTCGGCAGAGTTTTGTGCGTTGAGTTTTTGTTTGATGTTATACAGGTGCGTGCCCACAGTACGCGGACTCAAAAACAAGGTTTCAGCAATCTCGTTAGTGGATTTTCCTCGCGCCAGCGACATAAACACTTCAAACTCACGTTCACTGAGCACATCGACCGGATTTTGCTCACCTGATAATTGCTGAATCGCCATTTGCTGAGCCACGCTGGCTTCAAGATACTTTTTGCCTTGTGCCACACTGCGGATGGCTTTGATCAACTCTTCCGCCGCACTGCGTTTGGTGACATAGCCCATCGCACCGGCATTTAGCACGCGCTTGGGATGCACGGAGTCTTCATGTGCAGACAGTACAAGGATACGCGCGTGGCTGTCTTTGGCGAGAATCCGCTCAATCGCCTCCATGCCGCCGATACCAGGCATGGTGATATCCATCACCACCACTTGCGGATGATGCTCCTGATAGGCCTTGATGGCTGCCTCGCCGCTTTCAGCCTCAGCAATCACCTTGATATCCTGGTCGGACTCCAGCAACATTTTAAAACCCATCCTGACCACGGCATGGTCATCCACCAGCATTACACTAATCACGCTTGTCTCCCCTTTATTTATGCTGATTGTATAGGCAACCGAACTTCCAGGGTGGTTCCACGGCCGGCATCCGGCTGAGAAACTACCTTAAATTGCCCATGCAATGCTTGTACACGTTCACGCATGCCCAGCAAGCCAAAATGCTTGGTCTGGTCCACGTTGTCGATATGCACCCCCACGCCATCATCGCAGATCATCAGGCGCAAGCCATCCTTATCCAGCAGTAAATGTACATTGATACATTGTGCATGCGCGTGCTTGATGGCGTTATTTACCGCCTCTTGCACAATGCGGTAAAGATTGATGTTCACATTCTCGCCCATGGGCTGAAACTCGCCAGAGACATGCAGCTGTATGCTTAATTCTGGATGCTGCGCCTGATAACCAGACATCATATCGCGCAAGGTTTCCACCAGCCCCATATTGTCCATGGCAGCCGGACGTAACTGACGGATGATATTGTGCATGCCGTCGTAAATATGGTTGGCCGCCGCCACGATGGTCTGCGCATTGGCAGAGATATCAGGCGTGGTCGCCTTGGTTTTGTTTACAATAGCCACGGCAAAGGTTTTGATCGCGGTCACATACTGGCCGAGCTCATCATGCAGCTCACGCGCCAGGCTGCGCCGCTCGTCTTCAATATGCTGCTGTATCAGTTGCGTGAGCTGGCGGTTTTGCTCCAACTGGCGCTCGGCATCCAGCGAGACAGCCATCTGGTTCAAGCTTTGGCCAATACGGTCAAACTCGGGCAAAGAGAAGCGCTCCAGGCGCGTTGTCAAATCACCCTGCTCTATGCGGTTAATCGCATGCAAAATATGCCTGACCGGGCGCAACGCATGACTCAACAAGCCATACACCAGCAAGTTGAGCAGCACAAAAAAACCAATGCCCATAATCATCAATTGGCGAAACCCGGACCAAGCCTCCCGAATCGAGCCTTCTGCACTGGAGTGAACAATCAGCACCCCATACCGCACCCGGCGCGTCACGGTTTCGACCTTGGGGGCCACCAGGCTCACAAACCATTGTGGCGGGATGACCTCAGATTTAAAAGTGGAGCCAGGGGAAAGATACAACGGGTTATTGGCGTAGTCATACAACTCAATCCGGCTGCTGCGCACATAGCCCAAAGAGCGCAAAAAGTCCTGCAACACATAATGCGTCGGCCCCAGGCTGGGATTCATGGCAGAACTGACAATCACCGTATCCAGCAATTGCACCGTCACCCGCGTAGCCGCCTCCACCCGCTCACGAATACTGTCTTTGGTATCGCGCACCAACACCACGCCTGCCGCGACCAAAAAAGCCAGCGACAGCATGGTGACTAAAAGATTTAACCTGAAACGTAAACTCATGGAGAGTGATGATAATCGCAATTGCCCTATTAGACTTTAACTACCGCGCATTCTCACAGCGTAAAATCATTAAATTCAACCAATCCGGCGCTTAGTCTTTAATCTTCAAAGCATCCCATTCCTTGGGTTTAGGCGGGTAAGCCAATGGCAGTTGATTCAGCGTCTCAAGCAACAAACGTGAAATCAGCAGATTGCGGTTGGTTTTAGAATTGGCCGGGATCACGTACCAAGGCGCATGTTCAGTAGAAGTGGCTTGCAAGGCAGACTCATACGCTTGCATATAATCCTCCCAAAGCGCCCGCTCCTCCAGATCTTTCGGATTAAACTTCCAATGCTTGGTCGGTTCATCCAGACGCTCTTGCAGGCGCTCCTTTTGCTCTTCTTTCGAGATATGTAAAAAACACTTGATCAGTGTTGTGCCCGTCTCGGTCAACATACGCTCAAAATCGTTGATTTGCTGATAACGGCGCTTGCATTCCACATCATCAATCCAGCCATGCACCCTCACAATCAGCACATCTTCATAATGGCTACGGTTAAAAATCACCAACTCACCGTTAGCTGGCACCTGCGCATGCACCCGCCATAAATAATCATGCGCCAGCTCATCAGCACTAGGCGCTTTAAAACTCGCCAGACGGATGCCTAACGGGTCACAAGCACTGAACACATGCTTCACTGTGCCATCCTTGCCGCTGGTATCCATGCCCTGCAACAGCAAAATCACCTTATGCTTGCCCTCAGCATGCAAAATATCCTGCCGCGCATTAATCGCCTCAGTCAGTTTTGCCAACTCAGCTAAATCCTGCGCTTTATCTTCACTGCGCGCAGAACGGTCATCGGGAGAATATTGCTTGAGGGAGAATTTTTTAGGGTTAACGCGGTATTTTTCCAGCTTTTCCATGAGGCCTGCCAAGATGACAAAATCACAAGCAGTGTATCTCAAGCTGAGAGGGTTGCAAAAGGTAGAGATAAATTAGGATCACAACGCATTGCTCCCTACTCGGCTAAATTACACTCCCATGCCAACGGAGAAAAGCTAAATTTCTGACGCATTTCATGCCCCGTAAATACGTGAAGCTGGGGTGAGCGTCTTGCCATACAGACAACGTAAATAAACCATTCGGAGTTTTCATCAGCAAATTTTGACTCATTTCTAGTGATAAAAAACCTGGGTTCTGGGTTGTCAGTTCCCTTTACTTCAATGAATCTAGCAACTGTATCTTTTATTGCCAAAAGATCGTACCCTAGATTCTCGTTTTGACGGTCAACTACATGAAAACCCTCTTTCTTGAGTGAGTTCGTTACATGCTTAATGGCAGCATCCTCGATGTCTTTTCGAGTTGCAGCATCAGGAAAACCGCCGCCGATCATAGCAATCTTGGGCTCCTCAACGGACGCTAAGAACAAAACGCCTGCGACCTCCTCAGGCTTGCGATTGCCAAGATGAGATTCAATCGTTTCTTTGTCATATCTGATTTCGGTGGCGCGAAACAGACCAAGATACTGCCACTTATTGACACCACATTTAACATAAGCGGGCACAACGGCTCCTGACTCTAAAAAGAGTCGCGCCCTTCCCTCAACCCTAGGACCTTTTCCAAATACGACTGCATCAGGAGCATCGGGATTCAAATCCATACGAAGTGCCAAACCCTTCACTACATTCAGCTTAGTTCGAATGTAGTCGTCTCCACCAGCTGTTAGTTTCGCAAGCTCTTGAGTGGTAATAGTCTTAGACAATTGGTGCTCCATGGAAACTATAACGCCTCTATTTTTTGCATACTTTAAAGCAAATATTACATTGTATTTATATATGCTTGTATAAACACTTATAGTTAAATCTATTAGCGCTCACAAAAAATTTAACTTTTTATACAAAAGGTAGATTAGTTATCCGAAAGCACTTCTAAAGCTTAAGCTGTGCGTGCTTCCTAATAAAAAACGCCAGCATAACACTGGCGTTTTTTATACTGAGCAGAGCTTAGTCTTTAGAAGCACGTTTACGCTCGTGCTCTAACAGGTAGCGTTTACGCAGACGGATGGTTTTTGGTGTGATTTCGACCAATTCGTCATCGTCAATAAACTCTACGGCACTTTCCAGGCTTAGCGAGACTGGCGGGATCAAACGCACCGCTTCGTCTGTACCAGAAGCACGTACGTTTGTGAGTTGTTTGCCCTTGATCGGGTTAACGACCAGGTCATTGTCGCGGCTATGAATACCGATGATCATGCCTTCATACAGTCGGTCGCCTGGGCTAGAGAACATTTTGCCGCGATCTTGCAGCTTCCATAAGGCATAGGCAACGGCCTCACCTTGTTCAGCTGAAATAAGTACGCCATTACGACGGCCTGGCATGTCTGCTTTTACCGGGGCATATTCGTCAAAAATATGCGCCATCAACCCTGTACCACGGGTTAAGGTTAAAAACTCACCTTGGAAACCAATCAGGCCGCGTGCTGGGATGCGGTATTCCAAACGTGTGCGACCGTTACCATCAGACTCCATGTTAGTCATTTCACCGCGGCGACGGCCTAACTCCTCCATCACTGCGCCCTGATTTTCATCTTCAACGTCTACAGTCAGGATTTCATAAGGCTCACATTTTTCGCCATTGATCTCTCTGAACACGACGCGTGGCTTACCCACGGCAATTTCAAAGCCTTCACGACGCATGTTTTCCAGCAAAATGGTCAGGTGCAATTCGCCACGACCAGACACACGGAATACATCGGTGTCTTCAGTATCTTCAACGCGCAAAGCCACGTTAACCAACAACTCTTTGGTTAAACGATCACGAATTTGACGTGAGGTGATGAACTTACCTTCAGTGCCGGCTAATGGTGAGGTGTTGACCATAAAGTCCATGGTCAAAGTCGGCTCATCTACGCCCAGATGTGGCAAACCAACAGGTTTGTCGCGATCACAGATGGTGAAGCCAATACCGATTTCTTCGATCCCTGAAATGATCACAATGTCACCGGCTTCTGCTTCTTCAACCGGCACACGCTCCAAACCTCTAAAACCGAGCACTTGGTTAATACGGCCTTGTGCGACTTGTTCATCTTCGCGCATCACTGCTACGACTTGACCTGGCTTGATACGACCATTAGTGATACGACCAACGCCCAAACGACCTGTATATGTCGAATAATCCAAGGCTGAAATTTGCAATTGCAATGGTGCATCGCTGTTGCCTTTTGGCGGCTCAACGTGACTCAAAATCGTTTCAAACAAGGCGCGCATATTGTCTGAAGGATTTTTCAGGTCCAGCGTTGCAAAACCATTCAAGGCAGAGGCATAGACCACAGGGAAGTCTAATTGCTCATCCGTTGCACCCAAATTGGCAAACAAGTCAAAAGTGTGGTTGATCACCCAATCCGGACGGGCACTTGGACGGTCTACCTTATTAATGACCACAATAGGCTTCAAACCTAAGGCCAGTGCTTTCTTGGTCACGAAACGGGTTTGCGGCATGGGGCCGTCAACGGCATCCACTAACAGCAATACGCCATCCACCATACCCAATACACGCTCTACCTCACCACCAAAGTCGGCGTGGCCCGGGGTATCAACGATATTGATATGCGTGCCTTCATACGTTAAGGCGGTGTTTTTGGCCAAAATGGTAATGCCACGCTCTTTTTCGAGATCATTGCTATCCATCACACGCTCAGTCACCGCTTGGTGTGAGGCAAAAGTACCTGACTGTTGAAGTAGCTTATCGACCATGGTGGTTTTACCGTGGTCAACGTGGGCGATAATTGCGATATTTCTTAAATTGCGTGCCATGTGAACTGCCATCTGTTTGGAAAGGGCGCGATTTTATCACAAATCAACTAAATAATTGACTTTTAAAATAAAATGGATATACTGCAAGCAACTTTAAAGCGTTGCTGGTGCTCTAATAGCCCAATACGTTTTAAATTCATTGCCCTGACCTGTCGATAACTCGCGATTTTTTGAGGTTATCATCTTTAGATGAAGTCTTGATGACACCATCTTCTTTTATCGGTTAGTGGCCATGCCCAAGCGCCGGTAAAAGCAATCCATTCCTGATGTTGCTTTCGCTCAGCAAGTACTACATGCACACTTTGTGCAATGTAATTGACTGGCTTTGCATTTGCTTTACTAGCGCCCTTTTTAATTGTTGATGAAAGGGACATTCCTTGTCTTTTGCAGATTTAAATCTCGACCCCTCCATTTTGCGCGCATTGACCGACGCAGGCTATGAAAACCCAACACCGATTCAGGCACAATCTATTCCTGAAGCATTGCAAGGCCGTGACATCATGGCTTCTGCACAAACCGGCACTGGCAAGACCGCTGCCTTTACCCTGCCCGCTTTAAACTTGCTGGCAACACCACACCCAGTGCGCAGCCGTGGCCCACGTATCCTGGTACTGACACCAACCCGTGAACTGGCTGCACAAGTGAATGAAGCCGCACGTAAATACGGTAAATTTTTGCGTGCACGCTGCATCAGCATTGTGGGTGGCATGCCTTACCCATTGCAAAACAAGCTGCTGTCGCAACCACTGGATATTCTGGTAGCAACGCCAGGCCGTTTTATTGATCACCTTGAGCGTGGCCGCATTGACCTGAGCCGCTTGCAAATGCTGGTGCTGGATGAAGCTGACCGCATGCTGGATATGGGCTTTATGCCGGATGTAGAACGTATTTGCGAAGCCTTGCCTGCTGAGCGCCAAACCTTGCTGTTCTCTGCCACACTTGACGGCATTATGGATATCGGCAAACGTTTCCTCAACAATCCACTCACCATTCAGGTGGCTGGTCAAAAAGAAAAACATGCCAACATTGAACAACGTTTGCACTTTGTGGATGACATGAACCACAAGAACAAACTGCTGGAGCACTTGCTGATTGCGCCAGATGTGAATCAAACCATTATTTTCACCAGCACCAAGCGCCATGCCGATTTGTTGGCTGAAGACTTGTATGCTGCCGGCCATAGCACTGCGGCATTGCACGGCGACATGACACAAGGTGCGCGTAACCGCACGCTGACAAAATTGCGCCACGGCGATGTAAAAGTGCTGGTGGCGACGGATGTCGCAGCGCGCGGCATTGACGTACAAGGTATTTCACACGTCATTAACTACGACCTGCCTAAATTTGCTGAAGACTATGTACACCGCATTGGCCGTACTGGCCGCGCCAACAATACCGGCGTTGCGATTTCGTTTGCTTCAAACGCTGATCGTCATTTGCTGCGCAAAATCGAGCAATATACTGGCCAGAAATTACAGGCTGAAGTGATTGCCGGTTTTGAGCCAAAACGTGCGGTACGCATGGATGATGGCGATAGCCGTCGTGGCAAGCGCCCTGGCAAACCACAAGGTAAAGGTGGCTTCCGTCGCGACGAGCGTTCAGCACAGCCAAAGTCATTTGGTGAACGTGTTGCACGTGAAGGCCAGCGCGATGCGCAAAACAATAAGCCACGTGCACCGCGTACCCCAGAAGCCGGACAAAGCAAAGAAGTCAACGGTAACAGCAAGAGCTACAACAAAGACACCGACTTCCAGTTTGCCCGCGCATTGGCGGACGAGTTTGGCCAGCGCCGCCCACGTCCAACCAATAGCCAGGAACGCTTTGGCAACCCTAACGCCAGCCGCAGCAATCAAAAACCACGTCCAGCGGGGAAATCCTTTGGTGACAATGGTGGTGGCGCCGCCAAACGTCCTCGTTCATTTGCCTAAGCCTAGCCTATGACTGAGCAAACCATTGTAGATTTTCGTGCGCTCGGCCTGGCCGAGCCGCTGTTAAAAGCGATTGAGGAATCCGGGTATACCACGCCGACGCCGATTCAGGCGCAGGCGATTCCCCTCGCCTTGCAGCACATGGATTTGATGGCCGGTGCGCAAACCGGGACAGGCAAAACGGCGGCGTTTTCGCTGCCAATTTTGCATACCCTGCTGCCATTGGCCAGCACCAGCACCTCACCAGCCAAGCATCCCATCCGGGCCTTGGTGCTGGCGCCGACACGTGAGCTGGCGATTCAGGTATACGACAACATCAAAACCTATGCCAAACACACGGCTTTGCGTAGTACCGTGGTGTATGGCGGTGTAGATATCAAGACGCAAACGCCTATCCTCAAGACGGGCGTTGAAATTCTGGTCGCGACACCCGGCCGCCTGCTGGACCATGTCGAGCAAAAAACCTTGTCGTTAAATCAGGTACAGTTTCTGGTGTTGGACGAAGCCGACCGCATGCTAGATATGGGCTTTATGCCTGACTTAAAGCGCATTCTGGCCTTGTTGCCAAAACAGCGGCAAAATCTGATGTTCTCGGCGACGTTTTCTGATGAAATCAAAAAACTGGCAGATGCGTTTTTAAATAATCCGACATTGATTGAAGTGGCACGCAGCAACGCCACCAACGACAATGTGGAACAAAAAGCGTTTTTGGTGAACACTGACCAGAAACAACGTTTTTTGGTACAACTGCTCAAGCAATACCCCAATCAGCAAGTGATTGTTTTTACCAAAACCAAGCTTTCGGCCAGCAAACTGGCCAGAGCACTGGAACGTGATCAGGTGCCTTGTAGCGCGATTCATGGTGACAAGTCACAAAAAGAACGGATCGAAGCGCTTGATGCGTTTAAGGCGGGCACTATTCACGCCTTGGTTGCGACCGATGTTGCCGCACGCGGTCTGGACATCACGGACTTGCCATTGGTGGTTAACTACGAGATCTCTACTTCGCCAGAAGATTACGTGCACCGTATTGGCCGTACAGGCCGTGCAGGCGCTAAAGGCATTGCCATTTCGCTGATCGACGAGGATGAAACCAAGTATTTTGACGAGATTGAAAAGCTCATCAAAAAACAGATTCCAAAAGAAAAAGCGAATGTCAGCAGCGCTACCCCTGCACGTTCACGCCCCTCTAAAGCCTCCAGTGGCAAGGATGCCTGGTTTGAGCAGCCTTACCAGCCAGCCGCCGCCACGGCCGCGCCCAGAGCAGTCACGGCAAAATCTGCAGCAAACGTAAAACGCAAAGTGGTTGCCGCGCTGCTGGGTGGATTTGGCTTTAAAGCGACGCCGCAAAACCGCACGCAAGCCAAGCGCACGACAGGCAGGTCTAAGCAGAAATCAGATCTCCCTCCTGCTCAGCAACCTGCTGAAAATGCAGCGGAGACCGCGAATATTGAGTCCTAAGCCTGCAATCCCAGAGACGACACTGAAGTCCTGGAACTGGGATTGCGATGATGACAAAGCCCCGAGATTCGGGGCTTTTTCTTTCTGCGGATGAGAGGTTGAGCTTGCGAATATTAAGGGGATTAACCCTCGCGATTGCGCATAAAATCCGCCACGCCATACAATTGATTGGCAATATGCTTCATCAGCGACTCTTCAAACTGTAAGGTATGCATGGCTTTAATCATGCAATACATCCATTGATCGCGCTCGGACTCACCGATGGAAAACGGCAAATGCCGTGCCCGTAATCTGGGATGACCATAGCGTTCGATATACAACTGCGGCCCGCCCGTCCAGCCAGTTAAAAACATAAACAGCTTTTCGCGTGCCTCGGTGAGATCTGGCTGGTGAATGGCGCGTAAGCCCGCCGCTTTTGGGTCGCTATCCATGATGTCATAAAAGGTTTCCACCAGCTGTCGGATGGTCTCAGTCCCTTTTTCTGTGCCGCCCAGCCAGTCAAACAACGATTGTTTGGCGGCATTTGGCTCTTGAATTTCAGTCATTGCCACACCAGTTATCCTGCGACTTTAGGCGTGACCAAGCCCGCCGCCTCTTTGGCTCGCGCACGCGCGAGGTCAGTATTGTCAGCGGTTGCCAAGGCGACGCCCATGCGACGCCGCACAAAAGACTCCGGCTTGCCAAACAAGCGAATCTCGCTGTTAGGTACTGACATGGCCGCTTCCAGGCCGTGATAGGCCAGTGTTTTGGTATCTGCACCGCCATAAATAACGGCGCTTGCGCCAGTCTCACGCTGGGTCACATCCACAGGCAAGCCTAAAATCGCACGCGCATGCAGTTCAAACTCATTCAGGCGCTGCGTGCACATGGTGACCATCCCAGTGTCGTGCGGACGAGGGCTGACTTCAGAGAACCAGACCTGCTCACCTTTGACAAACAGCTCGACGCCAAACAAGCCCTGCCCCCCCAAGGCATCCGTCACTTTTTTGGCAATGTCCTGAGCATTTTTCAAGGCTTGTGCATCCATCGCTTGTGGCTGCCAGCTCTCAACGTAATCGCCCTGCTTTTGCACGTGGCCAATCGGCGCGCAAAAATGCGTTTCAATCTCGCCAGCGGCATTTTTGGCACGCACGGTTAACAAGGTAATTTCATAATCAAAATCAATCTGGCCTTCGACAATCACCACACCTTGATTGACACGCCCCGCACTGGCGGCATACTCCCAGGCGGCCTTCACTTCTGAGGCTTGTGTAATGCGGGATTGACCTTTACCAGACGAAGACATGGTGGGCTTGATAAAACAGGGATAGCCGATGCCCGCATCAATGGCCGCCTGTAACTCTGCCTCTGAACGCGCAAACGCATAAGGTGAAGTTGGCAAACCGAGCGCTTCGGCCGCTAAACGGCGTATACCTTCGCGATTCATGGTCAATTGGACGGCTTTGACGGTGGGGACAACCGTGACGCCCGTGGCTTCAATCTCGGCCAGCGCCTGCGTATTCAACGCCTCGATTTCCGGGACGATATAATGTGGCTTGACCTGACTCACCAAAGCTTTAAGCGCATCTGCGTCGGTCATGTCTATGGCATAGGCATGATGAGCGACCTGGTGACCCGGCGCATGCTCATAACGGTCTACCGCAATCACTTCCACCCCCAAACGCTGCAAGGCAATAATCACCTCTTTGCCAAGTTCGCCACTGCCCAACAACATGACTTTGGTCGCATTTGCGCTTAACGGGGTACCAATCATTTTTAGCTCCACTGTAAAAACGTAATGATACCATGCGCGATTTATGTGCAAGAGGCCGTACGCTTGATTTACATCATGCAACAACCACGCACGGGCATAACAAAACGCCCCGCAATTGCGAGGCGTTTTATTCGGGATGACAGAGATTCAGCGCGTTATACAGAGATGCCATGTTTATCCATACGATAGCGCATGGTCATTCTCGTGATGCCCAGCAATCTTGCGGCCTTAGAGACATTGTTACGCGACTGCTCCAAGGCATTTAGCAGCATGGCTTTTTCTGCATCATCCAGCGTCACCTGGCTGTCGCCTTGCAAGACACTCGCCACCTGGTTCATGCCAACCTGAGGCAAGCCCAAGTCAAGCTCGGAAATCATCGTCTGTGTACACATCAAAACCGCACGGCTGATTTGATGACGCAACTCACGGACATTGCCCGGCCAGTGATAGGTTTGCATTGCCATCAATGCCGCGGCGCTGAACTCATGATGCGGCAAGGCGTAGCGCTTCTCAGTCAGTTGCCGGAAATAATTAGCCAGCAACAAGACATCTGCCCCACGATCACGCAAGGGAGGCATTTTCATGGTGATCACGTTCAGTCGGTAATACAGATCCGAACGGAAGCGCCCCTCATTCGACATCTGGTATAAATCACGATTGGTGGCGGCGATAATACGCGCGTTCACTGGACGCTCCTTGGTAGAGCCCAAGCGACGCACCATTCTGCGCTCAAGTACATTGAGTAATTTTGCCTGTAAACCCAACGGCAACTCGCCAATTTCATCGAGGAACAAGGTACCATCTTCTGCAGATTCGATCAGGCCTGGCCGTGAGGAAACTGCATTGGTAAATGCGCCTTTCTCATGCCCAAACAGCTCGCTCTCAATCAACTCAGCCGGTAAAGAGGCACAATCCACATGCACAAAAGGTTTATCATGATTGGCACAACTGCCATGCAAAAAACGTGCAACAACGTCTTTGCCTGTGCCGGTTTCCCCAGTAATCAACACCGTGGGTTGCACCGCATCACTGAGCGCACTTAACTGGGCAATACGCGTGATCTGTTGGCGCACACTTTGCATAGGCGTACTTTCGCCTATCAGTTGAACGGAGTCATTAGCAACGGCATTGCGCTGGCGCGAGTAATCCAGGCTGGTTTGCAGTTCTGTCGTCTTCTCGTTTTTCTGAATAATGAGCAATAACTCTTCAAGATCAATGGGCTTTTTTAAATAATCAATGGCCCCCAGCTTGATGGCATTGACCGCATCACTCACGTCACCAAACGCAGTCATGACAATCGTATTGATATTTCTGGCAATAAAGTCTGATAACAGGTCTAGACCATTGCCATCGGGCAGGCGCATATCCAACAACGCCATATCCGGTTCAAACTGCTTGATTAGCAGTCTTGCATCGCTTAAAGATTCTGCGTGCTCGCACTCAAATCCTGCTTTTTGCAAACGCTTAACCACCGCGCGCGCAAAAAGCGCCTCATCCTCTACCAGCAAGATTTTTTTCTTGAGAGGCATTAAGCTGGATTTATCCACTGATGATGAAAGTTGTGAAAGCACGCATCCTCCTCGTTTATTTAGTCTTTATCATAAGAAGCGACTGATTTTTTGACGCCAAAATCGTAACGCGCACCAATCCACGCTGCACGTGGGGCCCCAGGCGCATAAAATCCGTCATTAACGCCATTACCTGTAAATTGCCCTGTCGTTGTACTAATCACGTTTGTCCCTAATTGACCAAGCGTATAATATTCGCGGTCAAATACATTATTGACGCGAGCAAACATGCTCCAACCATTATTAAAGTTGTAATTTGTAAATAGATTAACCACGGTATACCCTGGAACTTTCGCTGCAGAGCTTGTATCCTGATTATTCTCATTACCGCGTGAATATTGATTTGAGAATGCCAAAATATTGGAACCCAAATTCCATTGCGGCGTGATGTCGTAACCTAAACGCAATTTCAGTTGATGCTTGGGAATAGCTGGGATGTGATTGCCAGGATTAACAGATATTTGCCCGCCCACATTGGAAGTATTATTTGAATTGGGTAAGGTCAACGGAGTCTGATAGGTTGCATCGATAAAGCTGTACCCAATCATCCATGTAAACTTCTCAATTCTGCCATTCAAACTAACATCAAAACCTTGTCTACGCGTTTTTCCTACGTTAGAGAAAAAGCCCGTCTGGTTTTGAACAGATGATTGATTCGAAATAAACTGAATATCGTCATAGTTCATAGTATGGTAAATATCTAAGTTCCATCCGATATCTTTAGTTAATGCTCCCCTCGCGCCAACCTCATAGGTTTTGCTTACCACTTGCTTAAGTGGGGGATCACCTGCAAGTGCATTAGGTAAAGCGCATGGGTTATTTGGATCAGCGCAACCTAGTTCAATAGTGGTTGGAGCACGGCTACTTTCGTTATAGGAAGCATAGGTAGTAAAGTCTTTAGTAGGCGTAAAATTAACGCCTACAGCAGGATTTAACCGATTGTAAACATCGTGCCCAGTTAAGGACCCGGGACCGCTTGCAAGCAAATGATCAGAGTTATTTACTCTGGTTGTGTTATAGCGAGCAGAGGCGGTAATGTGCCAAAAATCGTTTAATGAAAGCGTATCTGTCGCAAAAACACTGGAGGTTTGCGTAGTACCGCTCAAGTTAACATTTGGGGCGTCCTGTAGACCCGGTACAAGATTGACATATAATTGATCGTTCAATACGCCATAAGCATTATATTGTTGGTATTTAACTCGGCCGTGATTAAAACCGACTCCAGCAACAAATTGGTTTTGCATGCGCATTAAATCTTGCGTGAAAGTTAACTGAGTATTAAAGCCATAAGTGTTTTGATGCATATTGCCAGTAATATCTACGCCATTACAACTTGTGTTATTTCCTCCCAAGCAATTCGTGTTATCAGCCTCAACAGAGGCTGGAGTACCAGGTGAAGCACTCCCAGAATAGTCGTCGTTAATGTTACCGTTTATCGATTTAGTATTTACATGCCTAAAATAAGCGTTACCACTTAACTGAATTGTGTCTGCAAAATAATGACTAAAAGTCAAATTCGCAAACCCCATTTTATTATTGGTAATATCAGGTGCAGTATAGATACTGTCATAGCCTAAGGTATTAAACAGACTACCTGCTTGAGTGCCATTCCCAATCATTTTATTGTCTGCGAATGAAAGACTCAGGTGCACTGAGGTTTTGTCATTTTGCCAGCCTACTTTACTGAACAACTGCTGAACCCGAGTTGAAGAAAACTTACGCCAGCCATCTTCTTGAAAACTGTTACCTGAAATGAAAAAGTCTTTTGACCCATCTTCAGACACTCCACCGTATTCTGCATTGACGACTCTACGGCCCCAAGATCCAGTGTAAGCTTCTACGGCTGCGCCTTGATTCGTGCGGCCACTTTTTGTTTGAATAGAAATGGCCCCACCCAGTGTATTTAGGCCATAAAGGGGATTAGAGCCTGGGATCAACGCCATATTGCTAATAGAGGTCATCGGAATCAGATCCCAATTTACAACATCACCAAATGCCTCGTTTACCCGGACACCATCGATGTAAACAGACAAACCTTGGGGAGTGCCTGCTAATGGAGAAGCGGTAAATCCATGGTAATTCACATCTGGCTGATAGGGGTTTCCCTGGGTTTCATTGATATTCACACCTAACATATTTTGGTTCATATAATCCCCAATAGTTAGATTCTTTTGTTTTACCAAATCCGCCTCTTTGGCCTGCTGAATGCCTGCAGGAATCTTATTTAAAGGCAACCCAACACCTTTTACTGGCGTTGTACTAATCACTTCTACATTATCAAGTTGCACTTCTTCCGCACTGCCTGCGACCGCATGCGCCGCATAAGCAGAGAGAATGGCCATTAACAATGGTTTGACTGCTTGTTTATTCATAACGAATGATCCTTTTCCCGAGAATACTTAAATGAATGTCTTTTGGCTGCAAAAAACACTCAACGTATTGAGCAAAAATCATTCCATTGGGAGGGTAAAAAAATATCTTTTTTTAATCAATGAGATAAAAATAAATCTGGTTTATTACAACCAGATTTTATCTTAAAATTGGTTTAATACAACCAATTTAACAACCACCATTGGATATATACAACCAATTACAGAAGAGAGGGAGACGGCGTCAGGCTGATTTCCAGACCGTAAGCATTACGGCCAGGCTGCCAGGCGGCATCCACGGCGAGACCTGCCAGTGAGACCAGCGTTTCAGAAGCGCCTGGATGGGTGGTGGCCACTTGGACCAAAGGATAAAAAGCACGTTGCCATGGCGGAATGCCCAGCATTTGAAAGAGGACTTTCAATTCACGTCGTGGACGCTTGGCATCAGGCTGCAAACTCTCACCCCCTGCCCTAGGCATCAACTTGAGCGAAGTGCCTTCAGCAAGCACCAAAGGTTGTCCATACCGCCGGTTAAGGGTAATCGCTGCCGGGGAAACCCCCAGTCTGGCCAAAGCAATCCCGCGCGCTTTCACGACTTTAAACTGCACTAGCCAGTCACCCCATTGCTGCGAGGCTTGTCCTTGCCATACCAGCGGTGTTTGTGGCAATGCGCTTGGTTTGGTAACGCAATACAGGCGTTGCTGGTAATGGTGCAAATAAGCTGACTGAAGCGAGGCTTGCCCTTGTAACGGCAAATGCAGATAACGGTTAGGTTTTACCGATGAAAGCTGCTGCCAATAGTCTTGCAATTGATCCTGATTGGGCATCCGTAACTGCAACTGTTGAAACCAATGGCGGAGCAAGTTTTTGGAGCGGACATCACCCAATGCATACAGCTTTGACATCGCAATCGATTGCCCCAGCCATTCGGCTTGCAA
Source organism: Methylophilus sp. DMC14 (assembly GCF_056314085.1). Classification (NCBI taxonomy): domain Bacteria; kingdom Pseudomonadati; phylum Pseudomonadota; class Betaproteobacteria; order Nitrosomonadales; family Methylophilaceae; genus Methylophilus; species Methylophilus sp. DMC14. Next base: position 78,822 of record NZ_JBQUZA010000006.1, on the reverse strand, counting down.
ATCACATTGCGCCAAGTCCTGGCTGGCCAGTACATCCAGCAAACTCTGCGCGTCTGCCATGTGCCCCGCCGTTCTCAACAACGACTGATCCACTTGCGGATAACGTTCGCGCAACACTGGCATCACTGCATGACGCATAAAATTGCGGTCGTAAACCGTATCTGCGTTGCTTTCGTCTTCTACCCATTGCAAGTGGTGTGCGGTAGCAAACTGTAAAAGTGCAGCTTTTGGCACGCTTAACAGTGGCCGATACAAGCGGCGTGCCCCATCCCATGCGGCCATGGCACTCAAGCCCTTGACGCCAGCGCCTCTTACCAGTTGCAGCATCAACGTTTCTGACTGGTCTTGCAGATGATGAGCCGTCACAATCGCATCTGCACCGATCTGTTGACGCTGTTGCTCCAGGGCATGATAGCGTGCTTCGCGGGCGGAGGCCTCCAGGCCTTGTCCGCTTTGCAAATCTACGCGCACCTTGTCAGCAAAAAAAGGGACATTGTAGGTCTGGCAACGGTGTTCGCATTGTTGCAACCACGCATCGGCATTAGGACTCAAGCCATGATGCACATGCATGGCTGACAGCCGAAATGGCAATCGCTGGCAGAGCTCTGCGAGCAGATGTAACATCACCATAGAATCTACGCCACCGCTCAGTGCGAGCAGCAGATGTGGTGTGTTGGCATCCTGATTTGACAGTCCAGCCAGAAAACCAGATAACTGGGTTTCCAGGCTGGTCATAAGAGAAGCATTATTTTTCACTGGCCGCTTTAAATTTACCGTAACTCATCAGGCGCTGGTAACGTGTCTCCAGCAACTGCGGTATTTTTTTGGCTTGCAATGTTTTCAACTGTTGGCCGATCGCGAGCGAAACCTTCTCCATCACATCTTCATAATTACGATGTGCGCCACCCAGCGGCTCGTTGATAATGGTATCAATCAAGCCCAAAGACTTGAGCCTGTCTGCGGTAATGCCCAAGGTTTCGGCAGCTTCCGGGGCCTTGCTGGCGCTCTTCCACAAAATGGACGCACACCCTTCAGGCGAAATCACCGAGTAAGTGGAATATTGCAACATATTCAAATGATCCACCACGCCCAAGGCCAGCGCACCACCAGAACCGCCCTCACCGATCACCATGCCAATAATCGGCGTCTTCAGTTCGGCCATGACATACAAATTGCGTGCAATCGCTTCTGACTGGCCGCGCTCTTCAGCCCCAATGCCGGGATAGGCGCCTGGCGTATCAATAAAGGTGATAATCGGCATCTTGAACTTTTCGGCCAGACGGAACAGGCGCAGCGCCTTGCGGTAGCCTTCAGGACGCGGCATACCGAAATTGCGGTATTGGCGTTCTTTGATATCGCGGCCTTTTTGATGGCCCATGACCATGACCGGAATGCCTTTAAAGCGCGCAATGCCGCCGACAATGGCCGGGTCATCTGCATAGGCACGGTCGCCATGCAACTCCTGGAAATCAGTAAACAAGGCATTGATATAGTCTGCAGTATAGGGGCGCTGCGGATGGCGGGCCACCTGGGAAATCTGCCAGGCAGTCAAGGCCTGGAAGGTATCCTGCAATAACTTGGTATTCTTCTTTTGTAACAAATCCAGCTCTTTGGAAATATCCAGAGAGTCATGTTCGTCATGCGAAACTTGTAGCGCGTCAATCCGCTTTTCCAGTTCGGCAATCGGTTGTTCAAAATCAAGATAAGTCAGTTTACTAGGCGTTAAACGTTTTACACTCATTGGAATTCCAATATGAATTCTTTAGAAAAAAGTTCAGGCATTATAAAGGATTTTGACGTTTTCTTTAGACAACCAGCCCTGTAAATTGTGTAGCAGGTCATCATGCAGCACGACTTGCCAGTCATCGCCTAGCATCAAACTCACCTGCGCAGACTGGTTATGGTAGTCGACTTTGATCGGACAACGCTTCTGCTCCTCACCGGCGTAGCGATAAGGCGTTAATACTGTCATGAGACGCTGCACATCCGAAGTGCCATTGCAGCTCAAGGTCAGCATTTGCGCAAAACGGTTACGCACGGCGGCCAGATCATAGAGTTTACGGGCGCTGACGCGGATGCCACCGGAGAACTCATCATTACTGATCCGCCCTTCTACCACCAGCAGCTGGTCTTCCTTGATCCACTGTGCGTGCTGATTCAACAATTCGCTACCGACGACCACATCCACGCGACCGACGGCATCATCCAGCGTCACAATCGCCATTTTCCCACGCTGCGTCATGCGGACACGTACACCCATGACCACCCCGGCCAGCAGTTTCGGCTGCTCTTGTGGCGCCAGTTCACCCAGATTGCCTTTGATAAAGGGGCCAAGCTGCGCTTTGTAGCTTAAATAAGGGTGACCACTCAAGTAAAAACCCAGCGCCGTTTTTTCTTCTTGCAAGGCCTGCTCAGGGCTCCAGGCGGCAATATCCGGCAACGCATGCTGCGTTTCGATCACCCCGCCAAACAGGCAATCTTGCCCGGCGTGTGCCGCGCCCTGCTCTGCGACACTGATCGCCCTATCCAGGCCCGCCAGCAACGCAGCCCGGTTAGGTTCCAGCTTGTCAAAAGCACCGGCGCGGATCAGGGATTCAATCACCCGACGGTTAACCTTGCGCAAATCCAGGCGCTGACAAAAGTCGAATAAGTCTTTGAAAGGGCCTTGAGACTGACGGGACGCCATAATCAACTCAATCGCCGCCAGGCCGGTGCCTTTGATGGCGCCCAGGCCGTAAAGCACCTGCTGCGCATTGAGCGGCTTGAACTGATAGACACTGGCATTGATGTCTGGCGGCAACACTTCGATATGATTGGCGCCGCAGTCATCAAAAAACGTATGCACGTTATCGGTGTTGTTCATGTCAGCAGACATGGTCGCCGCCAGAAAAGCCGCCGGGTAATGCGCTTTGAGGTAAGCGGTATGATAAGCCACCAAGGCATATGCTGCCGCGTGCGACTTGTTAAAGCCGTACCCCGCGAACTTTTCCAGCAAGTCAAACAAATCATTGGACTGCTGCAAGGTCAGGCCATTTTTGAGCGCACCTTCATTAAAGATTTCGCGCTGTTTGACCATCTCTTCCGGCTTTTTCTTACCCATGGCGCGGCGCAGCAAGTCTGCACCACCGAGACTATACCCGGCGACCACCTGGGCGATCTGCATCACCTGTTCCTGATACACGGCAATACCGTAGGTTTCCTTGAGAATAGATTCGGTCGACGGGTGCGGGTATTCCACGCGCTGCGTGCCATGTTTACGGCGGCAGAAGTCTGGAATCAGATCCATTGGGCCAGGACGGTACAAGGCAACCAGCGCAATAATGTCTTCAAACAAGTCTGGCTTGGCTTGCTTAAGCATATCTTTCATGCCGCGCGATTCCAGCTGGAACACCGCTGTCGTATTGGCTGTTTTCAGCAGATGGTAGCTACGCTTGTCATCGAGCGGAATCGTCTCAAAACTCAGTGGCGGCAACGTTTCTTGCGCGCGCTGCGCATTGGCATTTTCAAGCGCCATATTGAGGATAGTCAGCGTGCGCAGGCCCAAAAAGTCGAACTTAACCAGGCCGACCGCCTCCACATCATCTTTGTCGTACTGACTGACCAGGCTATCGCCATTGGGCTGGCAATAGACGGGCGAGAAATCTGAAATCTTGCCAGGCGCAATCAACACCCCCCCGGCGTGCATACCGATGTTACGGACCAGGCCTTCCAGCCGCAATGCCAAAGACAGTAATTCTGCGACCTCTTCTTCTTTTTCGCGGCGCTCTTGCAGTTGCGGCTCTTTTTCCAGTGCGGATTCAAGCGTGATGCCCAGCTCCATTGGAATGAGCTTAGCGATGCCATCGACAAAGTTGAACGGCAAATCCAGCACGCGGCCCACATCGCGGATCACCGCTTTGGCCGCCATGGTCCCGAAGGTGGCGATCTGAGACACCGAAGCCAAGCCATATTTGTGCTTGACGTAATCGATGACGCGATCTCGCCCTTCCTGACAGAAGTCAATATCAAAGTCGGGCATGGAGACCCGCTCCGGGTTTAAGAAACGCTCGAACAGCAGGTTGTATTTGAGCGGGTCGAGGTCGGTAATCCCCAAACTGTAAGCGACCAAAGACCCCGCACCGGAGCCCCGGCCTGGTCCGACTGGCACGCCGTTGTTTTTTGCCCAGTTAATAAAATCGGCCACGATCAAAAAGTAGCCAGGAAACCCCATCTGAATGATGATGCCGCACTCAAACTGCAAGCGCGCTTCGTATTCAGCTCGTTTGGCTTCCCGCAGCTGTTCATCCGGGTACAAATAGGCCAGGCGGTGCTCCAAGCCTGCTTTAGACTGGTCCACCAGATATTGATCCAGACTCTCACCATTAGGCGTCGGAAAATCGGGCAGGTAATTTTTCCCCAAAGTCAGCGTCACGTTGCAGCGCTTGGCAATCTCCACCGAGTTTTGCAAAGCGATGGGCATATCGGCGAACAAAGCCTGCATTTCTGCCTGGGTTTTCACATACTGGGTGGCGACAAAACGCTTGGGTCTACGGGTATCGGCCAGCACATAGCCTTCCGCGATACAGGTGCGCGCCTCGTGCGCCATAAAGTCATCCGGCGTCTGGAACTGGATCGGATGCGTTGCCACCACAGGTAAATCGAGCTGCTGTGCAATGGCGATGGTTTGTCTGATCAATTGCTCTTGGGCATAGGCTTCGGTATTGCCGGGCACATGTACGCGCTGAACTTCCAGGTAGTAGCGGCCTTCAAATACCCCGGCCCAGTGTGCTGCCGCTTGCAAGGCTTGAGCCTGGTTGCCAGCCTGCAGTGCCTGTCCAATGTCACCGGCAGTAAAGCCCGACAGCAGCAATAGCCCTGCGTTTTTTTGCTGTAACCACTCGGGTTTGATTTCTGCCCGTTCACGGTACTGGTTCTCCAGATAGGCGCGACTGAGTAATTCACACAGGTTGCGATAACCCTGCTGCGTTTGTACCAGCAACAGCAAGCGGTGAGGCTGGTCGCGCTGGAGCGGATTCTCGATCCAGACATCACAGCCCAGAATCGGTTTGAGCCCCTTGCCACGGGCAGCCTTGTAAAACTTGATCGCCCCAAACAGGTTAGCCAGATCGGTCAGCGCAATCGCTGGCATGGCATCACTTTTTGCCGCCTTAACGTAATCATCAATGCGCACCGTGCCATCCACAATGGAATACTCACTGTGGCAACGCAGGTGAATAAATGCAGGTTGGAGAGAGGGTGTTTCAGGCGCTTCCATCACTTTATTTTAACCGCCAACCTGCTTTTTTGTACCCATGCCAACGACAAATAATGTCATTGACAGCGTCAAAAAAGCCATGCAAACCTCGTAAAAAATGGATTGTTGATAGTTGTAAAAAATTGAAACGAACCGGGATTATGTTCTATGATGGCAGGCGTTTTTGTCATAAGCGATAGATCACATGCCCAATGCCACTGCCCTGCTCGATGACCCGATACTGGTGGAGGACGAGCTGCCTGCCTTGGGGCAGCACCTGCCGTATTTCCAGCTAGTTAACCGCGAGCTTGAGGACGTTGCGCTGGATGCCTTTGCAGGTCAGCGCAAGATACTGCATTTTTTCCCAGGCATTGATACGCCCACCAGTGCTAACAGCGTGCGTATTCTTGAGCGCATGGCGCTAGATCTGACTAACACCGCCATCCTGCATATTTCACCGGATTTACCATTCACCATGGCCCGCTTCTGCGCCATGGAAAGCCTGCCGCAATGCATGACTTTATCCACCTTGCGTGGCCGCGACATGCTCAAGAATTATGGCGTGCTCATGATGACCAGCAAACTGGCAGGCCTACCTGCACGCGCCATCATCGTCGCGGACGAAAATGACCGCGTCCTCCACGTTGAATTGGTCAAGGACCTGGTCATGGAACCAGACTACGAAGCCGTGCTTGCGGTGCTGCCCGCCTGATTCCCTTACTTTTTATGTGGTTGATTGCGTTGCGCTGACACGTTAAAGTGCTTGTTTAAGTTTTATTCATCACATTTTGGAGAACACTATGTCTAGCGTTACGCTCAAAGGAAATCCGGTCGCGGTTGGCGGTAAATTTTTAACCAAAGGCGACAAGGCTCCTGATTTTCAATTGGCAGATGCCAAACGCAACCTGCTTGGTCTGGATGCGTTTTCAGGCAAGCGTAAAGTCTTGAACATTTTCCCTAGCATTGATACGCCCACCTGCGCCACCTCAGTGCGCACCTTCAACAAGGAAGCCAGTAGCGTCAGCAACACCGTCGTGCTGTGCGTGTCTGCAGACCTGCCTTTCGCACAAAGCCGTTTCTGCGGTGCAGAAGGTCTGGAGAATGTTGTAACCCTGTCTACCTTCCGCGATACAGCCAAATTTGGCAATGATTATGGCGTCCTGATCACCGATAGCAGCCTGGCAGGCCTGACTGCACGTGCAGTGGTTGTACTGGATGAGAACAATCAGGTATTGCATAGCGAACTGGTTGGCGAAATTGCTGACGAACCAAACTATGCTGCTGCCTTGGCAGTCCTCAAATAAGTCAGCAGATTTGAGTAATAAAAAAGCCAGCATTAAGCTGGCTTTTTTATTACTGCTTTTATATTGCTAAAGACCCGTCTTAAATACTTTTAAACGCGCTTGAACAACAAGCTGCCGTTAGTCCCACCAAAACCAAAATTGTTTTTGAGGGCATATTCAATCTGCAAGTCACGTGCCGTGTTAGCACAGTAATCCAGATCGCAATCCGGATCAGGATTCAACAGATTGATGGTCGGTGGTGAAACCTGATGGTAAATCGATAACACCGTAAAGACCGACTCCAGACCGCCTGCGCCACCGAGCAAGTGACCAGTCATCGATTTGGTCGAATTGACTACCAGCTTGTAGGCATGATCGCCAAACGTTGCCTTGATGGCATTGGTTTCGTTGGTATCGCCCAGGGGCGTCGAGGTCCCGTGCGCATTCATGAACTGGACTTGGTCCGGGTTCACCCCTGCGTTTTTGAGCGCGTTCACCATGGAGCGGCGTGGACCGTCCATATTCGGTGCGGTCATGTGATAGGCATCGGCACTCAAGCCGTAACCTGCCACCTCTGCATAAATTTTGGCACCGCGTGCTTTAGCATGCTCATACTCTTCGAGTACCATCACCCCTGCACCTTCACCGATGACAAACCCATCACGGTCTTTATCCCAGGGACGGCTGGCCGTCGCAGGATCGTCATTGCGTGTAGACAAGGCTCGCGCAGAGGCAAAGCCACCGACACTGAGCTCGGTAATGGCGGCTTCTGCCCCACCTGCCACCATGACATCGGCGTCACCATACTCAATCATACGTGCGGCTTCACCAATGCTATGGGTGCCTGTGGTACAGGCAGTCACCACCGCAATATTCGGCCCCTTGAGACCCAACATGATGGACAAATTGCCGGAGATCATGTTGATGATGGTGCCAGGAATAAAGAATGGCGAGATCTTGCGTGGGCCACCTTCGTCATAACTGTCGTTGGTGGACTCAATCAAGCCCAAACCACCAATCCCGGAACCAATGGTCACGCCAATGCGTTCTGCATTAGCGTCGGTCACTTCCAGGCCAGAATCACGGAAAGCCTCCAAGCCAGCAGCCAGACCGTACTGGATAAAAGTATCCATGCGGCGTGCATCCTTGGCTGGAATAAAGTCTTCAGCGTTGAATCCCTTAACCTCACCTGCGATTTGCGAGGCAAATGGGGTAGGATCAAATTTAGTGATACGGGTAATGCCTGATTGACCAGCGACCAGATTGTTCCAAGCGGTTTGGGTACCAATCCCTACTGGAGACACCACGCCCAAGCCAGTTACTACTACTCTGCGTTTCGTCATAATAGAAAATCAGCCCTCTTGCGAGGGCTGATTGAAGAATGAAGTCAATGAATTACTTGAGGTTTGCGTTGACGTAGTCAATCGCTTGCTGCACTGTAGTGATTTTTTCAGCTTCTTCGTCAGGGATTTCGCAATCGAACTCTTCTTCCAAAGCCATTACTAATTCTACGGTGTCCAGAGAATCTGCACCCAGATCATCTACGAAAGATGATGTGTTTTTTACGTCAGCTTCGTTTGCACCTAATTGTTCACAAACGATTTTCTTTACGCGTTGTTCGATGTCGGACATCTAAAATACCCCTTTGTTGATAAGTGTCGTGTACAGTAAACCAGTATTCTAGCAAAACTTGCCAAGAATACCAAAGAAACTAAATATTAAGCGCAGTACATGCCGCCATTGACATGGATGGTTTCGCCCGTGATATAAGCGGCCGCTGGCGAAGCCAGGAAAGCCACTGTCGCCGCGATTTCATCCACAGCCCCCAAACGCCCAAGCGCAATACGCTCCAGCATTTTGGTCTTGATATCGTCAGGTAGTTCAGCGGTCATATCCGTGGCGATAAAGCCAGGCGCCACACAGTTCACAGTAATACCGCGACTGCCGACTTCTTGCGCCATAGACTTGGTAAAGCCAGTCATCCCAGCCTTGGCCGCTGCGTAGTTGGTCTGTCCGGCATTGCCCATATGACCCACCACGCTGGAAATGTTGATAATACGTCCCTGACGCGCTTTCATCATCGGACGCAATACCGCCTGACTCATGCGGAATACGGACTTCAGGTTGGTCGTCAAGACCGCATCCCAGTCTTCGTCTTTCATGCGCATGAGCAAGGTATCTTTGGTGATGCCGGCATTATTCACCAGGATGCTGACATCCCCATACTGCTCGGCAATCTGCTTTAATACCGCCTCAATTTGTTCAGGCTGTGTCACATCCAGCGCCATCCCGACGCCGTTGACCCCAGCTGCTTTCAAATGGGCGGTGATTGCTTCTGCGCCACTGGCAGAGGTCGCCGTACCAATCACGGTGGCTCCCTGCTTGCCCAGGGCTTGTGCAATCGCTGCACCTATGCCGCGGCTGGCGCCCGTCACTAATGCGATTTGTTGGTCAGACATGGTCTCTCCCTTATTGCGTAATCAATGTTTGCATGGCTTCGTCATTGACGAGCGCAACACAGCTCACCTCGGCCACAATGCGCTTGGCTAAACCAGCCAGCACCTTGCCGGGGCCACATTCAGCGGCGCTCAGCACCTCTTGTGCAGCCAGCTGTTGCACGGTCTCCACCCAGCGGACCGGGCTATAGAGCTGGCGAACCAGCGCGTCTTTAATCTGCGCGACATCCGCGTAGGCTGCGACATCGGCGTTATGCAAGACAGGCACAACCGGCGCCTGTACATTCACGCCATTGAGATATTCGCGCAGCTTTTCAGCCGCCGGCTGCATGAGGTCGCAGTGCGAAGGCACGCTGACAGGCAATGCTAGCGCACGCTTGGCCCCTTTCGCCTTGGCTAACTCCATGCCACGCTCAACCGCCGCTTTGTCACCGGCAATGACAACCTGGCCTGGTGAGTTGAAGTTAACGGGCTGCAAGACTTGACCTTGTGCCGCCTCGGTACAAACAGCACGCACGGTATCATCATCCAGCCCCAAGATCGCTGCCATGGCCCCCTGGCCTTCCGGCACGGCTTGCTGCATTACCTGGGCGCGAAATTTTACCAGTGGCAAGGCATCCGCAAACGAAATGGCATTGGCTGCAACCAGTGCAGTGTACTCACCGAGACTATGCCCCGCCATCGCGGTTGGCAACTGGCCACCCAGCGCCTGATAAACACGCCAGGTAGCAATACCGGCGGTCAGCATGATGGGTTGTGTGTGTTCAGTCAGATTAATTTCTTCATTTGGCTCGGTGGCCATTTTCCAGAAATCCACACCCAACACAGCAGAGGCTTCGTCAAAGGTTTGTTTAACGATGGCATGGGCTGCAAGTCCTTGCATCATGCCCACGGACTGTGAACCTTGACCAGGAAAGAAAAAAGCAAATTTAGACATATTGATTCAGTTATTTATTCAGTTAAAACGGTCGTGCAAGCACGGCATGCTTCATTGTTGAACCTTGGTACTGTTAGCACTGGTTAGTACTTTACCAGGACTGAGCCCCAGGTGAATCCACCACCAAAGGCCTCCATGAGCAAGGTATGTCCACGCTGGATGCGCCCGTCACGTACAGCCACATCCAGTGCGAGTGGAATTGAGGCTGCGGAGGTATTGCCATGGCGATCCACTGTCACGACGACTTTATCCATCGGCATTTCCAGTTTTTTGGCCGTTGCCTGCAAAATACGGATATTAGCCTGATGCGGCACCAGCCAGTCAATATCTGACTTTTGCATCTGGTTAGCCTCCAGCGTCTCATCGACGATCTGATCCAGTGTATTGACCGCCATTTTGAACACCGGATTCCCTTCCATCACCACCGTGTCAGGCCCATCAGGATTGCGCGGCACATGTAAATAGGTTTCGTAGTTACCATCGGCGTGGATGTGGGTAGAAAGAATACCGGGTTGCTCACTGGCTTGCAGGATCACCGCACCGGCACCATCGCCCCATAAAATGCAGTTGCTACGGTCGCTGTAATCAGTAATACGGGTGAATGTATCCGCCCCGATCACCAGGACATTGCGGGACTGGCCAGACTTGATGAACTGGTTGGCGGTGGTCAGCGCATAGACAAAGCCACTGCATACCGCCTGCACATCAAAAGCGGGACAGCCGCTGATGCCCAATTTGCGTTGCACCATGGTCGCCACACTTGGGAAAATCTTGTCAGGCGTGGTTGTTGCCACAATAATCAGGTCAATCTGTTCAGCCGCGATGCCGGCCGCGTCAATCGCCTGACGCGCCGCGTGGGTCGCCAGATCGCTGGTACGCTCATCCGTGACGCGGTGGCGTTGTTTGATGCCAGTTCGGGCGTAAATCCACTCATCGGTGGTATCCACCATTTTTTCCAGATCGGCATTGGTCAAAATATGGGGTGGCAGGTAGCTTCCAGTACCTGCAATGCGAGCGTAAATCATTCGTGCGATTATGCCTTAATTGGTTTGAAACACCTAACAAAAAGGGGTTCAGGGTTGCTCGGAGGTCGTCAGATGCTCAATCTCCAACTGCGACTGAATACGCTTGAGGACACCACTCTGCGCCTCTTCCATCGCGACATGAATCGCATGGTAAAAACCGACGCTGTCTGCGCCACCATGACTCTTGACCACAATGCCACGCAAGCCCAAAAAGCTTGCCCCATTATAACGTCTTGGATCTACCCGCTTTTTAAAGGCTTTTAGCACCGGGAAAGCGCCCAGCGCCATTAACTTGGTCAACCAATTACGTTTAAATTCCTGGGTGAGGAACTTACCCATCATATGCGCAAGGCCTTCGGTGGTTTTCAACGATACGTTGCCAACGAAACCGTCACAAACGACCACGTCTGTCGTGCCCTTGAAGATATCGTCGCCTTCTACATTGCCGTAAAAATTCAAATGACTGCCGCGTAACAACTCCGCCGCCTGCTTGACCACCTCATTGCCCTTGATATCTTCAGAACCGATATTGAGCAAGCCCACGGTTGGATTCGGCTTGTTGGTCAGGCAGCTCACCACCATCGCGCCCATAATGGCAAACTGGTACAAATGCTCAGGTGTACAGTCGGCATTCGCCCCCAGATCCAGCATAAATGTACTGCCTTTTTCAGAGGGTAAAGTCGAGGCAATGGCTGGCCGGTCAATCCCGGGCAAGGTTTTGAGGACAAAACGTGCGGTCGCCATCAATGCACCGGTGTTACCGGCACTCACGCAAGCCTGCGCTTCTCCCGTTTTCACCATATTAATAGCCACCCGCATAGAAGAATCTTTTTTGTTCTTCATCGCACTTTGTGGCGACTCATCCATCAACACCACTTCACTGGCATGGCGGATACGCAATCGCGGCCCCGGCTGGACATTCAAGACCTTAAGCTCGGATTCAATTGCCCCTTGCAGGCCGACCAGGATAATGTTTAATTCAGGATTTTCGTTCAGAATTCGAACTGCCGCGGGCACAGTCACATGCGGACCGTGATCTCCTCCCATGGCATCAATGGCAATCACTACTTCATGTGAATGCACGTGTTGACCAGTTGTCATGTGATTTTCCAAGTTTGTTAACTTTGCGCGTTTAAGCGCAGCCATCACAGCGGCTTACGTCAGATACGCAAACGCCGCGCATTTTACTGCGCGGCGCGTTTTAAAGCGGTTCGCTTTAATGTGGCGATTATTCGCCTTTTGCAGGCATCACTTTGCGGCCACGGTAAAAACCGTTAGGACTCACGTGATGACGCAAATGCACTTCACCTGTGGTTGGCTCAATTGCCAAAGGTGGGTTAGTCAAAAAGTCGTGGGAACGGTGCATACCACGCTTGGAAGGTGTCTTTTTGTTTTGCTGAACGGCCATTTAAGTTACTCCAATATCAAACCGCCACACCTCAGGTATCGAAGCTCAATGACAGTTTATAAAACAAACTCGGTTATTAATAAATTAAAAATGCTACCTAATCCAGCATTATAAAATAACTCAGGGACAACTGCAAATAAATCATGCAAATATCGCTTTTCATTGGTTTATTTGCCATGATTCGCGGCATGAACACCCAGCTTACGGGGTTATTTGTCCAACTTCAACTGCTTGAGCACAGCAAATGGATTCGGCTTTTCACCCGCAGACCGCTGTAATTGTGTACACGCTTCTTCATGCATGACAGAAATAGGTAGCGCCATCAACAACTCATCCTCGACCAACACTTCCAGCGACGACTCATCCGTAGATTCCAGCCAATCCACCGTTTCATCTTCTAGCAATGCTTCCGGCGGCTCGTCACAAAGCGCAAATTCAAAGGTCATCTCTAGAGACTCTGGCATGGGCTCAAAGCAACGCTGACACACCAGCGGCAAAGTCGTCTGCAAACTCAGCGCCAGCATAGGCAGCGACACCTCACCAAAATAGCGGGATGACAAGCCTTGCAACCGATAATGCACCTGCATGCCGTCGAGGGCGGCCACATCCGACACCCCTAGCGCTTGCAACGCCTCATGTAACCTGGGCATAGCGCTCAGCGCTAACGCCCCCTCAACGGTTTTTTGCTGCCTTGCCAGCCCCTGAAAATGCGCCATGATCTTTACCAAACAATTCAATCAACTATTAAGCCGGCACTATAACAAACTCAATGATCATTGACGACTAAAACACGGACAAGGCCAGCACTAAAATGACAGGCCTCTGTTTAAGCGCAAGGTTTGTTGTTATAATGACACCGCATCACGCGGCGCTCTGTTCAAGGGCGCACCCATGGTGCCGGTTTGCCTGATCGGCCATTTGTTGCTGTAGCAAAGACGACTCCAAACCACAACCAAATCAACTTGAACCGTTTTATATTCAGTCTCCTGGAGATTGAAAAACTCGGTTGAGTTACTAAAAGACTCTAGTCCTTTTTTCTTGCTTTAAGGGTAATGTGTGTTTAAGAAAATTTTAGTCGCGAATCGCGGTGAAATTGCGGTGCGCATCGTACGTGCCTGCTCTGAAATGGGCATTAAATCGGTAGCTATTTACTCCGATGCTGACCGCCATGCGTTGCATGTTAAAAAGGCAGACGAAGCCTATAACATTGGCTCAGACCCTGTCGCAGGCTACCTGAACGCACACAATATAGTCAACATTGCTGTGGCTGCAGGCTGTGACGCCTTGCATCCTGGTTATGGCTTCCTGTCAGAGAATCCGGAACTTGCTGAAGTCTGCGCACGTCGCGGCATCAAGTTCATTGGTCCTGATGCCGACGTCATCCGTCAAATGGGTGACAAGATCCAGGCACGTAATGCCATGATTAACGCAGGCATTCCTTGCGTGCCAGGCAGTGAAGGCAATCTGGAATCGGTAGAGGCCGCAGTGACCCTGGCCAATAAAATTGGCTATCCCGTGATGCTCAAGGCGACGAATGGTGGCGGTGGCCGCGGAATTCGTCGTTGCGACAACGAGAAAGAGCTGCTCAGTAACTACGACCGTGTCATTTCAGAAGCCAGCAAAGCCTTTGGCAAGCCAGAAGTCTTTCTCGAAAAGTGCGTGGTGCATCCGCGCCATATCGAAGTGCAAGTGCTGGCCGACTCACATGGCAATGTCATTCATTTGTTTGAACGCGATTGTTCCATCCAGCGTCGTAACCAGAAACTGATCGAGATCGCCCCCTCTCCACAACTGACTCAAGCTCAACGTGAATATATTGGTGGTCTGGGCGTGAAAGCCGCTAAAGCTGTTGGCTATGAGAACGCAGGCACGGTTGAGTTCTTGCTGGATTCAGACAATAACTTTTACTTCATGGAAATGAACACGCGCTTACAGGTAGAGCATACTGTGACCGAGACCATTACTGGCGTGGACATTGTTCAACAGCAGATTCGTGTTGCGGCCGGCTTACCGCTGCAATACAAGCAAAGTGAAATTGCTTTCCGTGGCTTTGCCATGGAGTACCGGATTAACGCAGAAGACCCGAAAAAAGACTTTTTGCCCAGCTTTGGTAAAATCACCCGCTACTATGCGCCCGGCGGTCCGGGTGTGCGTATGGATGCGGCGATTTACAGCGGATATGTCATCCCGCCTTACTACGACTCCATGTGTGCCAAACTGACAGTTTGGGCCCTGGATTGGGAAAGCGTGATTGAACGTGGTCGCCGTGCCTTGAATGACATGATTGTCTATGGCGTCAAAACGACCATTCCATACTACCAGCAGATCATGCAGCATCCGGACTTCCGCGCCGCTGATTTCAACACCAGCTTTGTGGAGCAACACCCCGAGCTGACTGAGTACGACGTAGGATTACCCAAAGAGTTAATGGCAGCCGCCATTGCGGCTGCGATTGCCGCCCACGAAGGTATTTGATTAACCCGCATTGCAAGATATTTATTTAGATCGACAAGACTATGAGCAAAATACATGTCACCGAACTCGTTTTAAGAGATGGTCACCAATCCCTGATTGCAACGCGCATGCGCACCGAAGACATGCTGCCGATCTGCAGCAAGCTGGATGAGATTGGGTTCTGGTCTCTCGAAGCCTGGGGCGGTGCAACTTTTGACGCTTGCGTCCGCTTTTTGAAGGAAGACCCCTGGGAGCGTCTGCGCAGCTTGCGTAAAGCCTTGCCAAACACGCCTATCAACATGCTGTTGCGAGGCCAGAACTTGCTCGGCTACCGTCATTACTCTGATGACGTCGTGCATGCCTTTGTCAAACAGGCAGCCGATGCCGGTGTCGATGTGTTCCGTATTTTTGATGCGATGAACGACATCCGCAACCTTAAAACTGCGATTGAGGCCGTCAAATCAGTCAAAAAACATGCCATCGGTACCCTGTCCTTTACGACCAGCCCGGTGCATGATGTGGCCTACTTTGTGAACATGGCCAAAGAGCTTGAGGCGCTGGGCTGTGACAGCATTGGCGTCAAGGACATGGCTGGCCTGCTGACACCTACCATGGCCGCTGAACTGGTCAAAGGTCTGAAGGCTGCGGTCAGCGTGCCCGTACACATGCACAGCCACGCCACCTCCGGTCTGGCCAGTATGGTCTTGCTCAAGAGCGTGGAAAGCGGCGTGGATATTATTGATACCTGCAACTCTTCATTCTCCGAAGGTGCCAGCCATCCGACCACAGAAAGCCTGGTGGCCGCATTGAAAGGCACGGAATACGATACAGGCCTCGATTTAGGCAAATTGCAGGAAATCACCGCCTACTTCAAAGAAGTGCGCAAGAAATACTGGCAATTTGAAAGCGAGTTTACCGGCGTGGATACCCGCGTCTTGGTTAACCAGGTGCCAGGTGGCATGATTTCCAACCTGTCGAACCAGTTGAAAGAACAAGGCGCACTCAACCGTATGGACGAGGTGCTGGCCGAGATTCCGCGTGTGCGTGAGGATCTTGGTTATCCTCCGTTGGTGACGCCCACCTCGCAAATCGTCGGGACACAAGCTGTACTGAACGTATTGACCGGTGGCCGCTACAAGTCCATTACCAACGAAGTCAAAAATTACTTGTTAGGCCAATATGGTAAAGCGCCTGCGGCAGTCAATGCTGAGGTGCGCAAACAAGCGGTTGGCGATGCTGAAGTCATTACCTGCCGTCCAGCAGACTTGCTGCAACCGGAAATGGTCAAGCTGCAGTCCGAGGCCGAGCGCTTTGCCAATAACGAGCAAGATGTATTGACCTATGCCATGTTCCCGGACATCGGTAAAACCTTCTTGCAAGAACGCAATGCAGGCTCATTGAATCCAGAGCCATTGTTGAGCAAAGACGCAGTCACCCAGCAAACAGCGGCCGCCCGTTATGCGCCGAATGAATTCAATATTACCCTGCACGGTGAAACCTACCACATCAAACTGACCGGCAGCGGTCACGCGGGTGAAGAACGCAGACCTTACTATGTCAAGGTAGACGGCATTTCTGAAGAAGTGTTTGTTGAGACCTTGAGCGAAATGGAAGTCAGCGGTGGCGGCAGTAACGGCAGCAAGAAAAAAGCCGCTGCAGTCGCCGCGAGTGGGCGTCCACGCCCTCACCATCCAGGCTGCGTCACCACGGCAATGCCAGGCACGATAGTGACGGTAAAAGTAAATGTGGGTGACAAAGTCAATGCCGGTGATGGCGTGTTGGTGATCGAAGCCATGAAAATGGAAAACGAGATCCAGGCCAGCAAATCGGGCACCGTGGTTGCCATTCATGTGACCAAGGGCGACAGTGTCACGCCAGATGAAACACTGATTGAAATTCAACCTGAATAATTACAATCAACAAAAATCCCTGAAGCAATTCAGGGATTTTTGCTTTTGAGCTGCCTGATCCATGAAACAATCACTGATTCTTGCCTCCTCTTCACGTTACCGTCGTGAAGTATTGCAAAAGCTGCATTTACCGTTTACCTGCCTGTCACCAGAGATTGATGAAACCCCGTTGCCAAATGAAAGCCCCGAACAGACTGCTTTGCGCTTGGCAGAGGCCAAGGCCCGCAAAGTGGCAGAAACCCAGCCTGATGCGCTGATTATTGGCTGCGACCAGGTCGCGACCGTGGATGGTATGCAGATAGGTAAACCTGGTAATCATGCCAATGCTGTCACGCAACTCACCATGCTCAGCGGCAAAGAGGTGGTTTTTCATAGTGCCTTGTGCCTGTATGACAGCCAACGGCAGCACATGCAAGCCACCATCGTGCCCTATTTCGTTAAATTCAAATCCTTAAGTGCCAGCCAGATCGAGACCTACCTGCACCTTGAACAACCTTATGATTGTGCAGGCAGTGCCAAATCTGAAGGCATGGGCATCGCGCTGCTGGACTATATGCGGGGCGATGACCCGAATGCGCTGATAGGACTGCCCTTGATTGCCTTGGTCGAGATGCTGCGACAAGCGGGTGTAGACGTATTATCGGCTTCAACTTGATAGCATAAAACAAAGTCATGTGTTAACTTTTGAACGGCCACTGCGTTTAGGCAGTCTCATGCTTAAAACGCAAATAACCCATAACGAAAGGATACACATGCGACTCAGCACCCTGCTATTTTTCTCCATGGGGACGGCTGCATTGACGTACGCAGCCGCTGCACAAGCGGAAACCACCCTCACCAGCCCGCAATCTGACCAGACCAGTGTGGCGGTGACGATTTACAATGAAGACCTTGCGCTGGTCAAAGACAGTCGCAAGTTAAAGTTAAGCAACGGCCTGTCTGCCGTTTCTTTCCGTGATGTCAGTGCGCAGATCAAGCCTGAAACTGCCTTATTGCGTAGCTTGCTCCCTAACACCAGCTTGCAGGTGCTGGAGCAGAACTTCGACTTTGACTTGCTCACCCCGCACAAACTGCTGGAAAAATATGTCGGCCAACAAGTCACCGTGATTCGTACCAACCCGACCACAGGTGCCGAAACTGAAGAAACAGCCACCGTACTCTCTGCCCAGGATGGCCCGGTGCTCAAAATAGGTAACCGTATCGAAACCGTGATCCCGGGCCGTATCGCCTATCCTAACGTCCCCGGCATGCTCAAAGACCGTCCAACCCTGACGACGCAGTTGCAATATAAAGGCGGTGAACAGTCCACTCTGGAGCTCAGTTACCTCACAGGTGGCTTGCAGTGGAAAACCGACTATGTCGCTGAGCTCAGCAGCAAAGAGGATGCGATAGACCTGTCTGGCTGGGTCACGCTCACCAATACCAGCGGCACCAGCTATCCCAACGCAAAAGTGCAACTGGTGGCAGGGGATGTCAACCGTGTGCGTGAAGTGATCCACCCCAAAACCATGATGATGCGCGCGGATGCCATGGTCGCCGAAGCCGCCATGCCCACCGAGCAAGCATTACTCGAATATCATTTATACACCCTGCCACGCCCCACGACCATTGCAGAAAACCAAACCAAACAAGTGGCCTTGCTTTCTGCGCAACATATCCCGGCGCATAAAGAACTGGTACTGAATGGCTCGGAGTATTACTTCCAGGGTCAGTATCCCGATATCGATAAAAAACTCAAAGTGCAGGTCTTTGTAGAATTTGATAACAAAGAAAGTAGCCAGTTGGGCATTCCTCTGCCTAAAGGCACCATGCGCGTGTACAAAAAAGATCACGACGGCACGGCACAGTTTGTGGGCGAAGACCAGATCGACCATACACCAAAGAACGACACGGTGCGCCTCAAACTTGGCAATGCCTTTGATGTGACGGCTGACCGTGTGCAAACCGATTTTAAAAACCTGAGCAAGCAAAACCAGCCACCCGTGTATGAAAGCGCTTATACCATCACTTTACACAACGCGAAAAAAGAAGCGGTCACCGTCACCGTGCAAGAGCCGATTGCAGGTAGCTGGAAAATACTAAGCGAATCACAGCCACACCAGAAAACCAGTGCCCACCAGGCCAGCTGGAAAATCAATGTACCTGCCGATGGCGATGCCACGCTGAAATATCGTGTGCAGGTGAAATATTAGCCTGCCACACTCCCGCTCAACATGCTTCAAGGGCGTCAACAAAAGCATTCTTGCAAAAGAATGCTTTTTTGCTGTCTGGCCGTGGGATAATCACGTTGTTTAACTCATTAAGATTGCCATGACTGCTGGAACCCTCTACTTTATTCCCGTCCCCCTCACCGAGGACACCACACCCCAACAAGTCGTACCGCCTGAAGTCATACAACGTATGCACAGCTTGCGTCACTTTATCGTCGAGAACGAAAAAACGGCCCGTCACTTTCTAGGCGCCAGCGGGCACCCAGTGCCTATGCGTGAAATCACGCTCACGGTGCTGACTAAAGATACACCGAATAAAGACCTGCAAAAGTTACTGCAACCTGTGCAACAGGGCATGGATGTTGGCTTGATGAGTGAAGCCGGCTGCCCGGGTATCGCCGATCCGGGGGCCGCGCTCGCCGCCGTCGCTCATCACAAAAGCATACGCGTCTCCCCGCTCATCGGCCCCAGCAGCTTGCTGCTGGCACTGATGGCCAGCGGCTTGAACGGCCAGAGATTTACGTTTTTAGGCTATCTTCCCAGCGATAAAAATGAACGTATCAGAACCATCAAAGGCATTGAGTTTGACTCAAAAAAACAGCAAGCGACCCAGCTGTTTATTGAAACACCCTACCGCAATCAGCATGTATTAGAAGACCTGATTGCTAACCTGCAAGCACAAACAAAATTATGTGTGGCGTGCAATGTGTCAGGCAAAGAAGAATTGATTGTGACAAAAACAGTGGCTGACTGGAAGAAAGCACCCCTGCCAGATTTGCATAAAAAACCGACCGTTTTTTTGCTGCTAGCCTAAGGGATCAAAAACGTACCACCCTCACACCAGAGGCAGCCTCGGGATTGGAGGCTGCCTGCTGCGCCTGATCATAATCACGTTGCGCTTGCAACACCTCATCCATATGCGTCTCAGACCAGTCACGCAATGCGGCTAGCAGGCCCACCAGCGTGTTCCCCAGCGGTGTTATCTTGTACTCCACTCTTGGCGGCACCTCAGGATACACCGTACGCGCAATCAGCCCGTCCCGCTCCAACCCACGCAATGTTTGCGTCAGCATCTTCTGTGAAATTCCGCCAATCTCACGCTGCAAGGTACTAAACCGCTTGGTTTCACTCTCCAGCAACCCCAACACCAGCACTGTCCACTTATCCGCTATCCGGTTCAACATCAAACGTGTCGGGCACGCTGCCTGATACGCATTCCAGCTACTGACAATCTGCAACGGTTGTTCTATCTCTTCCAGCATGGTTTTCCCTCGGTATCCAAGACGTTCAAGTGAGTGACAAGTGCATAAGTTACTTTAAGGTGCCTACTTACTAAAAGTAACCATTGAAATTATGATGCGCAACACCTACAGCACGCAAGCATTTTCAATTCACTTAAGGAAGCCATATGCATCTATTCAAATCGCTGCTTACCACCTTGCTATTCACCACCCTGTTAACCAAAGGAACCCTCACCATGGCACAAGACCAAACGCAACAAAACAAACAACTGCTGGCAGACTTTGCCACTGCCGTCTTTGTGAAAAAAGACCTTAGCCAACTGCCCAACTTCATGCAGCCAGGCTATATTCAACACAACCCGCTCGTGCCACAAGGCCTGACTGGCTTCGAGCAGTTTTTTAGTGCCTGGTTTAAAGCCGTACCAGACTGGCACTATCAACTGGAAAAGCTGGTCGCCGAAGGGGATACCGTTTGGGCGTACGGCGTGTACTCAGGGACGCAAAAAGGCGACTGGTTAGGCATCCCGGCTACAGGCAAGCACTACAGTATTTACGCCGTGGATATTTTCAGGATCGAGAACGGTAAACTGGCCGAGCACTGGGATGTGCTGGATGCTTATGGCTTGTTCAAACAACTAGGCGTTATTCAGTAACTTTCACCGATTAAAAAGGCCTATCCAAGATAGGCCTTTTTTGCACCTACAACAATATCCGCTACCGCACTGCTTAAAGCGATTTAAACTATATGATCCAACCGCGGTATTAATCAATCAGTACATCGCTGTTGAAAAAACGCATGCAACACAATCATTACCGGGAAACGGAACGAATATGCCGCCCAAGTGGGCTATTATTACGGCGGTTTTCATAGCGGATAAAGCAATGGTGATTGTAGAGGCCGTTTAAAAAAGCACTCTTGGACAAGAATTGTTTTTAAGTACTCTCGTGGGATAATCCGGCTTTGCAATCTCCTCTATCTCTTTGGCTGCCATCCTTGATACTTCATTTTATGCGTAAATCTCTGATTGTTAATCTGCTGATCAATTAGTGAGTGCCGGACATGTCAGACCAAGAGCACAGACGCATCGCACATATTGATATGGATGCTTTTTTTGCATCTTGCGAATTGTCACGCTACCCGGAGTTGAAAGGCTTGCCCATGGTGGTGGCCGGTGGCTCCTCACATGTGCCGAGGATCAGAGAAGATGGTACACGCGAATTCTCGCGCTTGCGTGATTACGCAGGGCGCGGCGTGTTGACCACAGCCACCTACGAAGCGCGGGCGCTAGGCTTGAACTCGGCCATGCCCACCATGCAGGCAGCCAAACTCGCGCCCGATGCGGTCTTGCTACCGGTCAACTTCGAACTCTATCGCCATTACTCGCAGTTGTTCAAAGCAGCGATTCGTAGCATCAGCCCGCAGGTGGAGAATATTGGGATCGATGAAGTCTACGCCGATGTTTCAACGCTGCCAGGAGACGCCACCGAGATTGCACAACAGCTGAAATCGGCCGTATTCGCTGCCACCGGCCTGACCTGTTCAGTCGGGATCGCCCCCAATAAACTATTGGCAAAGTTATGCTCTGAAATGCAAAAGCCTGATGGCATCACGGTCATCAGGATGTCAGATGTCCCCAGCCGCATCTGGCCGATGGCGGCAAAAAAGATCAATGGCATTGGTCCCAAAGCCAGTGCAAAACTCGAATCGTTGCAGATTAAGACCATAGGCCAAATCGCAGCTATGAACGAAGCCTGGCTTGTTCAACATTTTGGCAATCGCTATGGCAGGTGGTTATACCGTGTTTCTCGCGGGCAGGACGACAGACCGGTCGTGACAGAAAGCGTTCCGGTCTCCATGAGCAGGGAGACCACTTTCGAACGCAACTTGCATCCGGTGAGAGACAAACCAGCGCTGAGCGAGGCATTTACCCGCTTATGTGAACGTGTCGCCAACGATCTGCAGAAGAAAGGCTATACCTGCTGCAAGGTCGGGATCAAGCTGCGTTTTGAGGACTTTAAAACGGTTACGCGTGACCTCACCTTGTCCACGGCGATCAGCGATGCGAAATCGTTACGGCTTTTTGCTGGAAAATGCCTGAAAAGGATAGATTTAGATAAGAAAATACGATTGTTAGGCGTTAAAGTCAGCGGTCTGCAGCGTGCTGATCGTATAGACCAAACAGATTCAGCGCAATTTACCCTAGACTTTGACGAGTAAGACGCACACGCGTTTAAACTCGGGGCTAGACGGCTACTGCCCCCGCATAAACATCTTGTCCAAATCGGCCAAACTCACCTGAAACCAGGTGGGTCTGCCGTGATTGCACTGCCCGCTTCTTTCAGTCGCTTCCATATCACGCAACAAGGCGTTCATTTCAGTAATGGTCAGTTGCCGGTTAGCACGAACGGCAGCGTGGCAGGCCATGGTACCCAGTACTTCGTTTTGGCGTTCTAGCAGCACGCGGCTGGCGCCATATTCGTGTAAGTCGCGTAATACAGCACGGGCCAGCGCGACGGCATCGGCATCTTGCAGCATGGTGGGGATGGCACGAATGGCAATCGTGGTGGGTGACAAGGTAGCCAACTCAAAGCCCAGTTGCTGTAATGTGTCGCTGCCTTGCAAGGATTGCAGCGTGGCAACTTCAACTTTTTCGGCATAAAAACTGATAGGAATCAGCAACGGCTGAGTTGCGATGGCATGCTCGCTCAGGGCACTTTTCAGGCGCTCGTACATGATGCGCTCATGCGCGGCGTGCATATCGACCACCACCATACCTTGCGCGTTTTGGGCAAGGATATAAATCCCATGCAACTGCCCCAGTGCAAACCCCAACGGGTATTGTTGCGGCAGATCTGGCGTGGGTTGTATCGGCTGATCCAAGGCCGCCACCGTAGCAAATACTTCTAAAGAATTACTTTCAAGGATGGTCGCTTGATCCATCGCGGCCGGTTTTAAGTCGCCGTAGAGTTGACCATAAAACTGCTGCGCCATCTCGCCAGCATTGCTGATATTGGGGGGATAGCTGCCGCCAAAGGCCGGGCGATTGTGCAGTGGCATTTCCACTTGTTCGCGTGGCATGCTAAACACAGAGGCATCCGTGCCTGGGCGGAAGGGATTAAACGGCGCTTGCACAGGCTGACTGGCTTGTATCTCGGCGGATGTTTTGCCAAGGGCCTTGTGCAGGCTATGAAAAATAAAACGATGTACCGCTTGCGATTCGCGGAAGCGGACTTCGGTTTTGGCGGGATGCACGTTGACATCGACCAGGGAGGGATCCAGCTCAAGAAACAGCACAAAGGCCGGATGTTTATCGCCGTGCAACACATCCTGATAGGCTTGCTTGATGGCGTGCGCAATCAGCTTGTCGCGCACAAACCGGCCATTCACAAACACATATTGGCTATCGCGGCTGTGGCGCTGGTAAGTGGGCGAAGCGGTCATCCCCCATAGGCGCAAGCCACCGCTATCCTCTTCTATCCAGAGACTTTGTGCAGCAAATTCGCTCCCTAACACATCTGTGATGCGTTGCTGCGGGGTATTGGCCGCCAAGCGGCTAATGGCTTTGCCATTGTGTTGCAACAAAAAACCGATATTCGGACGCGACAGGGCGACACGGGTAAAGGCATCTTCACAATGACCAAACTCGGTATTTTCGGTTTTGAGAAACTTGCGCCGCGCCGGGGTATTAAAGTACAAATCATGCACCTCAACAATGGTGCCTGCATCCAGTGCGGCCGGGCTCAGCTGTGGCGCTTGCGTGCCTTCTGCGGCGATTTGCCAGGCATGACTGGCGCTTTGCTGACGGCTGGTGAGCATAGTACGCGAGATAGAGGCAATACTGGCCAATGCCTCGCCCCTGAAGCCCAGGCTGCCAACTTGTTCGAGATCTTCAAGGCTCTCAATCTTGCTGGTGGCATGCCGTGTCAGCGCCAGGGCCAATTCATCCTTGGCAATCCCGTGACCATTGTCGGTGACTTTCAACAGCTTGATACCGCCTTGTTGCAAGGCTACCTGAATCTGCGTGCTGCCTGCATCCACACTGTTTTCAAGCAGCTCTTTCAGAGCGGAGGCTGGGCGCTCGACCACCTCACCGGCGGCAATTTGAGAAATCAGTTGATCGGGGAGAAGTTTAATTTGCATCTTGGCATTTTAAACCGTTTGGTAGAATGACTGTATGTTCTCACAAGAATTTCAGGCGTATTTATCTCGCTTTACCCTCGCCCGCCAGCTGGGTCGCCAACATCATTTTTATGTCGGGCCCACCAACTCAGGCAAAACCTATCAGGCACTCGAAACCCTGCGCCAGGCTGAGTCTGGTGTTTATCTCGCGCCGTTACGTCTGCTGGCAATGGAGGTCCGCGACCGGCTGATGCAGGCCGGCGTCCCTTGCAATCTGGTGACTGGCGAAGAACGTGTCATGGTGCCCGGTGCCAGACACACCGCCTCCACCATCGAAATGCTGCGGCCAGACCACGCCGTAGACGTCGCAGTGATTGATGAAATCCAGATGCTGATGGACCCGGACCGTGGCAGTGCATGGACGGCGGCGCTGGTCGGGGTCCCGGCAAAACAAGTATTTATCTGCGGGGCGAACAGTGTCACCAGCAGCTGTACCCGCGTGCTGGATACGCTCAACGAGCCCTACACTCTCACTCATTTACAGCGCATGACACCGTTGCTGATCGAAGAACATAGTATTTGCGGTGCACGCTACCACGCCGCCAAACTACGCAAAGCACTACAAACCGGTGATGCCATCATCGCCTTTAGCCGCAAAGATGTGCTGACACTGGGTGCGCGTATCCGCCAATGGGGGCTGTCTGTCGCCACCATCTATGGCGCCCTCTCGCCTGAAGTCCGCCGCGTCGAGTCTGCGCGTTTTGCCAGCGGCGAGGCACACATCCTGGTCGCCACAGATGCCATAGGCATGGGGCTCAACCTGCCGATTCGCCGCGTGATTTTTGCCAATATCCATAAATTTGACGGCATCGCCTCGCGGCCGCTCAATGCCACCGAAATGCGCCAGATTGCCGGTCGGGCCGGACGCCATGGCTTATATGACACGGGATATGTCACCGTCCTGGAAGACGACGAGCAATGGCATTTACAGGCCATGTTAGACGCCGATGACACGGTGCCACCATTTGCCTTGCCGATTGCGTTTGGTGGCGGGGATATTGAAGCGCTGAGTTTACATATCCCTACCTGGCGACTGGCCGAATGCATGGAGTACCTGCACAAGCAATATGCCAGGTCACCCGGCCAGCATGTCTTGCAGTGGCAAGTGACAAGCCTGCAACACCAGCAAGCCATGCTGATAGACCAAACCGCACCGCAACTCCCCATG
Organism: Methylophilus sp. DMC14; assembly: GCF_056314085.1. NCBI lineage: Bacteria > Pseudomonadati > Pseudomonadota > Betaproteobacteria > Nitrosomonadales > Methylophilaceae > Methylophilus > Methylophilus sp. DMC14. The sequence continues at coordinate 53,317 of NZ_JBQUZA010000006.1, read as the reverse complement.
CGGGACAAATACCGCTTGATGTGCGCCCCGCTCGCGATCCAGGTGCCGATTGCACGGGACTATTTTTTGCAATGCGTACAAGCCGTCGCTACGCAACAAGCCAGGTCATTGCCGCAAATGCCAGAATGGCTGAATGGCCAACAGGCGCAATATCTGGAGCAGGCTGAACTCATATGCCAGCATTTGAGCTTGTATAGCTGGTTATCGTATCAATATCCACGCATCTTTGTGGATAGCGCATTGATTGATGATGCCAGGAAAAAGCTCAATGGTTTTATTGGTCGGGCGTTGAGAGTTCAGGCGGGCTATGGCAAGACGCAAAGGGAAGCAGAATTAGGGCAATACTTTTAATAGCACTTCTACCAAGAACGCTTACAGCGTCCTTTTCGCCTGTAGGCAAAAATAAGCCCAATCATCGAATGACTTTTGAACCAAATCAATAACACTTATTTTTTAGCGAAGGAAGGATTGGTCGCAATATAAGACTTCACGCCAGACAAAATCGCATTGACCAACTTATCCTGATAAGCATCATCATTCAACCTGGCTTCTTCTTCAGGATTGCTGATAAACGCCGTCTCGACCAGAATCGAAGGGATATCCGGTGATTTAAGCACCGCAAACGCCGCTTGTTCAACATACTTGGAATGGAGCGTATTGATTTTAGCGATGCGGCCCAGCACGGCTTTACCCATGCGGATACTGTCGTGAATAGTGGCCGTTTGCGATAAATCGAGTAAGGTTCTTGCCAGGTCCATATCGCGGGTATCAATCGCCACACCACCAATCAAGTCTACCGCATTTTCCTTTTTCGCCAGGTAGCGGGCGCCGGCACTGGTGGCGCCACGCTCAGACAGGGCAAACACAGAAGACCCTTTGGCGGTGCTGTTCACAAACGAGTCGGCATGGATGGAAATAAACAAGTCGGCCTTGGCCGCCCGTGCTTTTTTGACACGGTCCCCCAGTGGCACGAAATAATCGCCATCGCGGATCAGGATCGCTTGCATGTTTTCTTCGGCATCGATCTGTTGCTTGAGCTTGCGCGCAATGGCCAGAGTAATGTTCTTTTCGTGGCTGCCATTGGAACCGCGTGCACCAGGATCTTCACCGCCGTGACCGGCGTCGACAGCAATTGTAATGAGTTTTTGGCCAGGTTTTGCCTGTTTGAGTGGTTTTTCAACCGGCTTGTCGGCCACTTTGTCCACCGGTTTTTCGGCAGATTTTTCCACCGTTGCATTGGCATTGTCTGGTGTGGGCTCGGCTGCTTTTTCAGCAGGTTTGTCGTCTTGACGTGGCACTTCTTGCAATTGCCGGGAAGGTGTCAGTACCGGGCTCGCCATGGCTGACTCGACAGTACCACTCGCAGGGCCTATGCTGATGGCCAAGCGCTGTTGCGAGCTGCCCGCATTCATATCGGTGACCTGCGGTTTGATATCAGATTTGATGTCAAAAACGATACGCGCCGTTTTCTCGGTAAACGGCGCAATGCGGATTTTAGACAGGTAAGGATGTTGGGCATCCAACTGCAGCGCGAGCGCTTTCAGGGTCGGGCTGATGGCAACACCGTCCATATCAATCACCACGCGAAATGGATTATCCAGCGTGAAGACACGGTATTTGACTTGCTGGTCGAGCAAAAGCTCGACATGTGCCTGACCGCCTTGCTGCTGCAAATTGGCCAGGATGACTTCAGCGGCATGTGCGGCCTGACTCAGGATGAAGAACAGGACTGGCAATAGCCAGCCCAGGCAATGCTTACGATTTACTGGCATAGTGTTTCCAAGGCCAGCGCCTGCTGACTTGTGATGTGCAGCACGCGGCCGTGCGGCAGGATATCAAAGCGAATCTCGATGTCTGCGACAGGCAATAGCTCGGCTGCACGCTCAGGCCACTCGACCATGCAAACACTGGCAGGGTTGAAATAATCGCGGAAGCCGGCAGCTTCCCACTCTTCTGCATCCTGAAAGCGGTAAAGATCAAAGTGATAGCACGTGGCGAATGGCAGCATATAGGGTTCCACCAGCGTATAGGTGGGGCTTTTCACTTTGCCGACATGCCCCAAGGCATGCAGCATGCCGCGCACCAGCGTGGTTTTACCGGCCCCCAGATCACCGTGCAGGTAAATGACCTGCCCAGGCTGCAATTGCTTTGCCAGCACGCTTGCGGCATGCACGGTCGCTGCTTCGTCTTTTAAAATCTGTGTAGAATACGTTTCTGTCATGTCACATCAATCACATCCCGTCCCGATTCAACTGCCTGATGTTCATGTCGCTGCGCAAATGGCAGCGACCATCAAGGGCTGGGCGCGAGAACTGGGGTTTGGCAATATCGGCATTACCGATACCGACTTGTCTGCCGCAGAGCCTGAATTTTTAAAGTGGCTGGACAAACAATACCACGGCGACATGGATTATATGGCAAAACATGGGACCAAGCGAACCCGTCCGGCAGAATTGGTGCCTGGCACCTTGCGCGTGATCTCGGTCAACCTCAATTATTTACCCGCAGATGCAGCCGACGGCTGGCAGGTGCTGGAGAGCCCTGAGCAGGCTTATGTCGCCCGCTATGCCATGGGACGCGATTACCATAAAGTGATGCGGCAAAAATTGCAGCAATTGTGTACCCGCATCACCGAGACCTTTGGCAGTTTTGAATACCGTGTATTTGCCGACAGTGCGCCGGTGATGGAGGTAGCACTGGCCACCAAAGCGGGGGTGGGCTGGCGCGGCAAACATACGCTGCTACTCAATCGCCAGCAGGGATCATGGTTTTTCCTGGGGGAAATTTATACCAACCTGCCTTTGCCGGTGGACCCGCCCACCTCAGCACATTGTGGCAGTTGCACTGCGTGTATTGATGTCTGCCCGACCGCTGCCATCGTTGCACCTTACGAACTAGACGCTCGCCGCTGTATCTCTTACCTGACCATAGAACATCAAGGCAGCATTCCCGAGGAGTTAAGGCCACTGATGGGCAACCGGGTGTATGGCTGTGACGATTGCCAGCTCACCTGCCCGTGGAACAAATTTGCTGTCAGGACCTCAGAGCCCGACTTTGCGGTACGGCATGGACTGGACAGCTTGAGCCTGGTGACCTGTTTTGGCTGGACCGAAGCTCAGTTTCAGCAAAAAATGGCGGGGAGCGCGATCTACCGCATAGGCTACACGCAGTGGTTGCGCAATATTGCCGTCGGCTTGGGTAATGCGCCGACGTCGATGGCGGTGATTGCAGCACTGAATTCACGGGCACAGGATGAAAATGCCTTGGTGCGGGAGCATGTGGCCTGGGCACTGGCGCAACACCAGGCGCACGCGCATGAAGGGTTATGCTGAACGGGTGGTGGACTCGGCCAGCAAGGCGGCACCCAACATGCCCGCAATATCGCCAGAACGAGATAGATGAACCACGACCTGGCCTCTGAGTACCGGGATCAAATCTGCCTCCAGCCGTTGATAAAACGCCTCAGACATCAGCGACCATGCGGCAACCACGCCACCGCCAATCAAAACGGTGCCGACATCAACCACCTTGAGTACACTCGCCAGCATTTGCGCCAGTTTGCGACCAGCATCCGCGTAGACTGCGCGCGCATGTTCATCGCCCTGCTCCGCAGCCAGCGCAATCTCCAAAGCACTCCTTGTCTGGCCAGTCAACTCGGCATAGCCTTTGCTGATGCCGGTGGCAGAAGCATATTGCTCGACGCAACCTCGGTTACCACAGCCACACAAGCGGCCTTGATGCTCGACAATAATATGCCCGGCCTCTAGCGCATAACCATGCTGCCCGGCCCAAACATAACCATTCACGACCAATCCGGCACCCACTCCGGTGCCCAGGCCCAGATACAGCAAGCCACCAGCAGGCTGACCAAGCAGGCTAAATTCCCCAAAGGCTGCAGCATTGGCATCGTTCTCGACCCGGATATTGAAACCAAGCCGGGCACCCAGATCGTGGCCCAGATTCACGTTTAACAAGCCCGGTAAATTGGGCGATTGCGCCAGGATGCCCGTGTGCGGATCAATAAAGCCGGGAAAACCAATGCCGATACTCTGAATCGTCGGATATTTTTCAAGCAAGGGCTGGATGGCTTCTGCCGTAACCGCAATAATCTTTTGCCAGGCCTGTGCTGGCGAGTGCTGCTTGCAAATGGCAGAATAGTTTGCCTCAAAACGCGTTTCTTCAATCAGGCGCAGATCAGAAAACACACCTAAACGCAGATTGGTCCCGCCCACATCCAGACCCAAACGATAAACCGGAGTCACATCACGCATGGAAGCGGCCACTTTCTTCAACACTGTGTCTAAAAGACAATAACTTCTCTTCACTCAGTTGCGACCATTGCATGCGCCAACACCAGTTACCTTCTATAGTGCCTGGCGTGTTCATGCGCGCCTGGCTATCCAGCGCGAGAATGTCTTGCATGGGGATAATTGCCAGCTTGGCCTGGCTCTCCAGGGTCAGTTTAATCAGGGCTGCGGGCATTTGCGGAGGATGTTGATTCAGGTAATCATGTAAATGATTACGCACATGCTCTGGCGCGGTAAGGTACCAGCCCAGGGTGGTATCGTTATCATGCGTGCCGGTATAAGCGACGCTGTTTTGTTCTATGTTTTCTGGCAAGTAAGGATTATCCTCACCGCCACCAAACGCAAACTGTAAAATTTTCATGCCAGGCAAGTCGAATCCATGGCGCAAGGCATCCACCTCTGCGGTGATAATGCCCAAGTCCTCAGCCACCAGACTCAGCTCTGGGAAGGTCTCGGTGATGGCGTTTAACAGCGCTTCACCTGGCGCCTCTTGCCAAGTCCCGTTAATGGCAGTGGGCTCTTCTGCGGGGATTTCCCAAGCGGCCTGCAAGCCCCTGAAGTGATCAATCCGTAGCATATCAAACAGCTGTGCCTGCGTATCGATACGCCCCAGCCACCATGAAAACCCATCTTTTTGCATGGCCAGCCAGTCGTAATGCGGATTCCCCCAGCGTTGTCCGGTTTCAGAGAAATAGTCTGGCGGCACACCCGCTACGACGGTCATGTTGAGGGTGTCATCCAGCTTGAACCATGCAGGATGCGCCCAGACATCGGCACTGTCGTAAGCGACAAAAATCGGGATATCGCCAAACAAGCGAATGCCGCGCTGGTTGGCGTAACGCTTGAGCTGCGCCCATTGCTGAAAAAACACATACTGCGTAAATTTAATCAGCGTCAACGGCTCCTGGTGCGTGACCCGATAAGCTTGCAAGGCTTGTGGATCATGCTTGCGGTAAGCTTGTGGCCATTGCTGCCAGCTTTGATTATGGTGCTGCTCACGCAAGCAGCCAAACAAGGCAAAATCTTCCAGCCAGTATTGCTGCGTCTGACAGAATCTCGCAAACCCGGACCACGACAGACCATGGCCTTCACCATGTGTGGGGGCGCTGCCGGACTGCACGCGCGCCATGACTTTGGCCATCAATGCAGGCAAACTCAGCGTCAGCTCATTGGGCAGACACCAGCCATCAAGCTGCAATTGCTGCCCGCTGATCATGCCGCTATGTCCTGCATGCGCGGAGACACTTTGATAGGGCGACTGGTCTCCATGTGGCTGGTTGACCGGCAAGGTCTGCCACACCGATACGCCCATTTTGACCAGGGTGTCTACAAAACGATAGGCCTCTGGGCCAAGATTGCCCTCAGGCAATGAAGTGATGTGCATCAGCACACCCGCTTGTCTATGTTGCGTCATGGATTGGCATTCAAATCAGTTGAAAGAATCAGGCGTTGCCCCGGCGCATGGTGCCTGCATTTTCGGCATCGCCACCGCCCAGACTGATGGGTTGTAACAAATGTGCAGGGGCTGTCAGGCCAAGTAATTTGTACAGATTACTCAAATTACGGCGATAGAGCTGGTCAAAACTTTGTACACTTTGGGCGCTGTTGTAATCGCCAAACCACCAGAACCAGTCCGAGCCTTCGCACAAGGCCAATTGCTGCTGGCATTTTTGTTTCTGTTCGGCTGAAAGTTGGTGTATCTGTTGATCATAATGCCGCTTGGCTTCGCACAACAGATCCCAGGCACGGTTTTTGGCCGGTTCCCCAATCCAGGTACTAAAGGTGCCATAGACCCAACTCCCGGCGCAAATATCATCCAGCAAGCGTGGCGCTGGCAATGTGTGTTTCTGCTGCAAGGCGAGAATATCGCTAAAAGTCGTCATCTGGATATCCGGATGCTGCGCCAGCGCCTGATAGAGCTCGTGCAAGAAATAATAACCGTTGTATGGATAGTATTCCCAGGCATTCTCGCCATCCAGAATCACGCTAACCACCGGCGTCTCTTCACTGTTGGCCAGGATATGCTCCAGCGACTGAATAAAGTCATGCACCGCTTCGCTTGCGTATTGCTTGGAATACTCAAAGCCGATTTTGTCAGACAGATGATCGTCACGGAAAAAGCACACAATATCCTGCTGACCATTGGTGATTTTATAAGGCTGATACAGGTATTGCGATGGCGTGTCGTGCGGCAGACCGAGTTTACGCAAGCTGTTAGCCAGCACACCCTGGCCAGTGGCCGCCCAGGCCACGCCCTGCTCTGCCAGCAACGATAGTGCAGGATGTGAGACCGCGCCTTCAGCAGGCCACATGCCATTGGCGGGCTGACCAAATATTTTTTCATGATAGCGCTGTGCCGCCTGCACATGAGCAATCGCACGCGGATAACCGTCTGGATAGGTGGCTGACTGCGGCAACGGCGCATCGGGCATGGCGTCACGCGCACTTTCCAAATCAATGAGCAATGGCAAGATGGGATGGTAGTAAGGCGTGGTGGTCATTTCAATGCGGCCTTTTTTCAGCAAGGCCTGATAGCGCGGCAAAATGCCTTGCAAGGTCTCGCTGATCACGTCTAATAGCGCTTGCCTGTCTTCCAGGGTAAACAGCACGCCTTTTTGCATCAGGGTTTGCACAGTTTTGTTTTTGCGGCGCAAGCTCTCCCCCGTCCATGCCAGGTGATACCAGACCAGCAAGTCCGCTTTATATTGTGCCGAGAGATAATGAAACTGGCCGTTTTGCATGATAGGCGCCACCAGTTCATATAGCTTGAGCAAGCGCTGATAATGCGGAAAAGGACTCAACATTTTTTCATGGTGTGCCTTGAAACAGCTGTCCACAATCAGGCGACACTCTTCATCCGTGATGTTTTCCAGATTGGGATTTGCCAGCAAACGCAGTAATGGGTCGCGCCACTGTCCGGACCGTGACTGCTCAGCATAATCTTCGAGCTGCTCCACCAGAATAGGTACAAAATTGAACGTTACCCTGGCGCTTGGATTTTGCTCCAGGTGAAAGGCCATATCACTGTAATCCTTGAGCGCATGCAAATACGTCCATGGCAGCACAAACTCGCCTGTCACCAGATCACGGTAATCCGGTTGGTGCATGTGCCAATATAAATTTAAGAGCAATTTTTTATCGGACATCCTTCAACCTCTTTCACTCACTCAATGACTTTTAAACTACTTCACACGATATAAATCTTGGCCCAGCATGTCGGGTGTGACCAGTACGATGCCTTTTTCAGAGACATGAAAGCGCTTTCTATCTCGCTCCAGATCGACACCGATCTGCATGCCAGCAGGAATCTCGCAGCCGCGGTCTATCACTGCGTTGCGCATGATGACCCCCTCGTTAATTTTGACCTTGGGCAGCACTACAGCGCCATCCAGATCGGAATAATCCGCTACATGCACGCCGGAAAAAAGCACTGAGTTAGACACGCAAGAACCACTGATCAGGCAGCCCCCTGACACCAGCGAGTCTGTCGCCTTGCCCGTACGGCCTTCATCCTTGAATACAAATTTGGCCGGCGGCAGTTGTTCCTGATAAGTCCAGATCGGCCATTCACTGTCATACAGATTGAGCTCTGGAATCACCTTGGTCAGCTCCATATTGGCTTCCCAGTAGGCATCTATGGTTCCCACATCCCGCCAGTAAAAGTTGTTGCCTTGTGCACCGACGCAACTATCGGTAAATCGGTGCGCCTGTACCCGGTATTTTTTGATGATGTAAGGAATAATGTCCTGCCCAAAGTCGTGGTGTGACTTGCGGTCATAAGCATCCCGGATCAATTGTTCGTACAAAAACTTGGCATTGAAGATATAAATACCCATGCTGGCAAAAGCCACCTCGGGATTGTTCGGGCTAGGCTTGGGATGCGCTGGCTTTTCATCAAAGGCGATCACGCGGTCGGTGGCGTCCACCTCTAATACCCCAAACCCTTTGGCGTCTTCGAGCGGCACATTGATGCAGGCAATGGTCATATCGGCATTGCTGCGCGCATGCGTCGCCAGCATTTTGCCGTAGTCCATTTTATAGATATGGTCGCCGGCCAGGACCAGAATATATTCGCCGCCATTCTCTCGCAGCAAATCAATATTCTGATAGACCGCATCAGCCGTGCCTTTGTACCACTCCTCGCCCAGACGCTGCTGGGCAGGAATAATATTGACGTATTCGTTAAATTCCCCACGCAAAAAGCCCCAGCCGCGCTGAACATGCTGAATCAGGCTTTGCGCTTTGTATTGGGTCGCCACATTAATGCGGCGGATGCCAGAGTTAATGCAATTGGACAAGGGGAAGTCGATAATGCGGAATTTGCCACCAAACTGTACAGCAGGTTTGGCCCGCCAGTCGGTGAGGTTTTTTAACCGGCTGCCACGACCACCCGCCAGGATAATGGCAACGGTATTTTTCGTCAGGTTACTGATAAACCGGTCGGAGGGACGTTCTTGCCGCCGGTTGGCTTTACGACGTTCAACAAACTCTGCTACTTGAGACATGATGCTATTCCTGTTTTTCCTGATCCTGGGAACCAGCCTACAGTCATTATTGTCAGCGTTGCGCGTTTCAGCAGAGACGACACAAGGCTTTGCATCTGCAGGTCTGACATCCACAGTCTGCATGATAATTGGGGTAAAGACAACGAAATTCCGGGGGCGAATGACGTAAATCTTAACTTTTTTTGATAGCATGGAATCTGCTTAACCGGATACCGACAGCATGACTGCCAAAGCTTCTCATCAAATTGCCACCGACAATCATCATTTGCAACGGATTTTAGACGCCACCCATCATAATCCCTTTGAATATTTGGGGTCGCATCAGGATGCGAAAACCAAACGCTGGCAGTTGCGTGTGTTCATACCAACGGCAGAACAAGTATGGCTCAACAATGGCAAAAATTGGCAGCCCATGCAGCAGGCGCATGCCGAGGGCTTGTTTATTTACGAGTCAGATAATCCGATTTCAACCCCTGCCCCACTGCAAGTTCAGCCCAAGGGGCAAACTAGTCGTTACGAAACCCTGGATGTCTATGGTTTTGACAGCACCGTGTCTGCCGATGACCTGTATCTGTTTGCTGAAGGTCGTTTTTACCAGGCCTACAATACCCTGGGCGCGGTCCCCATGCAGGTGAATGGGGTGGCGGGCGTCCGGTTTGCTGTCTGGGCGCCCAATGCGTCAAGGGTCAGTGTGGTCGGCAACTTTAACCAGTGGGATGGCCGTATCCATGCCATGCGTGTCATTGGTAGCACCGGCGTTTGGGAGTTATTTATTCCCCACCTGAGCGAACATGATCTATATAAATTCGAAATCCGCAACCGCGAGCATGGCTACGTCATGCTCAAGGCCGATCCCTATGGCAGAGCCTTTGAGCCTAGACCCGGCACGGCCAATCGCATCTGCCATAGCGAGTACACCTGGCAAGATGATGGCTGGTTGCAGCAACGCCAGCAGCATGACTGGCTGCATGCACCCTTTAACTGTTATGAAGTGCATTTAGGCAGTTGGCAACGAGACCCAAACGGCCACTTTATGGGCTATCGCGCCATGGCAGAGGCACTGATTCCACATTTGTTAGAGATGGGCTATACCCATATCGAGCTGTTACCAATTGCCGAACATCCGCTGAATGAATCCTGGGGTTATCAGGTGACGGGCTACTTTGCCCCCACCCAGCGCTATGGCAGTCCGGATGATCTTAAGTATTTTATTGACCGCTGTCATGCCGCCAATATCGGCGTCATTCTGGACTGGGTCCCTGGTCACTTCCCCAAAGATGACTGGGCGCTGGCGCGTTTTGACGGCACGGCGCTGTATGAACATGCCGACCCCCGCCTGGGTGAACATATGGACTGGGGCACCTATATTTTCAATTATGGCCGCAATGAAGTGCGCAGCTTTTTACTCAGCAATGCTTATTACTGGTTGCAAGAGTTTCACATTGACGGCTTGCGTGTGGATGCCGTGGCGTCCATGCTTTACCTGGATTACTCGCGTAAAGATGGAGAATGGTTGCCTAATGTCTATGGCGGACGTGAAAACCTGGACGTGATCGAGTTTCTCAAGCAATTGAACATGATGGTAGGCGAACGCTTCCCCGGCGCATTGACGATAGCCGAGGAGTCAACGGCCTGGCCCGCCGTTTCGCGTCCGGTCTATGCCGGGGGCCTGGGATTCAGCATGAAATGGAATATGGGTTGGATGAATGATGTCCTGACCTACATGCAACTGGATCCGGTCTACCGCCAATACCACCATAATCGCCTGACCTTTGGTCAGATGTACGCTTATTCCGAGAACTTTGTCCTGCCTTTCTCGCACGACGAAGTGGTCCACGGCAAAAAGTCCTTACTCGAAAAAATGCCTGGAGACGATTGGCAAAAATTCGCCAACTTGCGTCTGTTGATGACCTTGCAAATGACCATGCCAGGCAAAAAGCTCAACTTTATGGGCAATGAAATTGCCCAGCGCCGTGAGTGGCGCGTCAACCAAAGCCTGGACTGGCATTTGCTTGAAGACACCGCCGCTGAACATGACATGCATCGCGGCATACAGCGCGTTTGCAAGGACCTCAACTGGCTCTATCGCCAACAAAGCGCACTCCATGCCCATGACTTTGATGCACAGGGCTTTCAATGGATAGACTGCGAAGATGCCGCGCAATCAATATTAAGCTACGTCAGACGCGGCAAAGACCATAGTTTTGTTATAATCCTACTTAATTTCACACCGGTACCGCGCCATCAATACCGTTTGGGCGTACCACAATCGGGTTACTATCAGGAATTGTTTAACAGTGACGCCGCTTGTTATGGTGGCAGCAATGTTGGTAATGGTTCCGGCTGTCCTAGTGACCCCGTGCCATGGATGAACCAGCCAGCCTCCATCAGCCTAAACTTGCCGCCACTTGGGGGTGTCATACTTCAGTTACAATAACTGGTTACACTGACTATATGATGTAGCCTGGCAGTAAAGATTTTTGGCCAGACAAGAAAATTCAGAGATTGCCTTGTCTGGCCCCGTAAATTTAATTGACTTGAAAAACGATAGTAACAACACGACATGGCAAAACTAACCACACATCCGAGCTGGCATGCGCTGAACCAGCATCAAATTGAAATGCGCGATGTTCAAATGCGCGATCTGTTTAACCAAAACCCCAAACGCTTCGAAGAATTCAGTTTAACGGTGGACGACATCCTGCTGGACTACTCCAAGCACCGCATCACTAAAGAAACCCTGTCCCAGTTATTCCAGTTAGCGCGCGACTCAAATATTGAGCAATGGCGCAGCCGCATGTTCAGCGGCGAAAAAATCAACATTACCGAAAAGCGTGCAGTGCTGCACACCGCCCTGCGTAACCGCAGTAATACACCGGTGTATGTGGATGGCAAGGACGTGATGCCAGAAGTGAATGCCGTACTGGCGCAAATGCGGGCCTTTACCGAGCAAGTACGCAACGGCCAATGGACAGGATTTACCGGCAAACGGATTACCGATATCGTAAATATCGGTATTGGTGGCTCAGACCTGGGTCCAGTCATGGCATGTGATGCGTTAAAACCCTACGCCAGCCCCAACTTGAAAGCCCACTTTGTTTCCAACATTGATGGCGCGCACTTGATGCGTGTGCTGGAAGTCTGTGACCCTGAAACCACCCTGTTCATCGTTGCCTCCAAAACCTTTACCACCCAGGAAACCATGACCAACGCGCACTCAGCGCGCCGCTGGTTCCTGCAAGCAGCTAAACAAGACCAACATGTGGCCAAGCATTTTGTCGCGCTGTCCACCAATGCCAAGGCCGTGCAGGCATTCGGCATAGACACCAACAACATGTTTGCTTTCTGGGACTGGGTCGGTGGTCGTTACTCCCTGTGGTCAGCCATCGGTCTGTCCATTGCGCTCTATGTTGGCATGGACAACTTTGAACAGTTGCTGGCAGGCGGTCACGCCATGGATCAGCACTTCTTGTCGGCGCCACTGGAACAGAACATGCCTGTCATCATGGCCTTGCTGGGTGTCTGGTACAACAATTTCTTCCATGTTGATACGCACGCGATTTTGCCTTATGACCAGGGCATGTCTCGCTTTGCGGCCTATCTGCAACAAGCAGACATGGAAAGTAATGGCAAATTTATTTGCCGTGACGGTAGCCGCGTCAGCTACAAAACGGGCCCGGTCATCTGGGGCGAAGCTGGCACCAACGGCCAGCATGCGTTTTACCAGTTGATTCACCAGGGCACACAAATGGTTCCGGCAGACTTTTTGATGCCAGCCAACAGCCATTACAAAGTGGGTAGCCCAGACGATCAGCACCATAAAATCCTGCTGGCTAACTTCCTGGCCCAAACCCAAGCCTTGATGTTGGGCAAAACCCGTGAAGAAGCACGCGCCGAACTGGAAGCACAAGGCATGAGCGGCCAGGCACTGGAAGATCTGCTGCCGCATAAAGTGTTTGAAGGCAACCGCCCAACCACGTCTATCCTGTTTAAACAGCTCACACCCTTTACCTTGGGTAAACTGATTGCGCTTTATGAGCACAAGATTTTTGTGCAAGGCATGATCTGGGACATTAACAGCTATGACCAGTGGGGTGTGGAATATGGTAAGCAGATTGCGAGCCAAATTCTGCCACAGCTGAATACCAACGAGCCGGTAAACAGCTTTGATAGCTCAACCAACGGCTTAATCAATTACGCGAAGAAAATTTCATAGCATATTGATTAATATTAAAAAAGGCCTCTATTGAGGCCTTTTTTTATTGTGCGGTGCTACGTCAAGCACCCTTAAACCAATTGGTTTTTAATGGCGTAATGGGTGATATCCGCATTATGTTTAAGATGCATTTTTTCGAGCAGCCGCGTCCGGTACATGCTGACCGTTTTCACCGACAATGCGAGTTTATCTGCAATCTCACTCACTGACTGCCCGGAAGCAATCATGCGCATGACCTGAAACTCGCGATCTGAAAGGGTTTCGTGCAATGCCACCGCATAATCATTCCCCACCTGCTCGGCCAGAATCTCTGCCACGTTGGGGGTAATGTATTTTTTGCCTTTGGCCAGCGTGTGTATGGCGGTGAGCAATTCTTCTGACGCCGTATGCTTGCACAGGTAGCCAGAAGCGCCGGAACGAATGGAGCGCACGGCATACTGCTCTTCCATGTACATGGAAAGCATCAAGATGTTGAGCGCAGCATTTTCTCGCTTGATGAGCTTTAAGGCTTCTATGCCGGTTTTATCCGGCAACGAAATGTCCAGTAGCATGACATCGGCAGCCACTTCACGTACACATTTAATCGCCTGCGCAACATTCTCCGCCTCACCGACGACATCAATATCCCCACTCGCAAGCAATATTTGCTTGATGCCAGAACGTAAGATGGCATGGTCATCTACTATAATGACTTTTATTTTTTGTATATCCAACCTGATCCCTCTGTTTTGCTGGTTGCACCATGGCTAATCCAGAAACTGCGCTGTTGATTGTAAATCGGATCAGCCATTCTGTCACGACTCTGCGGGCTTGTACGGCGCTTGCACCCGGATACAAGTGCCAGATGCGGCGCTGGAAGATTCAATCTGGCACTCGCCCCCCAGTGCCGCCGCTCTTTCCTGCATACCTCTCAGGCCAAATGCGTTCGATTTGATCTTGTCGGCAGGGGCAATGCCGATGCCATTATCCGTGATGTTCATGAATAACAGCTGATCCTTGAGGCTGAGCTCCACTTCGACCGCATTGGCCTGCGCATATTTGGCGATGTTCGAGAGCGCCTCCTGACAAATCCGGAACAACGCCATGGATTGATCGGGATCACACTCCAAATCATGACAATTGGTGATAAATTTTGCCGAGATGCCTAATTGCTTTTTGAACTGGCTCACCTGCCACTCCAGCGCATCCACCAGCCCCAGATCGAGAATGTTGGGTCGCAAATTGCCAGAAATACGATGTACGGAATCAAACGTCTGGTTGATGATCCCTTGCAACAAATGCGCTTGCTCGAGGTTGACCGGCTCACCGGCCTCAATTTGCTGGATGATGGTCGACAAGCCCAGCTTCATCGCAGTCAGGTTGCCGCCGAGGTCATCATGAATTTCACGCGCAATCGACACGCGCTCCTGCTCTTTGACCTGGTTCAAGTGCGCCGTCAGTGCCTGCAGATCTTGCCTGGCTTGCTCGATCTCCTGTTTTTCATGCTTACTCTGGCTAATATTGAGCATAATGCCATCCCACTGCACCGCGCCCTGCCCCAAGTCTTGCACGGTAGCCCGGATATTGACCCATTTCATGTCTTGCCAGTCGGCAATCCAGATTTGTCCTTCCCAATCCAGGCGCTTGTGTTGCCGGGCGGATTTTTGCAAGTTTTGCTTGAACAGATGGGCGGAAGGTTGATCCATGGCATCAAACAGGGTGTTGGCATCCTTGAGCAATGCTGCGGCCGGGATACCCAGCAAGGCTTCGCAGCCCTCACTCACATAAGTAAAAACCACTTGAGCATCTGCAGTCATATGCATCTGGAACACGAGTCCAGGAATGCTGGAAACAATGGCGGAGAATCTGCGCTCGCTTTCATGCAAGGCATGTTGGACACTATCAATAGGAAAATGGCTGGCTGGCGTAGACACATGGCACCTCAATCAAGATGCCAGCTAGCATATCATGCCAACCCACGGCTGGATATGACAGTCAGTGATCCCGGATAAAACCGCTGTCGATCAACGAAGTGCTGACCAAGCGCACAAGCTAGGGATTGACGGTGCCAACTAGATCAGTTTCAGTCATCACCCGGTTTTTACCGCTTTTTTTGGCCAGGTACATGGCCTGATCTGCGCGCAACAAGATGGCACTGACATCGTCCTCTTTCTGGAACAAGGCGACGCCTGCACTAAAGGTGATGAGCAGCTTTTGGTTATTACCCATGAAGTACTCTTTGGTCAGCGCGCGCTGCAAGCGCGTCATGATAATCACCGCCTCTTGCAAGTCGGTCTTGGGCAAAATGACAACAAACTCTTCGCCGCCCATTCTGGTCACAATATCCGTCGGCCTCACAGCGCGTTTAACCACTGAAGCCAGATGTTTGAGCGCAGCATCCCCGGCGGCATGCCCATGCTGGTCATTGAGCGATTTAAAATTATCGATGTCGAGCAAAGCCACACTAAACGACTCACCGCTACGCTCAAAACGCGCAATCTCGGTCTGGAAGGCATCATCCATACCGCGGCGGTTAAGCACGCCGGTGAGTTGGTCAATCCTGACGACTTCACTCAACTGCTGCAACTCCAGTTGCAATTGATCAATACGATCTTGTGTATCCGTTGCCCTGCGCTGCTGGCTAAGCAAATCATCGCGCGAACGCAGGATATCCGTCTGCATGACAGAAGTATCGCGCATCAACAGATTGACCAGCTCATTAATTTTAATCAAATCATCAGTTTGAGAGAGCTCTTTGGCATAGGTCTCGATTTTGCCGCTGTAGAGCTCGCTGGCTTCTCCCATGTATTTAAGCTTATCAATAAAGGTGCTGATTAAGGTTTTAAACGAATTCCTCGCCTCAATCAGACTGTGCTTGACCAGTCCTTGCTTGTAAATAACTTCTTTGAGGCTTTTTTCGGCTTGTTTAAGCTTGGTTCTATCCAGTGGACCGGTAATAATCGACTGTACAGCATAAACCTGGCCACTCAGCCAGCTATCTTCAGCCACCAGTTCGCCGATATTTTCCAGTAGCAAATGCAACAAGTCGATAATGTCGCCGCGCACGTCATCTTCTTGCGCGCCCATCACCTCGACCCGCATCAATAACGCTTTGAGTGACTTGGCCAAAGCCTCCCACTCTTTCAGCTTTTTGGCGCGCTCGGCAGATTCCTGCAGGGCCACCGCCTCCGCCTGCAAGTCTGGATACCCTTGCAAACGGGGAATCAAGCCCAGGTAAAGGGTTTGCTTCAACAAGGTCTGCAAAATGGTAAAAGCGCCATGGAATTGCTGTACTTCTGAGGGCAAACCTTGCTTGCTGGACATATCCAAGATAGGTTGCGACGTCGAAGCAGTGGACGCCTCAGCCGGATCCGTCAAGGCAATCCCTTCAACCCGGGCTTCAGAAGGCAACCACATATTCGCCATGCCGATCAGCTTGTCGGACAGGCTCTCGTCATCACCAAAATTAATGAGCACGCGTTCCAGCGTCTCACGTTTTCTGGCAGTATCTATGCCGCTGCGCTTGTCGTCCCAGGCTTGCAATAAGACACGAATCGCCTTGGGCCATTTGGTGGAATGACTAAGCTGCTGTTGCATGGCCTCAGTCAGCAATTCCCCCAGTCCTTGCCAGTTATCCTGTTTAAGCACTTTTTCCCAGCGGTTAATCCAGTTGGTTTGTTCCAGCGTGTCATGAGGCAACTGCTTCAGTGCCTTGCGCAGCGCGCTGGCGGCATCCTCCTTTACCGGTTTACCTGCAATCTCATAATAAATCTGCATGTAATTGTCCGGTGTCGGTTCGACACGCCTGACAGCCATTTGCTTGATGGTTTCGCGTGCAACTTCTGAAGCTGTCATGGATGATCCGTTTGCTGCCATCGTTTTCTGCCAAATCACACTAAAATGAATAGGATGCAACTATTATGCAGGGCGATGATTGGAATTTATTGGTGTATAAGAAGGTAAATGATTGTTTATTTCAGAAGCTTTACCTCTGCAGGTGAAATGGGGCACGGCGAAAATAAGGCGGTAAAAAAACGTTTTTGCGTTACAATAGTGTCCGCGGGCCTCCCCGCATTGTAAGATAGCCAACCTGGTCAGGTGCGGAAGCAAGCAGCCACAACTATCAAGCAAGTGCCGGGGGTTGGGCTCGCCCCTTCTCTCCAGCCCTTCTGTTTGTCATGCCAGCGTTGATCTCAATGTTATGGTTTGTGGCAAGCATGAGTCGGCAAATTAGGCTAAAGTACAGGTTTGCCTTATTGCTTTTAATCAGTAGAGTGCGCGATGTCTTACCAAGTGTTGGCGCGTAAATGGCGCCCCAAATCTTTTGCCAGTCTGGTGGGCCAGGACCATGTGGTCCAGGCCCTGAGCAATGCTCTGAGCCAACAGCGCCTGCATCATGCTTACCTGTTTACCGGCACCCGTGGCGTCGGCAAGACCACCCTCTCCCGTATTCTGGCAAAATCGCTGAACTGTGCGACCGGCATCACCGCAACGCCTTGCGGCGAGTGCGAAGCATGCCGTGCGATTGATATCGGCCGGTATGTAGATTACGTGGAAATGGATGCGGCCTCTAACCGCGGTATTGCAGACATGGTGAGCTTGCTTGAGCAGGCGATCTACGCGCCGTCCTCCGGCCGCTTCAAGGTCTACATGATAGACGAAGTGCATATGCTGACCAAAGAGGCGTTTAATGCCATGCTGAAAACGCTGGAGGAGCCGCCTGCCCACGTCAAATTCATTCTGGCGACCACAGATCCACAAAAAGTCCCGGTCACCATTTTGTCGCGCTGCCTGCAATTCAACCTGCGCCAAATGGCCAGCAGTACCATTACCGCCCACTTGCAAGACATTCTGGGCCAGGAGCAAATTCCATTTGAGGCGCCCGCATTACAGCTGATAGCGCGTGCGGCCAATGGCAGCATGCGTGACGCGCTCTCACTGACCGACCAGGCAATTGCTTATGGCAACCAGTCCGTCCGCGAAAGCGATGTGCGCAGCATGCTGGGGGCGATTGACCAAAGCTATGTGTATGATTTGTTGCGGGCGTTGATCGCACAAGATGCAGCCAGCCTGCTCAATATCGCACAGCAAATGGAGTCGCGCAGCATCGGCTTTGAAAGTGCCCTGAACGATCTTGCAGCTTTGTTGCATGTGCTAGCTGTCGCGCAATACGCGCCGCAATCGATTGCGGACGATCACCCCGAGCGGCAGAACTTGCTGGAACTTGCCGCAGCCTTGCCCGCAGAAACCCTGCAGCTGTATTATCAGATTGCTATTTTAGGCCACCGCGATATTGGCCTGGCCCCGGATGCTTATGCAGGCTTTACCATGACGCTGTTGCGTATGCTGGCATTTAAAGCCGATGCAACGGCCACCACACCCGCGCCCCCGTCAAGCACAGAAGGTCATGGCCGTGGCAGCGCTCCGAGTGTTGGCAGCGCGCGCGCCGCCTTGGCGCAAAGTTATCAAGCCAGCAGCGCAACCAACCCTGCAACAGCGGATCATGCGATGCGCAAGCGTGCGGTGGAACAGGCTCCCGAAAGTGCTACTGAACCAGGCGCATCTTTCACCACTGCCCCCCTGGCAGAAATGTCGCAGCCAGCGCTTTCGGCCCCAGCACCGATACCCGTTGCCAGTGAGGCAGTGCATGTTGCGATGCCTGAGGCGCAAGAAACAAGCGCTGCATTGGACTGGGATGGCAACTGGCGTGCACTGGTAGAGAACCATTTGAGCAAATTGGGCCTGGTACGCGCACTGGCACAAAATTGCGAGCTGGTCCAGTTTGAGGACGATGCCATGACATTGCGGATTAGCGAGTCACATAAACACCTGGCCAGTGCCAATTATCTCGAAAAACTCAATGCTGCTTTAAACAGCCATTTTGGCCGCCGCTTGCAACTGATCATCACCACCAGCCAGGAAGCCAATACGCCCGCCAGACAGCTGGCCGTCGAAAAAGCAGAATTACAGGATCAGGCTACACAAGCGATTATGAGTGACCGCTTTGTGCAAGGCCTGATGCAGGAAATGGGCGCAACGATAGTGCCAAATTCCATTAAACCCTTACATTAACCACACGTAACTCCAGGAGCAGACAATGATGAAAGGTGGCATGGGCAATATGATGAAACAGGCCCAAATGATGCAAGCCAATATGCAAAAAGCCCAGGCAGAACTGGCAAACACTGAGGTGGAAGGTATTGCCAGCAATGGCATGGTCAAAGTGACCATGACCTGTAGCAATGATGTGAAACGCGTACAGATTGATGACGCGGCCATGGATGACAAAGAAACACTGGAAGACTTGCTTATGATTGCGTTGAAAGATGCGAAAGCGAAAGCCGAAGCGACCAGTTCAGCGAAAATGAGTGGCCTGATGCCACCAGGCTTCAAGTTGCCGTTCTAGTGCCTGACGCCCACCCATATTATCGTCGACGCGGAGACCAGGCGTGAATCACCCGGCAGTTCTGGATCAGCTGATCAGTGCCCTGCGCTGTCTGCCGGGCGTGGGGCCTAAATCCTCCACGCGGATGGCCTATCACTTGCTGCAACGTGACCGTGAAGGTGCACAAAAGCTGGCAGCCAGTCTACAACAGGCGCTGGATAAGCTGGCGCATTGCGATTATTGCAACAACTTCAGCGAGCATCGCGTATGCAGCGTGTGCCAGGATACCCACAGAGACAAATCCACGCTATGTGTGGTGGAGATGCCGACCGACCTCATGATGCTGGAGAATACGCGTAGCTATCAGGGCCAATATTTTGTATTAATGGGAAAACTCTCGCCCATGGATGGCATTGGGCCCAAAGACATTCACCTGGATAAACTGCTCAAACGTGCACAGGACAGCGCGATAAACGAAGTGATTATTGCCACCAACTTTACCTCCGAGGGTGAAGCCACTGCACACTATATTGGGCAGATGCTCAAATCGCGTGGCATTCGCGTCAGCCGGATTGCGCGTGGGTTGCCGATGGGTGGTGAGATTGAGTATGTGGACAGTGGCACGCTGTCTACCGCGTTGCTGGAAAGAAAAGCCGTCACTTAACAGCAAAGCAATCGTCAAGCAGTCAAGATAACTGCTGTATTTGATGCCCTTGTGCCAAGACCTTAACAAGTTTTTAAGCACACTTGTCTTTTATCTTCGTTTTTTCTCTTCATAAACACTCTGTCCTGTCGTTATACAAATGACAGCCTCCCGGTTTTTAATCAGGCGAGTCGTCATTATCGTGAGCTAATAAAAATAAAAGCAAGGTCGTATTCCATGGAATTATTTCTGCATACTTTTGACGCCAATAGTCATACCAACTCTGAAAGTCCGCATTTTTCAGGCATCAACACCGCATCTTTCAGTTATGAGACTGAAGCAGAACTACTGCAGATTTTAGACCGTGTCATTGCCGAGGAGCCTGCACATACACTCAGAGATACCTGGGTGCTGGTGTCACAGGACAAGCAGGCCATGCATCCAATGGAAGCCTTGCAGGCCACCATGCCATTCAATACCTTTTATGCTAGGCATAAATACCCGTGGCTGCTGTCTGAGCTGACGCCACATGTGCAAATGCATTATCAACCGATTGTCGACTTTGGCCAGAGTGGCAAAGTGTTTGGCTTTGAAGCCTTGTGCAGACTGAAAACACCAGAAGGTAAGTGGCTCAACGGCATGGAGGCTTTCGCCCTTGCCGCCGAGGTTAAACGCAGCCACGAGTTAGACCTGGCCTGCCAACAGTTGGCGCTGATGGGCAAGTCACAATCAATTTCTGTCGACAAGCCCCTCTTTATTAATGTGCTGCCACAAACAATCATGAGTCCGGGCTGGCTCAATTTTATTTTAAATCTATTGAACCAGCAGCAGATTGATCGACGGGATATCGTCATCGAAATTGTTGAGAGTGAAAAAACCAATCCCGAAGTACTGGCGCGTTACTGCGATGAAATCCGTATGCATGGTCTGCGCATCGCACTGGATGATATGGGTTCCGGCTTTAACGGTTTGCGCATCCTGGCTGAGGTACGGGCTGACTTTATCAAGATAGACCGTGCCATTGTGCATGAAGCACAAGGCAGCCGTGTGAGGACAGTGTTACTTGAGGCGATTATTTCGATGGCGCAACGACTGGGATGCACCATTATCGCTGAAGGGCTGGAGCGGGTAGAGGATATTACCTATTGCCAGGATTTAGGCCTGCATTATGCCCAGGGCCATTATTTTGCCCAGCCACAAAGCACGCCGAGCGACAAGGTGGCTGCACTGCCCGTACGGGATGAAGCCCACCGTTCGCATATTCCTGATGATTTTCATATTGGTGAATATATTAGTCACGGCTTGACAATTGATGTCAGCAGCACGCTGGCTGAAGCCAGACGCTTGTTTAACGCGCATGCCGATATTGCAACGGCAGTGGTGCTGGACGGGCAAAAACCGCTGGGGGTATTGCGGCGGGGCAAAGTATTCTCCAAGAAACCCACAGGCCTGGGCGCTTGTTGCGACCCCTTGCCCAAGGTCATCAACCATAAACTGCCCTCTTCGGTGTTGGCGCGCATTTTTTATCTGGAGCGTGGCAATATCGACATCTGGATCACCGTCAATGACGAAGGCGGCTATGTCGGTATCTTGCAGCCGATGGAAATCATGGCTCAGTTGATCAGCCGCAAAACTGCTACCGGCAATCTGCATCCCTTAAGCCATCTGACCACGGGCCCGACACTCCGGCAAACCCTGGATAACAGCTTGCGTAACAATCCCAATACGCAACTGATCTACATAGATCTGGATCATTTCAAGGCCTATAACGACCGCTACGGTTTTATCCGTGGCGATGCCATGATACGACTCCTCTCCGAAATCATCCGACAGGAGTTTCAGGATAAAGCGGGCGTGATGGTGGGCCATATTGGTGGCGATGACTTTGTGCTGATCTATGATCATAAGGCGCCTACCCTTAATGACACCTTATTGCATATCATTAGCCAGTTTCAGGCCCTGGCCGTGCATCTGTATGACGCGACAGATCTGGAACGAGGATTTTTTACCACTGAAGACGGTAAGGATCACCCGGTCGCCAGTGTCTCGATTGCGGTGGTGAATGGCAAACAAGGCAAGCTCGAAAACAGCGTCATTGCCGCGGAACGTGCAGCGCTGCTTAAAAAGATAGGCAAGGCCAATATCGGCAGCATTGTGGTTGTAGAAGATACGCCGCCACAAACCATCCTGCCGAAAAAAGAATTTTATTCAGACTGGCAGCAAAAAGCACTGTCCGCCTTACAGTCGCTGCTACACACGCAACGTTCGACAGGCGCCCATGATTTGGATAGCTGCTTTGCCGAATTCCCCTTCTTTGAGGTGATCTTTGAGTTGGAGCCAAACGGTGTACAACGCTATGCCAACTGGATAAATCCCAACATGTATGGAAAAATCAAGGCTGGCGGTGCAGGCATAGACCGGAGCCAACAAGCCTATTATCGTCGCGTGGCAGAAACTCAGGCGCCTTATATTTCAAGCATTTATCTGTCTACCGCAACCGAAGACTTCTGCCTCACGGTCTCTTTGCCAATTTTGGGTGAGGACGGCCAGCTGGCTAGTATTTTAGTCGCAGATATTAATATTGCGGCGATGGCGGTACTCAGCAGCAAGCGCAATTAGCTGAGCGGCAAGCGCAATGATAAATTGGCGCGGAATCTGCTCAGTTATAAATACGCCAGCAAGTCCTGGGGCTGCTGGATACAGCCATCCGCACCCCATGCCTCAGGCCGATCCACGTCTGACAGGTAGCCAAACAAAGCCACCAGCGTTGTCATGCCCGCTGCATTACCGGCCTGCACATCTCGCTCGGCATCGCCAACATACACCACCTGTTCAGGATCAAGCTGCATACGTTCACAGGCCAATAACAGTGTTTGGGGCGCCGGCTTGGGCTGGGGCGCATCATCCCCGCTGATGACCGCACCCGCGCGGCTATCCAGCGCCATGTGTGTAATCATAGGCAAGGTAAACCGGCGTGGCTTATTGGTGACGATGCCCCAGCGCAGCCCCCGCTGCTCAATCTCCTGTAACACCTCTGCCATGCCGTCAAACAATTGTGGCTGACGGGTCATGACTTGCGTGTATAACTCCAGATATTCAGTGCGCATCTGTTCAAACTCAGCATGATCCGGTAACAGACCAAATCCAATTTCCAGCAGCCCTCGAGACCCATGCGAGGCATAGGGGCGAATCGTCGCTTCTGGTAAAAAGGGCAATCCATGCCGTTCACGCTGCAAATTAAGTGCATATGCCAAATCTGGAGCGGTATCTACCAACGTCCCATCCAGATCAAATAATACGGCTTGCATGTGCTCAACCCTCTTTTACTGCATGTAGCATGTAGTTGACGCTGGTATCTGTTGTCAATTTATATTGTTTACTGAAAGGGTCATAAGTGACGCCAGTCTGATGCTGTAACTCCAGTCCAGATTGACGTAACCAGCTCGCTAACTCAGACGGCTTGATAAACTTGCTGTAATCATGTGTGCCTTTGGGAAGCAGATTGAGGACATACTCAGCCCCGACCACCGCCATCAGGTATGCCTTGGCATTGCGATTAAGCGTGGAAAAAAACAATTGCCCCCCCGGCTTGACCAGTGCAGCGCAAGCACGCACCACGCTGGATGGGTCGGGAACATGCTCTAGCATTTCCATGCAGGTCACCACATCAAACTGCTCCGGCATTTCTGCAGCGAGCGCTTCCACGGCAATACAGCGATACGAAACCTGGGCCCCTGCTTCAAGCGCATGTAATTGCGCCACCTGCAGCGACTTGTCTGCCATATCAATCCCCATCACGTGGGCACCACGTTGTGCAATGGACTCACTCAGAATACCGCCACCACAGCCGACATCGAGTACCTGTTTGCCCTTAAGCAACGCGCGACTGTCAATATAATTTAAACGTATTGGGTTCAACTGATGCAAAGGTTTGAAGACACCTTGCTGGTCCCACCACTGGTGTGCCAGTTCAGCAAATTTGTTTACTTCTGCAATTTCGACATTGGCCATGATGTTTTCCTAAACAAAATTAATCTGCGGGCTGTTGCATCTTGAGCTGCCACTGCAAAGCGATAGACCGTAATGCCTCGGTCTCAATGCCTGCAAATTGTGGCTGGCCATCTGGTAAGCGCTGATACCGTAATTGACCATTGACCCAGGTATGGGTGACCTGCTCGCGGCTAGCCACATACACCAGATGAGAAATCGGGTCAAAACAAGGCAAGCTATTCAGCTCATCCAGACGAACCGCAATCAGATCAGCCTGCTTACCGACGCTAATGCTGCCAATCTGTGCTTGCAACCCCAGTGCCGTGGCTCCATTAATGGTTGCCATCTGTAGCGCCTGATAAGCTGGTACAGCCTCTGCCTGTTGCGCTGCCACCTTGGCAAGCAAGGCTGCTGTGCGCATTTCCTGCCATAAGTCGAGCCGGTTATTGCTGGCGGCACCGTCAGTGCCTAAACCAATATTGATCCCCGAACGCAACGCAGATGCCACCGGCGCAATCCCACTCGCCAATTTCAGATTAGAACTTGGACAATGCGCGATATGCGCGCCTAACGTTGCTAGGGTCTCCTGTTCATACTTTTCAAGGTGTACTCCATGCGCCAATACGGTGCTGGGACCAATTACCCCCAGCGCTTGCAAACGCTGCAACGGCCGTACACCAAATTGCTCCTGACTTTGAGCGATTTCCGCCTGGGTTTCATGCAAATGCGTATGAATCCCCAGATTCAACTGTTCGGCAAGTGTGACAACGTCGGTAAAGGTTTGATCACTCACCGTATAGGGGGCATGCGGCGCAAAAGAAAAACTGATAGAGGACTCGGATTTATACTGATCGCGCACTTCTGTGCCCAAGCGGATATATTCACTGGCAGTTGCCGCATAATTACTGGGAAACTCCATAATAGTTAAGCCAATATGTGCGCGTATCCCTGTGCGTTTGGCAGCCTCTATGGTCGCTTGCGGAAAAAAATACATATCGTTAAATGTGGTGATTCCGCCTGCCAGCATTTCCGCACAAGCCAGCAAGCTGCCATCCTGTACGAAAGCGGGTGAGACCCATCTCTTTTCTGCTGGCCAGATATGCTCATTCAACCACGGCATCAACGCATAATCATCAGCATACCCCTTTAACAGGCTCATACTGCTATGAGTATGCAAATTGATCAGCCCGGGCATCACGACATGTTGTGAACAATCAACGACGGGCCAGTCAACCGCCCAATCCGGGATATCGGATTTGGGTACAATCGCCTTGATTTTTGCAGCATCCACAAGAATTGCATGCTGCTCCCGCACTTGTGGCCCTTCATCCATGGTAAGGAGCCAGCGTGGTTTGATGATAAATTGGGATTCACTCATGCTTGGATTATAACTGAGGCAGGCTGGCAAATTGAAAGTCAGCCAGCGTACAGCAACAAAAAAGCCACGCAATTGCGTGGCTTTTTAAACTCACAAGTCAGTGCTTATTGGCAACCTTCTTGTTTTGTACCTTCAGCGCGGATTTCAACGCGACGGTTAGGTTGCAGGCAAGAGATCAGTTTCTTGCTTACTTTTTTACCTTCGCACTGTACCACTGGCTCAGATTTACCTTTACCTTCAGCAGTGATCAGGCTGCTGTTTACACCTTGAGCAACCAAGTAATCAGCCACTTGTTTCGCACGACGCTCAGACAATTTCTGGTTGTAAGCTTCAGAACCGATACGGTCTGTGTGACCAGTGACGATCACAGCTTTGATTTCAGGATTTTCTTTGATCTTGGCAGCAACTGCATCCAGTGTAACGCGGCCTTTTTCTTTCAGATTTGCCTTGTCAAAACCAAACAACTCTTCAGCAGATACAGTCACTGTTTCGTTGACTGGCTTGCAAACAGGTGCTGGCGCAGGAGCTGGTGCTGGCGCAGGTGCTGGTTCAGCAGCGGCAACTGGTGCTGGTGCTGGCTCTGGCGTTGGCTCTTCAACCACTGGTGCTGGTGCACCAAAGCGGAAAATACCACCGATGTTAAACAAAGTGTTATCAACACGGCCAGAATCACTTGCAGTTCCACCAGGACCAGTAGCAACCAATCTTGCTCGGCTCCACTGATGGCGAAGGTCAGCCTGAATACCAAATTTGTCATTGAACAAATATTGAGCACCCAAACCTACATTAGCCATCCAAGATGTCTTTTTACCATCCAAATCGACATTAGGAATGTTGTAATCCAAGTCGTTACGCGCAGCACCAATTCCTGCCAGCAAGAAAGGACGGAACTTATCACGGCTGAACATGTACAACGCGTCCAAGCCCAAAGTGGTTTGTTTGTACTTGCCGCTTGCCCCAGCAATGCCAGTATCTTCATCAGCACGGTTGTAACCCAAACGGCCTTGAATGTCCCAGTGCTCGCTCAACTCTTTACCAATGGACAAGAAACCACCACGTGCATTATCTGCGTCCAGATCACTGTCAGTGTGCATGTAGCTGGCACCTGGCACAACATACCAAGCACCACGGTACATGTCTTCAGCTTGCGCAGCTTGCGATGCAAAAACAAATGCAGAAGCAATTGCCAAGCCTAAAAAACTTTTTTTCATTCATTGACTCCTTTGTTATTGGGCATTTTCGCCACATCTTTGAAAATACTTACAAACCCAACTATACGCAAACAGTGCAAGAGGCGCAAGCCTAGAGAGCTACAAGCCCAAGTATTTATTGGTTTAGGCGCTCATTTTGCAACAGTTTCCTGACAGCTGCCTGACAACGCTCACAATCGGTTCAGCCAACAGGTTTGATTGCCTTAACCCTTTTTCACACAAACCACTACGAAAACCCAAAAAGTCCGCCTCTAGCGAACGCAATTGCGCCAAATATGCCGGTCTGAGTCCGCCGGCCACCCCGACCATTAACTGCAAGCGTCTGGCTATCTCGGTAAATTTCTGAATATGCGATATAGAAACGCAGTCCAAGACTGAGCTAGACTTGTCTATCGTGTCGACCATAACCCCAACATACCCTTGCATGGCGAGCTTGTTCAAGCGCAACTCAAGCGTAGATGTTTGCAATAAACTATCGGGGCAAAACACCGCAACCATCCGCGTGCCTGCCGCAAGCACTTGGCTAATCGCCGCTGTAAACAAAGGATGATCCCAAATGGCTTCCGGCAGCTTAATAATGTCCACGCCAATCTCTAGACGGGATTGGATCAACTCCAGCAATGCAGCCACGGATTCAGCAGTATCGCCCACGGTGGCACTGACCAGAATATCCGTATGAGCATGTTGCTTTTTGTAACCATTCACTGCCTGCATGATGGCAACCGAATCCCCCAGACTTAATGCAGAGAGCGCACCATGACTGGTGTCTTTCAAATCAATTAAGCTGACTCCAGCAGCCAGCACCAACTGCGCCTCGGCAACCGAATTTACACTGACTAATATGCGCATGGATATCCTTATGCCTGCTGCATGCCTGTTTGCTGTGCCTGGTGGTTGTTAACGCAATCCACCAGCCATTGCCAGGCTTCAAGCTCGTTGGGGCCGGCTGTTTTATCAATCGCAATTTGTAAATACTGCATTTCTTGCGTAATTTTCTCAGCAGGCAACAGATGCAGCCTGCTGACAAGTACGGCCAATTCAACCACTGCCGCCTGGGCACGGTTAAAGCCCATAAATGGCGCATGTGTCTGACTTTCAACCACTTGCATCCATAATTTTGGTCGATTTTCATCCGGCTCGACTGTATCGAGGCTTAATACATGATGCGCCAGACAGTCAGTTAGCCGCACGCTGTGGCCATGCCCGACTGGCAAGGTGGAAAACATTTTTTTTCTGGCAATAGCGGCAGCAAAAACACGAACATCATCGGTCAGATTTAAGACGGCCGACCGGGTCTTTAAAATATTCTGCAAGGTAGTTGAGGGCTGGTAAGGCATGATGAGCACGCGCCCTGCCTGCCATTGGATCCCAAACGGCGCAATGTGCACCTCACCTTCAGGAGAGCACGTGGTGATGATGGTTTCGTAAATCATTCTTTGTTTTCCGGGCTGGTTGAATTACCAACGGGCTTTTTCGCTGATGCGTGAACCGTGGCACCACTGGCTTGATCAGGTTTAGTCGCTTCCTGACGCTCTTTGATGGAAGCCTCACGATGTGCAACTTTGGCCTGCTTGTTTTGGGCGACTGAGGCAACGCCCCACTCCAGCATTTCATCCTGCACATAGCGTTTTTTCAGTTGCCAGGCAATTTGCGCGCGGGCCAGCTCTACACCCAAATAAAACGCATGCGAAGCATCGTCTTGCACCTGCAGTTCTGGATAAAAAACATAGGGATCCGTTGCCTGCTGCAGACCATCCCGATTGTAGACATGTACACCCGCTTCGCTCACCATGATGCGAAAACTGGGGTCCTTGATTTGCCTGGCCATCTCAGCAATTTCCGCCGCACTGTAAGGAAACGGCTTGCGATCATGCAGGCCAAGCAAGCCGGCATCATAGCCACGGGGCAACCGTTTGTCCTGTTTGGCGCGGTACATGACACGGCGGGCGATATCAGCCTCAGCCACAGCTTCACAGGCATGTGCGCTGACCGAGGTCGCAAGGACAGCGTTGACATTCAGCTCACTGATCATCCCAAACAGCATAGCGTTAATCCCGGTGGTGTCGGCATCTGTCAATTCGGTCAGATTGCCCACGCCCATCATGATCGCGATATCCGGATATTTTTTGCGTAGCTTGTGATAACGTACAATCGATTCGGTGAAACCAAAATGGATGGGATCCAAAATAGGATCGGCAATAAACGCGATATCTCGTTTAAGGCAGTACTCGATGGCACGTTGCAAGCTGGGCATGCTGCCGGGCTTGGCTGGAATCAACACCGGGGTAGAAGCGACTTCTTCTGCAATCCAGAGACTGTTTTCATGCAGACTTAACAGGTAATCGGCACCGGCTTTACCCGCTGCCAGCAGATCGTCTTCACGCATGGAATCTACACTTACCTGAAAACCTGCTGACTTGAGCGCACGCACGCTCTCTGTCATATGCGCAAATGCTTTTCCCGGCAGGCAGCCGAGGTCGATGACATCCGCCCCCTGCTGTTTGAAATGCTGCGCTTTGGCGATGATTTGCTCAACCGTCAGATCTGGTGCATCGACGATTTCAGCAAAAATCAGCACACTATGCTGGCTTAAATCGGGCACTTTTCCTTGCTGACCAAAATATTGTGGCAAATCCTTCAAGTCTTTAGGTCCTCGCTCTACCGGCACACCCCACTGCGACTCCAGCAGGCCGAGATCGCCCTGACAGAGCCCAGGTAAAATGACTTTATCAATATTCTCGACTTTGGGTAAGCGGCGGGCGATCAGGGGCGGCGTCATCAATGCCGCAACAGACACCCCGATCTGTTTCACTTCATATTCAAACGGAGACTGTTTACTGTCGGCCTGTATCGCTTGTAATACCTGATGCAGACTGTGTTCTGCCAGTTTTCCGGTAAGAAACAGCAGTCGATTCATGGTGTTAGTCGTGAGTGTGCTCTACCTGTACGCCCTGATGCAAATGCAACTCATGCACGGCTGCCAGACGCGCCATGATCGCATGCTGCAAACCAGCCATGTCTTCAACGACCGTGGTATCCGCAAAGCGTTTTAACTGGGCCACATTATCCAGATCGATCTGGCGTGGATAGACCTTGACCACGTTGTCTCTGGGTGCTTCCGACTCCAACTCTGGCGCCGTATCACATGCAAACACAATGCTTTGGATCCGCGTTTTACCTGCTTGCGCAAACAGGTTGGTGACCAGGCTATCCGAAAAGCCATATGCCATTTTGGCGATAGTATTAGACGTCGCAGGTGAAATCACAAGCGTGTGATATACGCCCTCATAAAAACGCTCGACCGGGACGCTGCTGGCTGTTTTGTCCTGATAGACCTTGTGGCCAGTGGCTTCCAGTGCAGCCTGAAAGCCATATTGCTGGATAATTTCGGCCGCTGCACGGCTCAGGTAAATATCGACCTCCTGCAAGGTTTGCAGAATGGCCAATGACTCTCGCAGATAATGGCCGGAACCGGTAATTGCCCATGCCAATCGTTGTGCACGCATGTCAAGTCACCTTACTCAGGCGAAAGGATGTTGCAGCACGATGGTTTCATCCCGCTCCGGGCCAGTCGAGACAATGGCAATCGGCACGCCACAGACCGCTTCCAGACGCTTGAGGTAATGCTGCGCATTTTTGGGTAATGCATCCCAGGTTTTGACACCGAAGGTGGTTTCGCTCCAGCCTGGCACGGTTTCATAAATCGGCTCACAACGGGCGACGTCATCCGCACCGACCGGCAGCATATCAACCACTTTGCCATCCAGCTTGTAACCCGTGCAAATATCCAGTGACTCAATGCCATCCAGCACATCCAGCTTGGTAATACACAAGCCAGTCAAGCCGTTGATTCGCGCAGAGCGACGCAAGGCTGCAGCATCAAACCAGCCACAGCGGCGTTTACGTTTGGTCACAGTCCCGATTTCCTGTCCCTTGTGAGACATCTGGTAACCTGGTGCGCCTTCTGTTTCAATATCCAGCTCGCTTGGGAAGGGGCCGCCACCCACACGCGTCGTGTAGGCTTTGGTAATACCAAGCACATAGTGCAGCATGTTGGCACCAACACCGGTCCCTGCTGAGGCTTGGCCAGCGATACAGTTGCTGGAAGTCACATAGGGGTAAGTCCCATGGTCCACATCCAGCAAGGTGCCTTGTGCGCCTTCAAACAGCAAGTGTTCGCCACGGGCATTGGCTTCATATAACGCCGCAGAAATATCAGCCACCATCGGCTTCAACGCCACAGCGTGCTGCATGCTGGCATCGTATTGCTGCTGGAAATCTACCGCAGCAGAACCCAGATAATTGGTCAATACAAAATTGTGATAATCCATGACTTCGCGCAGCTTTTCGGCGAAGCGCTCAGGGTGGAACAAATCATAGACACGCAAGGCGCGGCGTGCGACCTTGTCTTCATAGGCAGGGCCAATGCCCTTGCCTGTAGTACCAATTTTTTTCTCGGCGCTGCGCTTGGCTTCACGTGCCAAATCAACCGCAACGTGATGAGACAAAATCAATGGACAGCCAGGACTGACTTTGAGACGGTTTTTAACATCCAGCCCGCCTTGTTCCAGCGTGGAAATCTCATGCAGCAAATGAGTGGTATCCAGCACCACGCCATTGCCGATATAGCAATTGACGCCATCGCGCACAATACCAGAAGGCACCAGGTTTAACTTGTAGACTTTTTGCGCATCCCCTTGGCCGACGACCAGGGTGTGACCCGCATTGTGACCACCCTGAAAACGCACCACGCCTTGCGCATGGTCGGTCAGCCAGTCAACAATTTTACCTTTACCTTCGTCGCCCCATTGGGTGCCAATCACAACGACGTTCTTTGCTTGCTTAAATTGTGTCATGTTCAATCAATATCTTGTCTATACAAATTTAAAGAGGCGGCGTATTACACAGCCACCACTTGCCAGCGACCATCCACCTTTTGCAACAGACGGTCACAGGCCAATTCAGAATAATCCACCTGCGCATCAGGCAAGGCTTCAACCACCACCTGACCTTGCGCGCGTAAGGTCTCTATCAGGGCTAACAAGTCAGCATCCTGCGTTGCAGGCGCCAAAATCCCTTTGTCCATGGTCGCAGGGCCCAAGGCGAGTAAGGCACCACGCAGATCCAGGCTAAAGCCTGTCGCCGGACGTGCCCGACCAAAGGCAGCCCCCACCTCATCATAGCGGCCACCCAGTGCAATGGGGCCAGCATAGCCTTTGGCATAGGCGGCGAAGACGATGCCGCTATGGTAGTGATATCCACGCAACTCACTTAAATCAATGGTCACCGTCACATTACGATCACCCAGCGCTTTCGCGACTGCCTCCAACTCAAGCAAAGCCTGTTCAATCCCTTCTGAGTCAGGCAATACTTCACGCGCCTGATCCAACACCTCAATGCCACCATTGAGTTGGGCCAGGGCAATAAAAGCTTGCCTGGATTTTTCGGGCAAATTCACCACCAGTTGCTCTACCAATGAAATGTCTTTAGCTTGCAAAGCCGCTTGCAGGGCTTGTTCTTGCGGCAGGCCTAATTGCGCGGTATGCGACAGGCTGGCGAAAATCGCTGCATGACTCAGGTCCACAAACAAGGTTTGCATGCCTAACAACTGCAAGGCTTTGACCATCAGCCGCTGCACTTCAATATCGCTGGCAATACCGGCATGACCATACAATTCTGCCCCGAGTTGCAAAGGCTCACGAGTGCGCGCCAGGCCATCCGGCTTGGTTCTCAAAACGGTCCCGGCATAACACAAGCGCGAGACACCGGCATGATTGAGCATATGCGCATCAATGCGCGCAGCCTGTGGCGTCGTATCAGCGCGCAAGCCCATCAAGCGCCCGGTCAGTTGATCCACCACTTTAAAGGTGGCGATATCCAGATCGTGACCGGTCCCGGTGAGCAGGGATTCAACATATTCCATCATCGGCGGCATGACATACTGGTAGCCATGGACACGGAACAAATCCAGCAGTTGCCGACGGTAGGACTCAAGCCGTGCTGCTTCAGCAGGCAGCACATCTTCAATATATTCAGGGAGTAACCAATTATGCATCCCGCCATTATACCTGCAAACCCCTGCCGAAAGCACGGCTTTAGCAACCTGCCAGCAAGTCGCGTCAGCCTTGCACTCCGTTAAAATCCAAACAAAAAAGCACACGCAAGGTGTGCTTTTTTTAAAACGCTTAACCATATCAGCTTGGTGGCATTCACCCGTTAACGATTTAACCAGAGAATGAACAAACCAAACAGCATGGACATAAAACCAATGAAACGGATTTGACCATCCCGCAGTTGTAGCATTCGCTCAAAAGTATTGCGCCAGGCTTTGGTTAATAACAGCGGCATCAAGCCTTCAATCAGCAACACGCCGCCCAGCACACTCCACCACCAGTTCATGGCGCAAGTATTACTTTTTACCGCTGCTACGCATGTATTTAAAGAAGTCTGAACTTTGGTCAATCACCATCACGTCAGACTTGCTCTTGAAGCTGTTTTTGTAAGCTTCCTGGCTGCGGTAGAAGGCATAAAACTCAGGATTTTTACCAAACGCCTGGGCATAGACTTCTGAGGCCTTGGCATCGCCCTCGCCTTTAATTTTCTGCGCATCGCGATAGGCTTCAGCAATAATCACTTCACGCTGCTTGTCAGCATCGGCACGAATTTTTTCTGCCGCCGCTGCACCTTGTGAGCGCAACTCATTGGCCACCGATTTACGCTCGGCCTCCATGCGTTGATACACGGATTCGCTGACTTCTTTCGGCAAGTCTACGCGGCGCAAGCGCACGTCCATAATCTGGATGCCCATTTGACGGCTTTCCTTGTCTGCACGCTGACGCAGGATTTCCATGATCTGCGAACGCTCGCCAGAGACGACATCGTGGATGGTGTGTTTACCAAATTCCGCGCGCAAGCCGTCATTGACCATCTGCGACAAACGACGCTCGGCCTGCACTTCATCGCCACGCACAGAAACGTAGTATTTGGCCGGGTCGATAATCCGCCATTTCACAAACGAATCCACCAGTACGTTTTTCTTTTCACTGGTGATAAAGCGGTCTGGCTCTTCCCAGTTCAGCGTCAGAATACGCTTGTCGTAATAGCGGATGTTCTCCACCATAGGCATCTTGAAATAAAGACCAGGGTCTTTTTTCACCGAGACAATTTCGCCCAGACGGAAGACCAGCGCATATTCACGCTGATCGACCGTATATGCTGATGATGTCACCAAGACCAGCAAGACAAACACCCCAATTAACAAACTTCCAATATTTCTCATCATGTATTTTCCTTGAGGGGCAGACTAGCGATATTCGCGATCACGACTACGCATGGCATCCCTGGAGCGGTCTAGCACACTCGCGTCAGCCGGTGGCTCTATGGCTGGCTTATCCGCCGAGACGGCAGACCCAGCTGCGGCATTACTGCCTGCACCACTCATGCTCATGAGTTTATCCAGTGGCAAATACAGCATGCTGTTGCCATTTTTCTGATCAACCAGCACTTTGCTGGTATTGGCCAGAATATGTTCCTGCGTATCTAGATACAAACGCTGGCGGGTCACTTCAGGCGCCTTGTTGTACTGCGCCAGAATCTGCTCGAAACGGTCTGCATTACCCTTGGCTTCGTTCTCCACCCGCAGCTTGTAACCCGCAGCCTCTTCTGCCAACCGCGACGCCGTACCGCGTGCTTTAGGAATCACATCATTGGCATAGGCCTGACCTTCATTTTTCTGGCGTTCCAGATCCTGCTTGGCCTTGACTGCATCATCAAATGCCGCCTGTACCTGTTCTGGGGGCTGTGCATTCTGCATGGTGACGTTAACAATATTGACGCCGGATTGATATCTGTCCAGCATGTCCTGCATGAGTTTTTTCGCTTTGGCAGCCACATCATCCCGGCCTTCATACAGCACGAAGTCCATCTTGCTCTTGCCTACCACTTCGCGGATGGCTGTTTCTGCCACACCACGCACACTTTCTTCGGTGGAGCGGTTGCTAAACTGATAATCTTCCACCGACTTCAAGTTGTATTGCACAGCCACCTGCAAATCAATAATGTTTTCATCATCGGTCAACATTAAAGACTCTTTCAGCTCTTTGCTACGGCCAGATTCGCCCTCATAAGAGCGGTAGCCCATTTCAATGGTACGCACCTGCTCGAGGTTCACGTTTTCCACGGTCTCAATCGGAAATGGCAAATGCCAGCGCGGGCCAGGCATGGTGGTTTCCACATGCTTGCCAAAACGTAACACCACACCGCGAGAGCCCTGGTCAACAATATAAAAGCCAGAGCCCAGCCAGATCAGCGCCACCAACCCTAAAATCGGGGCCACTGGCAAGGACTGTGGCGCAGGTGCTGATCCACGCGGACCACCCTGCCCGCCTTTATTGTTGCCAAATAACCGGTTCAGCTTTTGATTCAAATCCTTGAACACCTCGTCCAGATCGGGCGGGCCTTCATTGTTTTTATTCCAAAAGCCTGGAAATTTTTTCATGCGTGTACTCCGTATGTTTTGATCTTTTTAAACGTAAGCACTTTCTTCGGTGCTGAGTTTTTTCAGGTATTGCTGATGCTCTAACAGCGCCTGGCGTAAATCCTCTATGCCTATGCCATCCCTGGCTGACACACGAACAGTTCGGATATTACCATACTCGTCGCGGTCGATTCCGGGCGGCATGCCCATGCGGTCAATCTGGTTGAGCACCAGAATCTGTGGGACCCTGGCAGCACCAATCTCGTTCAATACGATATTGACTTGTTCGATTTGCGCATCGCGGTTCGGACTGGCCACATCAACCACATGCAGTAATAAATCGGCCTGCGCGGCCTCTTCAAGCGTCGCACCAAAGGCTTCAATCAAAGTCGTAGGCAAATGCTTGATAAAGCCGACCGTATCTGACAACACCACCGGATAACCTTCCGGCAGGTGCATTTTACGAGAGGTGGTATCCAGTGTGGCAAACAGCTGATCCGCCGCATAGACACCCGAGTGTGTCAGGCGATTAAACAAGGTGGATTTACCCGCGTTGGTATAGCCGACCAGAGAAACGGTCATCAGGTTGGAGCGTTTGCGCGCACGGCGTTGCATGCCACGTTGCTGCTTGAGTTTATCCAGTTTTTCACGCAACTGCTTGACGCGCACGCGCAGCATGCGTCGGTCCAGCTCGAGCTGGGTTTCACCAGGGCCGCCTCGCACGCCAATCCCGCCCTTTTGTCGTTCAAGGTGGGTCCAGCCACGCACCAACCGCGTAGACAAATGCTCCAGTTGGGCAAGCTCGACTTGCAGCTTACCTTCGTGCGATTGCGCACGTTGGGCAAAGATATCCAGAATCAGGCCGGTGCGGTCTACCACACGTGCTTCAAGCAACTTTTCAAGGTTGCGCTGTTGCGAAGGGCTCAAGTCGTGATTGAAAGCCGCGACTTTGCTGTCATAGGCGGACATCAAGGCCTTTAACTCATCTGCCTTGCCAGAACCGATAAAGTATTTGGGATCAGGCGCATGACGCTTGCCTTCCAGCGTCGCTGAGATATTGAGGCCAGCAGTCCCGGCCAGGTGGCGGAGTTCTTGCAAACTTTCTGCGTAGTCAGCATCACCAAAGTTGACGCTGACCAGAACGACGGCATCTCCGCCGCTTGGTCTATCAAACATGCATTAAGATTCTTGAGCGGCGTCGTGCGATCCGAGGCTGACTGGACGTGCAGGAACGATGGTGGAAATGGCGTGCTTGTACACCATTTGTGTCACGGTGTTTTTTAACAAAATGACATATTGATCAAAAGAATCGACCTGCCCTTGCAATTTAATGCCGTTTACCAGGTAAATGGACACTTGAACGTGCTCTTTTCTGAGTGCATTCAAAAACGGATCTTGCAGCATT
The DNA here is from genome assembly GCF_056314085.1 of Methylophilus sp. DMC14. NCBI lineage: Bacteria > Pseudomonadati > Pseudomonadota > Betaproteobacteria > Nitrosomonadales > Methylophilaceae > Methylophilus > Methylophilus sp. DMC14. The sequence continues at coordinate 16,822 of NZ_JBQUZA010000006.1, read as the reverse complement.
TGGCCTTTATTATTCATGGAATTGCTCCTTGTTTGTTTTAATCGTATTGGAGTTTTATTATCTTGAACACCAATCCCTCATAGTGACTATGATTGTACTAATTTGTTCCTTTTTCAATCCCCGCGCTTTACTTTTTTGGAAATAAAGCGCGGATGCGCTGCAGACAAGCCTCTTTACCCAGAATTGACATCACCTGATCAATGCTAGGCGACTGTGCTATGCCGATCAAAGCCACCCGCAAAGGCATCGCCAGCTTGGGGAACTTGATCTGCTGCTCAGTGACCACCTGATTTAGCGCATCGTGAAGCATATCGGCAGTCCAGTCAGAATCTTGAGTTTTTTCTAAAAAAAGTTCGATATAGCCGGCGGTTTCCGGTAACACATGTTTGGTTTTATCCGCCTCATTGACCTCAGGCATCTGGTAGAAGAAGGCAATTTCCCTAGCCAGTTGATTGAGGTTATTGGCACGCTCACGGTATAAATTCAATACCGCCAGCAAATCTGACGACTGTGTTTCTGTGACGCCTAATGCAGCCAAACGGGGTTTGACTTCATCGGCAATCCGCTCCAAGGGCAAGGTTTTAATGTAATGCGCATTGAGCCAATTGAGTTTTTCAGTATTGAACTGTGCGGCGGACGGCGTGATATGGTCCAGATCAAACCACTCACAGAACTGCGCCATGCTGAACACTTCATCATCGCCATGCGACCAGCCCAGGCGCGCCAGGTAGTTGAGTACCGCCTCACGCAAATAACCGTCTTCATGGTATTGCATGACGCTCACGGCACCATGGCGTTTGGACAGCTTCTGACCATCATCGCCCAAAATCATGGACAAGTGCGCATACTGCGGCACCTGTGCACCCAGTGCCTGGAGCATGTTGATCTGGCGCGGAGTGTTGTTGACATGGTCATCGCCGCGAATTACTTGCGTGACTCCCATTTCCCAGTCATCCACCACCACACAGAAGTTATAGGTTGGTGTACCGTCAGCCCGCGCAATAATCAAGTCATCCAGCTCGGCATTGGCAATCTCAATGCGACCCTTGACCATATCCTCCCAGGCCACCACGCCTTCGGTCGGGTTCTTGAAACGCACGACCGGTGGCACATCCTTAGGCGGCTCAGGCAACACTTTACCGGGCTCAGGCCGCCAGCGGCCATCGTAGCGCGGCTTCAATCCCTGCTGCATCTGGCTTTCACGCAAGGCATCCAGCTCTTCTTTGCTGCAATAGCAATAATAAGCATGGCCAGCATCCAGCATCTGCTGGATCATTTTTTTGTAAGTCTCCATGCGCTGCATCTGGTAAAACGGACCTTCGTCATGATCCAGCTGCAACCAGGCCATGCCATCCAGAATGGCCTGCACGGCTTCCGGCGTGGAGCGTGCAACATCCGTATCTTCAATACGCAAAATAAACTTGCCGCCATGGCGCTTGGCATACGCCCATGAGAACAAGGCGGTACGCGCACCGCCAATATGCAGATAACCGGTAGGACTGGGGGCAAAACGGGTTTTAACAGCTTGCATGATGACTCTTGAAATTAAAACAGGCGTGCATTTTAACATGCCGCCTGTCAACACCGTGTTTAGTCTGGTTAAGATTGAAGCCGTGGGCGCAGAGGACGCATTGAAGCTGGTTTAAAATCACGCTAAGATGCGCGTATGCAAACTTCTCCATTAGATACAAACTTGGAAATTCATGTAGGCGAGCTCTATGGCAAGCCAGACGCCGATGGCCACATTGCCGTCTTGTATCACGTGCTGGCTGTTCACAAACAGGGCATCACCTTGCAAAATATGGACAATCCGCTCAGTCAGTTTGAGACCACAGCAAGCAAGCTACTGCAATCCGGCTACATCCGCCTGAGTCAAACACCCTACGTCAACTTGCAACAAGCCAACAAACGTAAAAAAAATGCAGCCACCAAGCTCACACGCTGTCCGTTTACCACCGATATTTTTGCTGAACGCGCGGATAGCGAACGGCCACAGCTCGCCATTTAAAAAGACGCTAGGCAAGGCCGTTGCCTGCCCAAGCTGAAACGCGTCAACCTTTTATCTCAACACTGATTGAACACTACGACAGCGATCTGCTTAAAAAAACCTGCCTGATTTAAGCGGGCCTGAATCAACGCCTTGGCCCAGCAGCCCTAAAACTCCGGTGGCGCCCCGATCAAATCATGGCCTTGCGCATCGATAATCTGTACATCCACAAAATCACCCGGGTTCAAGCCATCTGCATCTTGCAGATAAACAATGCCATCAATTTCGGGCGCATCTGCCTTGGTGCGGGCAATACCGATGATGTTTCCATCGTCATCTTCAGTGAGTTCATCCACTAGCACGGTTTGCAGGCTGCCGATTTTAGCCGCCACCTTGGCGGCACTGATGCGCTCTTGCACTTCCATAAAGCGGCTCAGGCGCTCCTGTTTGATTTCTTCAGCCACCGGATTAGGCAAATGGTTGGCCGTAGCCCCATCCACTGCCGAATAGGCAAAGCAGCCGACGCGGTCCAGCTGCGCTTCTTCCATAAAGTCGAGCAGCATTTTAAAGTCATCTTCAGTCTCGCCGGGGAAGCCGACAATAAAGGTACTACGGATAGCGATTTCCGGGCAAATCTCACGCCAGGCCTTGATCCGGGCCAGATTGTTTTCACTGCTGGCCGGACGCTTCATGGCTTTAAGCACCGCCGGGCTGGCATGTTGGAACGGCACATCCAGGTACGGCAAAATCGCCCCGTCTGCCATCAATGGGATCACGTCATCAACATGTGGGTAGGGATACACATAGTGCAAGCGCACCCAAACGCCCAGCTCGCCCAAGGCTTTACTGAGTTCGGTCATATGCGTTCTAACTGGCCTGCCGTTCCAGAAGCCTTTGCGGAATTTCATGTCCACGCCATAGGCAGAGGTATCCTGCGAAATGACCAAAATTTCGGAAACGCCGGCATTCACCAAGCTCTCAGCCTCATTGAGCACGTCACCAATCGGACGGCTGACCAAATCGCCGCGCATGCTGGGGATAATGCAGAAGCTGCAACGGTGGTTACAACCTTCTGAAATTTTAAGGTAAGCATAGTGCTTGGGCGTGAGACGGATGCCTTGCGGCGGCACCAGGTCGGTGTAGGGATCGTGCGGTTTGGGCAGGTGTGTATGTACATGCCCCATCACCTCTTCCAGGGCATGCGGGCCAGTCACGGCCAACACGCTGGGGTGTGCGTCCGTGACCACGTCTTTTTTCGCGCCCAGGCAACCGGTCACAATCACCTTGCCATTTTTGTTGAGCGCCTCGCCAATCGCATCCAGTGACTCTTGCACCGCAGAGTCAATAAAACCACAGGTATTCACCACCACCAGGTCAGACTGCTCGTAACTGTTGCTGATTTCATAGCCTTCGGCCCGCAATTGGGTCAGGATACGCTCGGAATCGGAGCCTGCTTTGGGGCAACCCAATGAGACGAAACCAACTTTAGGTGAACTTTGCATGATGCTTCCCTCTTAACCTTCTACCAACCATTTGGTCAGGGCAACTGAAGCCACCCCCAACACAATTAACAATAACTGATTCATGGTATCGCGCAATGCAGTACGCTTGTGCAAGCCTGGAATCAGATCCGCCACCGCCACATAGAGCATGCTGGCTGCGGCAAGACTCAAGATATAGGGCACCCAGTGCTGCACCGCATGCAGCGCAAAATACGCAATGATACCGCCAAGCACGGTGGCCAGGCTGGAGCCAATATTGAACAAAAAGGCTTTTTGTTTACTGTAGCCGGAATGTAACAAAATCAGAAAGTCGCCGACTTCCTGCGGAATCTCATGGGCGATAATCGCCAGTGCAGTCACCACGCCCACCTGCATATCCACCATAAATGCCGCGCAGATCAGGATGCCATCAACAAAATTGTGAAAGGTATCGCCTACCATGATCATCAAACCACTGCGGCCACCATCATGGCCGTGCGCGTGACCATGTAAATGAGGATGCCCTATCATCTGGCTAGGCTGCGCCGCGGGCAATCTGAACTTGATTGCGCCTTGCGGCTTTTTGGTAACAGGCTGGCCTGGATGTAACTCGGGGCAATGGGCCTCGTCATGCATGGCATGTATTTCACAGTGCTCGCCATGACAATGCCGCCACAGCACCAGTTTTTCCAGCGTAAAAAACAGTAGCACACCAAACAGCATGGTACCGGTCATCGCCTCGATATTGGGGCTGCTTTCAATCGCGTGCGGCAAAATCTCAAGAAACACCGCGGCCAGCAAGGCGCCAATCGCATAACTCACCAGCAAAGGCACCCAATGCTTTTGAGCATTGAGCGCAAACAGGGCTGCGACACACACACTGAGCACGCCCCCTAACAAACAGGCCAGCATCATGCCGGTAAAAGGCGAAATATCAGTCAACAAAGGGATCAAAGCAAGCATGCCGAGTGATTAAAGGAAGCCGCGCATTATACGTGAGTTATCAAAAAAACAAAGCATAAACAATTAGTTAACGCGTGCAGATGCCAGGTCACCTGGCTCAAATAAACTGCGCAATGATGTAGCCAATCACAATGCCGATCAGCAAGGCCATGGTTAATCCGCGGTAGGTCAACACATCCCGTGAGTAACCACGACGAATGGCAATGTAAGACATCAGGTAACCTACGGCATTGAGCAGCCAGATAAAGCCAAAGCTGAGCACCTTGACAATGATGGGGCCAATCAATGGCACCAGGCCGATCACGCCGACCAGCCACACCAGCAACCCCGACAACAGGCCGAACAACAGTGTGACCGCCGCCAGTACCCGCGTATCCCAATGGAAATGCTGCCCCAGTAAAAACAAGCAAAGCAAAGCCACCGCGAACAATACCATTTGTGGCCAGGCGCGCAATGTACTACGCGTAGCGCTCACCTCCCCCGGTGTATTTGCCGGGTGCCGTCTGGCGCGCAATCTTTTCATCATAAGACACTATCCACGCATAGCCCGGCCACCAGGGCAGGCAAGTCAGGCACAGCGTCGCAGCACTGCCAATGCGGTTGACGCAAGGCCACATCGCCGGCATAGCCCCAGGTCACCAGCACGAAGTCCATCAGGTTGGCCTCGGCCGACTGGCCATCTTCAAGACGGTCACCGATATACAGGCAATCCTGGATTTTTAAATCATGCTCGGCGACCACGCGCCCTATCATCTGCTCTTTAGACTTTAATGCCGGGCTGAAATAATCCAGTGCATAGACGCCCGCAAAAAAATCCTGCCAGCCCAGATAGGCCATGATTTTTTCAGTCGGATCAAAGCGTTTATTGGTCGCAATATACAGTGTATAGCCCTCTGCCTTGAGTTGCTGCAGCATGGCCGGAACACCATCAAACACCACCGACTGCTGATAACCCGTGCTGTCATAATGCTGCTTGAAAGCTGCAGCCAAAGTAGTCAACACAGCCGCATCCTCGCTGCCAGACAGCCGTTTAAGCGTCTCCATGAGCGGCGGGCCAATCACCTCATTGCCCAACGCCATCCTGAGTGACGTATTGGTTGAACGAAAAGCCAACTCAAAACAATGCAGAATACTGGGTGCGGAATCGATGAGCGTGCCATCGAGGTCAAAAATCAGATGTTTTTTCATTATTTAAATAATATATTGGGTTGAGCCAGAGAGCACTCAGAGATCGATCTCTTTAAACCAGCTTGCAATAGCGCAGTATTGTCATACTCAAGCGTATCAATCCCCGTGAGGATCCAATACGTTCGTGCCTGACGCTGCATCCACTATGGCGAAATACACTACTCCAGCCAAATCAAGCTGGCCATACGCCCGGTATCGCCATCACGCCTAAAGCTGAAAAACGTCTCTGCTTCACGATAAGTACAGCGTCCACCGCCATATACCTGCGTTACTCCTAGCCTGGAAAGCCGTTGTCGCGCAATCATATACAAGTCTCCCAGCCATTTTTCGCCTTGCGCCTGAAATGCATGTTCTGCCTGCGCATCTTGCGCCATAAATTGCGCGCGCACTTCACTCCCCACTTCAAACGCTTGCGGGCCAATGGCCGGACCTAACCAGGCCATGAGCCTGGCGGGCTCAACCGGCATGGCTTTTACCGTCGCTTCTATCACCCCGTCACACAAACTGCGCCAGCCTGCATGCACAGCCGCCACCATGCTCCCCGCCTGATCACAGAGTAATACTGGCAGGCAATCGGCGGTCATGGTGACGCAGACCACCTGTTTGCGGGTGCTAAAACTGGCATCTGCGCTTTCCAGACATGAGGATAACGCCGCATCTATCACACGTACCCCATGCACCTGGTTAAGCCACACCGGCTCACTCGGCAAATAGGGACTCAGTAATTGTCTGTTGGCCGCCACATGCTGAGGCAAGTCCTTGACATGATCCCCCAGGTTCAGGCTGGCATAAATGCCCTGACTAACACCGCCAAGACGCGTGGTTTGCAAAGCCTTCACGCAAGCAGGCGCGGGCCAATCAGGCAAAATAACAGGCAAATCAGCCATTATGCCTCGCCCTCTTCGCCTTCTTCATCCCAGGCATCCTCATCCAGCTCAGCATCGAGATCCTCGTCAAAATCTTCATCGCCCCAGTCTTCGTCATCTTCACCAATGAACAAGCCGTTTTCATCCACATTGAAATCGACAGGCGCCAGCGGCTCATCGGGCAAGTCGGTCGTGCGCATAGCGTCCAGCAGTTCACGCATGTCATCCGCAAGCTCAATCTGCCATTCCATGGGCGCATTCGTCACCGGGTGAATCAAGCCGAGCTTGATCGCATGCAAGGCCTGACGCTTGAAATTGCCGATGACCTCACGCAATTCCGGCGTCATCATCTTGTGCGGAATAATATTGCCTATGCCATACAGCGGATCACCGACCATAGGCGCTTTCAGATGCTGCAAATGCACGCGGATCTGGTGGGTACGACCGGTTTCCAGGTTACAGCGCAAATAGGTATTGGTGCCAAACCGCTCAAGGATCTCGTAATGCGTGATGGCGGTTTTACCTCGTCGCACCACCGCCATTTTGGTTCTGTGGTGCGGATGGCGCCCTATCGGCTGATCCACCTTACCATTACGCCACAACTGGCCCCAAACGATGGCCCGGTACTCACGTTTAACCGTGCGCGCCTGCAACTGACGCACCAGGCTGGTCTGTGCTTCCAGCGTTTTGGCAACCACCAGCAAACCGCTGGTATCCTTGTCCAGCCGGTGCACAATACCGGCACGTGGCACCTCTTTGAGCGCCGGCCAGTGAAACAGCAAGGCATTGAGCAAGGTGCCACTCCAGTTGCCGGCCGCCGGATGCACTACCAGACCAGCAGGCTTGTTAATAATGATCAGTGCATCGTCTTCGTATACGACATCCAGTGCAATGTCTTCTGGCTCAAACGCATTGTCCTGCGCATTTTTAGGGGGAGTCACCACCAGTCGCTCGCCCCCCCACACCTTGGTTTTGGCCGTGGGCGCCTTACCATCGAGCAAGACCAGACCTTCTTTAATCCAGGCTTGCAGGCGGCTGCGAGAATGGTCTGGCAACATCTGCTGCAAGGCCAGGTCCAGGCGCTGCCCGCCAAGGTTGCTAGGGACGACCAGCTGTAAGGAGGTGCTTTCTTTCATATTTTCAAACAGCATCAGTTATAATGCTTTGAGTTCCCTTGATAAAACAACATAAATCAACATGCTTCGCATTTTACCGCTTAACACCCTGTTCACGCGTGCTTTTATTTTGATTGGCGCGCTGGCCTTGAGTGCCTGTGCCATTTTCGGCAATCCGAATCCCCCTGACGAAACCAAAGGCTGGAGCGAACAACGCCTTTATGCCACGGGCCAGGAAAAAATGGTTGACCGTAACTATGACAAGGCGATTGAGTACTTCCAGAAGCTGGAGGCACGTTATCCGCATGGTGCGTATGCGACACAGTCCCAACTCGAAGTTGCTTATGCCTACTACAAAAAATCAGAACCGATTCTTTGCCTGTCTGCGATAGACCGCTTTATCAAGCTCCACCCTAATCACCCCAACCTCGATTACGCCTACTATCTCAAGGGCCTGGCCACCTTTAACGAGCGCGGCGTCATTGAAAAATATACCAAGCAAGAAATTAACGACCGCGACCCCAAAACTCTGCGTATTTCGTTTAACGCTTTTAAAGAACTGGTTGAACGGTTCCCTACCAGCCGCTATAAAAACGACGCCACTCAGCGCATGATTTACCTGGTCAACACACTGGCACTGCACGAAATGCATGTCGCGCGTTATTACATGCAACGCAAAGCCTATGTGGCCGCACTCAACCGTGCTCGCTATGTGCTTGAGACCTATCCCAATTCCAGCTCCATCGAAGATGCGCTGGTCATGGAAATCAGTGCTTACGATGCCATGGACATGACAGACCTGAAAAATGAAGCGCTGCGTGTTTTAAAAACCAACTATCCTGATAATCCTATGATTGCCGGTAAGGTTCAGGAAGAAGAAAAAGTCTGGTGGAAATTCTGGGAAAGCTTGTATTAAGCGCCTTCCATCCCCTAAAAAACGCCAGTCTGCTGGCGTTTTTTTATTGCCCATTCGTGATGACTGCCTGCGGCAAGCGCTTAAAGTGACGGCATTCAGCGGCCACAGCTGCCTTTTCAAACGGATGATCGTGATAGACATGGCGCCCACGTAAAAGCTGCCACAGTCCAGCCAACAAATAGGCCGGAATAAAAAACAGGCCCCAGCATTCAGCTTGCCGCACATGCGTATGCTCATGTACGCGCAACTGCTGCAAAGCATGCGCGGAATAGCCAAGCACCACGTGACCGAATGTTATCGCAGCAAAGCCGCTATACCGGGCCAAGCGGCTGGCCAGCCAACCGCCAGAGACTTCCAGCACGCCCGCCACTTGTTGCATTCGCGCGCCCGTCAGCATGAGCAGGCTGGCAAAGAGCAATCCAAGTACGGTATTAGGTGCGGCCCACAGATAGCGCAAACAATCCACGATAAATTTAGGCATAGGGCAGGAAATTGCGCACTGAATGAAAAGATACCGGGTTAAGGCAGCCGATTTAAGCGCGATTGACGCCAGTACAGCAGCATGCCAACCAGCATATTTAGTGTCCCCTGCCAGACGGGCAAAAACAGGAAAATCAGGCCGCCCTGCGCATCGGGATACATGACCACAGTCTGGAAATATAGCCAGGCGACGACAGCCACTTCAATCACGCTAAAGCTCAACCATTGTTTTTGTATGCGCGGATGCTCAAAAAAATAATAGCCTGCATGCAGCGTCAGATAAGGGATTATCGTCCATAAAGTGATCAGCAAACCGCTCGCGCTTTCCAAAAAAGCAAATCCGCGCGCAGCATATAGCTCAAAGCCAACTGCCAACAGGGCACCTATCATGGCCGTAATCATGAGCGCTGATTTGAACATGCGCTCACCTCACCATCCACTGCATAGCACCCACGATGTTTATAGCTCGTCACCGCTATCATTTTCGCCCCTCCTGGTTTCCCTGGTCCGTGCTATTTGGACTCAGGCGGCTCCTGCTCGGAAATCAGTAATTGATTGTGGTCGGTTTTAAGATAAAACGTCCCATTCTGGTCAATTTGGATGGCACGAATCCGGTAACCACTTAACACAGGTTCGGCATACACCAGAGTCGTGCCCTCTTTGCGCACGCGATACAGCGTAGTATTACCCATGCCAGCCACAAACAAATCATGGTCCCAAAAATCATTGCGGCCAGTGGCCGGATACTTCACTAGCGGGCCGATGCCTATGGAAGGCACAAACGTCATGGCCGGTTTTTCGTAGCCTTCGTGGCTATTAAACTTGTTGCCATAATAGCCACTCATACCGTCGCGCTCGTAAATAGTGCCATAACTGACAATCGGCCAGCCATAATTTTTGCCGCGTTTGATCAGGTTGATTTCGTCGCCGCCCCTGGGGCCATGATCCGTCAACCATAACTCATTGCTGTCGCGGTCAAAATACAAGCCGCCAGAGGGGGAGCGGAAACCACTGGCATACACCTCTGCATTCAAGCGCTGCAAGTCTATACGAATCACCTTGCCAACCGAGGTGGTCTTGTCTTGCACACGGTCGGGTTTGGAAAAATCGCCTATGCTCAGGTACAAGGTCCGCTCGTTTTCGCCCAGCGCCAGTTTGCCACCCACCTGATGCCCGAGTATTGGCTCTTTCATCGCCGGCCGGCTAATATAAATTTCGCGGTTAAAACTGACTTCGCTGTTCTCTACGTCGACCTCAAATTCGCTGACAGCCAGTCGTACGCCGTTATTGGCCTGATCCCAGGCGGTATAAGCCACATACAGTGTCTTACCCACCAGTAATGAATCCTTGACACCCGACAGTTCACGGCAATACACCAGCGATTTACTGCTACTTTCATCGGCAGAAGTTTCTTCACCCGGAATAAACTTCGCCAGCGGCTTGCCCGGCTTCACCAGCTCCATGGTTTCATTCTGGCGAACAAAATAAACCTCGCCACACTTGCTGATAAACAGGAATAGTTTTTTATCCAGGCGCTCAAACGGGCCCGTCGGGTACTGATCCTCAAACGGTAATTTATACTCTTTGAGGGCTTGCGTCCCAAACACGGACACAATCTTTGGTGTCTCCGGCTCCTGCTTTGCCTCTTTATCTGCTTGGGCAGCATCACTGCCAGAGAGCAATAACTTGGGCACTGTCGCATCGTCTGCCTGCACCTGGCCCAACCAACCCGACACTAACAAAACAAAGAAAAAATGAATCAAAGATACGCGCGAGGCACGGCACGCGCTTTTGAGTGAATAATGCAATGAAGGCTCCCTATTAGTTTATTTTTTCGAGTAGCCTTTGCTAAAAAAGTTTAAAAATAAAATTAAAAGTTACTTTTAAACAATGTGTTATTTATTTTTATTAAAGTAATTTGTGATATAAATTTTAAGCAATAGTCCGGCGATCAGTACGCCCCAAGCGATCAAGGTGAGCTGAATAAAGGCGGCAAATGCGTCCTGCTGGCAAACCCCCTGCAAGGCGGCAAAAGACGCATCGCACCCAAATGCAACCACGGCAAAGGCAAAGCCTGGACCTAAATGCAAAATGGTTAACCCGTAAATTAAACCTCGCAACACAGCGTCACCCAATCCCAAATACTTAAAGCCAGCATTGTAAAGTGGGCTGCACGGATAGACTACTGCATGCCTTTAAAAATCTGGTAAGTGCCGCCCATATAATTGCCCTGAAACGAAGTCGCCCGCATGCCTGCCACTAACTCCATTTCCAGCGGGACATGTTCGTAGGAATAAAGCGCGTGCCCTTTTTGAATGCAGCGCGGGCAAGCAATATTGTCATAGCTGTATACGTCCACCTGCACCTCATCCAGCCCGACGATACGTTGCGTGTGATAAGCCCCCAGGATGACTTTCTGAATCACCACACCCGGCGCCAGCTGAATATGCCAGGTGACAGGCTCATAAGCCATCAGACCCAGAATCATGGGTTTGCTATCGTCAGTGATATTTACAGTGACTATGCGCTGATCACGACCCGCCAGTAAAAACGCATCGCATTCGCCTGGCACAAGTGGCCCCAACTTGCCCGCTGCCGCCCTGGCTGCCTGACATTGCGCCCACCAAGGTCGCTGGTCTGCCTCTGGCGGCAATGTGCCTTGGTAAACACCAACCACATGCAAAGCCACACTGGATTCCGCGGCAGATTTGAGGGGGATAGGCTGGGTAATGCTGGTCGGCTTAGGCGTACAACATCCAGCCAACCCTAAGGCCAGGGTGACGGCAAAAGCACGGTAAAAGGACAGTGAAGATGGCATGCTGAATACTTTCAACGCTGGTTTGTTGGCTAGGCATCACGTCATCAAGCATAAAAAGCTTCATTCGCCGTGATCACCGCATGCATTTATCAATAAATTCACAGCGCAAGCAATAGCCATTTGGGGCTATCAGCCCTGGGTACAACTAACGCTTCAGGGCTAGCAGCAACACGCCTGCGGCAACCAGTGCTAAGCCCAACCACTCGCGCAAAGACAAGCGCTCACCCAAAAACAGACAGGCAAATAGTGCAACCAGCACCAGACTGAATTTATCCACCGGTGCCACTTTCGACGCATCACCCAATTGCAGGGCACGGAAGTAACACAGCCAGGAAGCGCCCGTCGCCAGTGCTGACAAGCTCAAAAATAGCCAGGCACGGCCCGGCAAACTCAAGGGGTTACTCCACTTTCCGGCCAGCCAGACAAAGGGCGCCAGCACCAGCGTAATCAGCACGGTACGAATCAACGTTGCAAAGTCTGAGTCTATGCCCTGAATACCGACCTTGGCAAAAATCGCCGTCAAGGCGGCAAAACAGGCTGACAGCGCTGCCCAGAAAAACCAATCCCCCGTCATTGACGCCCTCCCCGTCCTATATAAACTTAAAGCGACTTAATCCACATTCTGGCCGATGCGCCACAACACGCCGGAAGGATCTGTCAGACAAAAATCGCGCATCCCCCATGGCTGCAACTGTATCGGCCAGAGCTTGATGCCATATTTTTGCACGATGCCCGTTTGCTCAATCTGCTGCCACCAGGCATCCACATCCGGGACCAGCAAATGCATCATAAAGTTTTCTGCCAGATTTTCTGCACAAAAATCCTGCAACAAAAAACTCACATGCTCAAAGTGAAAATAAGCTACTCCGCCACCCTCAGAAGCCATCTTGAAGCCTAAATCAAGATAAAACTGCTTGGATAACGCAAAGTCTTTGCTAGGCACAAACGCCTTGATTTCAGTGACCTGGAGAGTTGACATTTCAGCCCCTTTCGCTATCTAACCAGTAAATAGATCATCGCGATCGTTGTTGTCGCAGATAACCCCAACGACAAAAACAACATGGTCTTGTATGTCGCCACCTGTGTTCTGGCCTCCTCAGCGGCGTCTTCCAGAGCGAGGATGGCCTGCTGCATTTTTTCTGCCAGCAAGTGAATAGACTCGGCATTCTGCACCGTTGCTGTCTGTAACTCCTCAATCTGCTTGGTCAATACAGGATCAACCTTTTCCGCCTCAGGCTTGGCAGTAAACGCCGGAATGGCAGCCGTTGCCACCTGTGCCAAGTAAGGCGCAACGGCTTTAAGAATGGGTAAAAACTGAATGGCCACGTGTATCCTTTCTGCCTTAACGCAATACATTGATGCTCATGGTAAAGGCTATACTTGCACGCGTCCAGCAGGGATTTTTCGAACTCACGATCAAACCCGCGTAAGTTTCTAACTAAGGTTGCGGTTTAAATAACCAACCTTTGCGCATTAACAGCGCAATTACAAACGGCCAAAAGAGCGTATTGATCACATCATGCAAACTGGCGTCCCAGCGCCAATATCCCAAGCTATGTAGGTCATCCCGCATATCTAGCACTTCACCACACCAGGCCACGATAAACACAGCGAGTAAGGGCATAAAACGATGCACCTGCCTGCGAAAAATGCACATCGCAGCAAAAAATACCATCAACCCAACGTAGATATGCAATGCGTCTTTTGAAAGGCCCGTGACACTCACAATCGCCAACTTGATCGCTTGAAATGTTGAAACCGCCATACGCCCCTTATACTCTGGCGCGATCCGCAGCCACTAGTTGATGACTTTTTCCGCAACCCGATTTCATATTGCCCCGCCTCACTCAGATATTGCGAGAAGATCAAACTGAATTGCAATTGCTTCAATGACCTCTACCGGCCCCTCAATGCGCCATTCATCATAAGGATCCCACTCACATTTTAGCTTTATGCCAGCCCGTTTTAAGCGGATGCAGTCGTAATCAATGCCCGCATCAAAGCCTCCGTAACGCGCATAAATTTTCCAGCCCGTCTGCTCAAGCTGGGGCAAAACACAGTCAAACTCTTGAGGCCCGATATTGGCAATGGCTGAAAAATCTCTCCTCCGAAACGGCCACATTACCAAACGGCGCATCAAATTGACGAACAGCTGCATAACGTCTTGGAAAGAAGTCTGGACTCTAAAGTGTACCCACGGCGCCCTTAGACAGAACCTAACCGGAGCGCTGCGACAAGCCAGCTATTTTTGATTAGAGCGCTCTTTTTCATACTCTTCATAGGTTTTCTTGTTCAAATTCTCTAAACAACGGTCAACCTCACTCGGCGGCTGATTGCGGCAATTATTCTCAGCGCCGCGCTTTACCCCTTCATACCACGACTGGGAAGTGCAACCTGGAATTGCCAGTATCCAAAAAGAAAATGAGACAAAGGCGATATATTGTTTTGTTTTTACGGGCAGATTCATATTTAGGTGCTCAATAATTGTTGTGTTGGTTTCACAAGTGATTGTAAGAGACTTTACTAATTTTTAATTAATAGAGCAAACGGGAAGCTGTTCAGAATCGCAGCTGAACTGCCAGGCCTTGATGTGTAGCGGGTTGAGCTCGCGCCGGGGAGCCTGATTAATTCTAGGGGAGCATGATAATTCCCGACTAACGAATGAGGCCCCGACGCGCGTCTTTCACCAGGGTCCGGGCCAATCATGCCCAATATGACCGGTTGTAGTACCGCAGTCCTTCACCTTCTCGCTTAACACTGGCTACAGCAAAAGGTACTTATGCGTTGAAAAACTTAAAACACACAAAAACATTGCAGATAGCTATTGCTTAAAATGGGGAAGCCTTTGTAGTTTGAATTAAGGGGCACGCTTTAGCGTGTCCCGCTTGAATGATGGGTTAGAGCTTAGCATGTTCACTTGGATGGTGAACAAACTTAACCCTCTTAAATTTGTTATTTTCCCAAACAAAATATGACACACCTCTTAAGTTTTGGTCTTCGTTAATTAAACCAATTACTCTTATTAACCGACTATCTTTTCGATATTCAATTAAATGCTCTTCAACATCTGGTGCGATATTGAAATTCTCAATAGACCCTAATAGATCAGAGCTATATAAATCACCTGTTTTTACGTCGGCAATCGCAGACAAACAAACGGCACCAGCACCGCAGCCAACAAAGATCAGGTTGTAGTGCCCCGCAAAATTTACTCCTGCTTTTGCTCCTTCCCTGATTTTGGTTCTCATATTTCTAAATTCAGGGCTTGTATTCACTTTTGGTAAAGCAGGTTTGCCTTGAAAGATTTCTTTAACTAAATAATCTTCAAATTTTGGAGCATCTTTTGGAATATCGGATGCAGTAATTGTGCCCTTATCAGATGCAAAATTAGGATCATCTGCAAATGCTGATAGCGAAAAACTTAATAGCAAGGTTAGCGTAATTATTTTTCTCATAAGCTCTAACGTTTGAAGTAAGGGGCTGGCGACAATGGTGGCTCAACCCTCGTTATTAATAATTTTCTCATAAAAGAATCTTATCGCCAGTCCCGCTTGACTGCTGGGTTAGCCCACTATTACTAATAGCGTAATAGCAAACTAAAGCCTACCGAAAATAGTACTATTAATAAAAACCAATACCCGTAGGGATATTCCTCTCTCGTAATATATCCAGACTTGTATCTTCTTGGGATTCGCTCAGAGTAAATAAATAACCCTAAAAAAGAAAAAACCAATGTGGCGAGATAAACCGCATTTGCACCGGATACAGGCGTGGCTCTATCCGCAGGTTCTAAAGATAAAGCAAAATAAAATATGCAATAAAAGCCAGCATGTTTAACAAATACCATACACGCTCAAATTTGCGGGGATTCTTGTTAAGCATGACAATAGGCTAACGCTCAAGGTAAGCGGCGCCGGAGCACCGAAGGTGCGTAGGGCACCAACACTGGCCATGGCCAGTGTTGGCGTCCGCTTGACCGCACAGTTAGGCTGCGGCGCGCAGTGGAAGAGCGTGGAGCCGCCACAAACCATGTTTGCTAGACAGATGCTTGGCATTGAAGCACCCCACCCTTGTTATTGCATTGCCAGAGAGTTTGCCAGAAGCCAAGCAGTGATGGCAACGCCATGACTGCGGGCTGCTTGTGCTGCGGCTTGAGCCACTACACCCGACCTGGAGCTACGCGCAATGGGCCTAGATAGATGCGCCAGCCAGAGGCCTAACGCCCTCGTTAAGCTGCGCCGTAAGGAGCGCAGCGACTGGAGGGAACCAACCGCAAGGTTGGCGTCAGCTTGAACAACCAGTTAGGCCAGCGGTGTGTGCGAATGGGGTTTTGCATGTATTTCACCGGTATTTTGAACCTATAAACCTCGTTGCGATAGCAAATCAACATAGGCGCCCTCGATGAGCTGGGATGGCTTGACACCTAGCTTGGCCATAAGATCGTGAGCCTCTTGAATGCCAATTTCTGGCGACTCATCATCTTGGAGAATAACTTCCAGCTCAAGAAAGTGGCCCAAATGCTTTACTTGATCGAGGTGCACTCGTGTGCGACCGATTATGAATAATGTACGGACCTTCCCTACTCGCCCCACTTGCCCATAGGCATGCGATAGAGCTTCGCGAAGTGTTCCGGGAGACGATGTTGGCGAAAGAACATAGAACGACTCTTTGGGTCCTTGTTGGTTCGCTCGCCGATAGAAAATGAGCTCACCTTTCTCTTCTGAGAAGGCGCGCAACTTCATTCTTCCGTTCTCGCAAGTGAAGAACGTGTCGTCTTGAATTATCTCGATTGGGCCTTCGTTTGCAATCGCTGCAACCTTAGGCAACAACGACTCAACGCTTTCGATATGCGCTTTGATTTCAATGTTTCGGGCCATGATGTGTGGCTGGTACTCGCTTGTATTCGAATAGCTAAGCGGTTGTTTGTGTGGGCCTAACGTTTGAATTAAGGGGCGCCGTTAGGCGTCCCGCTTGAATTATGGGTTAGAGCCAGCCATATTTGCTCTGC